>NZ_VPEB01000010.1:0-159447 GCF_013417415.1 Acinetobacter sp. YH12254 | reverse complement strand
TCAAACGAACAAATAGAGCAGATAGAATTTGCACTCAACCATCGTCCTAGAAAAACACTAGGTTGGTATACGCCTAGTGATGTTATGGCTGGTTTTTATACTGTTGCACTTGCCGCTTGAATCCGCCCAGATCAATTTTAATGAATATCATAATTATTAATTTATTCAATAATTTTAGATGCTTAATTAAATCTAGAGCCATATCCTAAAAGGACATAAAAACTCTGATAGAAATGGTTGCTCAAAATGTGAGAGATAGAATGCTGTAAACCATAGGCGGTATTCTGTTCTATTAAGATTTAGACAATGGCGGTATCTAGTTTTACTTAAAATCATGTCAATCACAGCTCTATGAATAATTGATAAATCTCGAATGCATTCTGTTATTAAATGTTGAGACCGAATGCATAAAGCTAGAAAGCCTCTAAGATATTTCTAAACTTTGTACAGAAAAAGGGAAAACATGAATAACTATCCTGAAACCCCTGCTTCAACTGAAACTCAAGATCATCAACCTGGTGTGCAAACCAAAATGGATCCTGCACCGGAAGTCATCAAACCGAATTATAAAGGTAGCGATAAACTTAAAGGTAAAATCGCCCTGATCACAGGTGGCGATAGCGGTATAGGTCGGTCAGTCTCGGTCTTGTTTGCCCGTGAAGGTGCTGATATTGTGATTTGTTATCTGGATGAAGATCAGGATGCTCAAGATACCAGAAAGATGGTAGAGGATGCAGGACGGCGTTGTTTACTGATCAAGTGTGATTTACAAGATCAAGATGAAATCAAGAAAATGGTTGAGCAGACGCTTCAGGAATTTAAAACCATTAATATTCTGGTCAATAATGCCGGGGTTCAATATCCGCAAAAAAGTATTAGCGATATTTCTCCTGAGCAACTTTTTAAGACCTTTAATGTGAATATTCTGTCGATGTTTCACTTGACTCAGGCTGTGATTCCGCACATGCAAGAAGGTGACAGCATTATTAATACCACCAGTATTACCAGTTATCATGGACATGATGAACTGATTGATTACTCAAGTACCAAAGGTGCCATCACCACATTTACCCGCAGTCTTTCCACCAGTTTGTTAAAAAATAAAACCGGGATCCGGGTCAACGGCGTAGCACCCGGCCCCATCTGGACTCCCCTCATTCCAAGCAGTTTTGATGAAGAACAGCTCAAAGAGTTCGGTAAACAGACACCCATGGGTCGGATGGGCCAGCCTAGTGAAGTCGCACCAGCGTATTTATTTCTAGCGAGTGAAGAAGCCAGTTATATTTCCGGTCAAGTCATTCATGTTAATGGAGGCAGTATCATTAACGGTTAATTAGAATTTGAAGATAACAGTCAGTGAGAACCGTTATCTTCATTCATTTATTCTTCAGGTTTTCTATCACTTAAAAGATGCTGGTTTTATAAAATAATTTCAACAAATACATGACAGATATTTACCGCCATAGAAACAGGTCATTGTTATAGTAATTTCAGCCAACCTTGATGAGGACAGCAATATGCCTAGAGGTGACAAATCAGCCTATACCGATAAACAAAAACGGCAGGCCGAACATATTGAAGAAAGCGAAAAAGAACGCGGTCATTCTGAGGAGGAAGCCGAACGTATTGCCTGGTCTACTGTCAACAAGCAAGATGGCGGTGGCAAGAAAAGGAAAAAATCCCATTAATAATAGTAAGTTAGGGTAAAATCCTATGTTGAAAGCTCGGCGAAAAACCCTCTCATTACTGCGTATGAGAGGGTTTTTAATCTGAATCTTTAATATGTATTTTCTACGCGCTGTTGAGTCCAAACCGGCCAGAGTTTTTCCAGCGTTTTTTCAAATTTCGAATTATCGGTTTGCCATTGTGGATTTTTATCTTTATCAATAATCAGTGCACGTACACCTTCAATAAAGTCGCCTTGCTCCAACCAGACATCCTGCAGATCTCGCTCCAGTTGCATACATTTTTCCAGCGATAAATTTTGTCCTGCCTGCTGTAACTTCAGACTCGTTTGCTTGGCCATGACTGGACGTTGCTGCAAGATGACCAGCATTTTATTGGCCCACTCCTGATCGGTAGCACTACTTGCATGTACCAAACTCTGTTCGATCTCATCGAGGTTTGGATGGCCAAAATGCTGACTAATCAGATCTGCACGTTTTTGCAACTCGCTTTCTACCGGATGGGTAATGTACGCACTGATGATTTTCTGGATTTCAATCTGATTTAATACCGGTGCAGCAATCAATGCGGTTTCCAGTTCAGCAAAATTTTCACTCGGTACATGATAATCGACCAGATCCAGATATAGCGCATCACTGCTGCTGATCTGCTCCCCTGTCAACGCCATATAAATGCCTACATCATCCAGTCGGGAGAGAAAGTGGGTGGCTCCCACATCCGGGAAAAATCCAATCGCGGTTTCTGGCATGGCAAAGCGTGATTTTTCACTGCTCACTTTAATATGACAGGCTTGAGCCAGACCAAAGCCGCCGCCCAGAACATAACCATCCATCATCACGATGACAGCCTTTGGAAAATTGCGCAGTGTGCTCAGCATGCTATATTCAGTGGCAAAAAAATCCTGATATTGGGTATTGCCTGCCTGATAGCTGTCATACAGATAACGGATGTCTCCTCCGGCACAGAATGCCTTGGGACTGTTAGAATTGATCAGAATCGCTTGCACCGCTGGATCATGGCGCCACTGATCTAGTTGTGACTGAATCCCTTGAATCATCCGCAGGGTTAAGGCATTTAAATGACTGGTGCGGTCCAGGCTGATAATGCCTAAACGTCCTTGTACCCGAATCGCTAAATTATTTTCATCACTCATTTTATTTTCCTATTTTTGTTTTATTGATGGGTGAATTTGGCTGGGCGTTTTTCGACAAAAGCCTGCATGCCTTCCTTTTGATCAGCACCGGCAAAAATGGAATGGAATATCCGTCGTTCAAAGCGTAGACCTTCGGCCAGACTGACTTCAAAAGCCCGATTAATTGATTCTTTAATCATCATCACGGCCGTAAGCGACTTTTCAGCAATTTTTTCGGCAGCTTGCAGAGTTTGTTCTAGTAACTCTTCTTTGGCAAAGACACGTGCCACTAACCCACTTTGCTCGGCTTCTTGCGCGCCCATGTGACGTGCAGTCAGACACATTTCCATGGCTTTGGCTTTACCAATCGCCAAGGTTAAACGTTGCGTTCCGCCAATGCCGGGCAATACCCCTAAAGTGACTTCAGGCAAACCAAATTTTGCATTATCAGCGCAGTAAATAAAATCGCACATTAAGGCCAATTCACAACCACCGCCCAAGGCATAGCCACTCACCGCAGCAATTAAGGGCTTACGGCGCTGGGCAATCCGGTCGGCCAGACTGAAAAAATCATCCAGATAAATTTGCGGAAAGTTTAAATCTGCCATTTCTTTGATATCTGCACCTGCAGCAAAGGCTTTTTCCGAACCAGTGATGACAATACAGCCAATCTGCGGGTCTTTTTCCAGCTGATCCAGCGCCTGATTCACTTCAACGATCAATTGATTATTCAAGGCATTTAAGGCTTGTGGACGATTTAAAGTAATTAGCCCGACCCCGTTACGCTGTTCGAGTAAAATAGTTTGCCATTGCATGATAAAAATCCCTTTAAAATTATAAACTACGTGCAATTACCAGACGCTGAATATCGCTGGTGCCTTCATAAATCTGACAAATACGCGCATCGCGATAAATGCGTTCAATCGGAAAGTCTTTCAGATAACCGTAACCGCCAAAAATCTGCAGCGCTTTGGAACAGACACGTTCTGCCATTTCCGAAGCAAAGAGTTTGGCCATAGAGGCTTCGGTTAAACAGCTTTCACCTGCTTCCTTTTTACGTGCAGCAAAATGGACCAGTTGTCGCGCCGCTTCAATTTCGGTGGCCATGCTGGCCAGCCTGAACGAAATCGCCTGCTGTTCAAAAATCGGTTTGCCAAAGGCCACGCGATCATGTGCATAAACAGTCGCTTCTTCCAATGCAGCGCGGGCCAGACCCACTGCTTGTGCGGCAATGCCGATCCGTCCACCTTCCAGATTGGCCAAGGCAATTTTTAAGCCTTCACCTTCTGCACCGAGTCTTAAACTTTCATGAACGCGGACATCGGTTAAAGCAATCTGACAGGTATCCGAAGCATGCAGACCGAGTTTTTCTTCGACCCGAATCACTTCATAACCGGGCGTGTCGCGCGGCACTAAAAATGCACTCATGCCTTTTTTTCCCGCAGTTGGATCGGTCACGGCAAAGACAATAATCATCCCGGCATTATGACCCGAGGTAATAAACTGTTTGGCGCCATTGATAATGTAGTGATCGCCATCTTTCACGGCCCGGGTTTTAATCGCTGCAGCATCCGATCCGGTATGCGGTTCGGTCAGGGCGAAGGCACCAATCATTTGCCCTTGAGCCAAAGGTTTTAGAAACTGCTGCTTTTGCTGTTCCGTTCCAAACTTGAGAATCGGCACACAACCCACCGAGTTGTGTACGCTCATGATGGCGGACGTTGCACCATCTGCCGCTGCCACTTCTTCGAGGGCCAGTACATAAGCCAGCGTGCCTGTACCTGAACCGCCCCACTCTTCTGGAATCAGCATGCCTAAAAAACCTAGCTCACCCATTTGAGACAAGGTCTGTTTAGGAAATATGCCTTTTTGATCCCACTCGCCGGCAAAAGGTTTAATCTGTTCCTGAGCGAAGCTTTTGGCCATATCCTGAATCAGTTGTTGCTCTTCCGTAAATTGCATGGATGCTTCCTTCAATCTCTTTATTTAATATTTTTATTCAATCTGCTGGCTTTGGCTAGTTATGCGGTCTTTACCTGCTGCTTGTTGATTTCCTGATTACGCAGTAAGAAACGCTGAATCTTGCCACTCGGGGTTTTTGGCAATTCTGTGACGAATTCAATCAGGCGCGGATAGGCATGCGCAGACAAACGCTTTTTCACAAACTGGCCTAGTTCTTCTTCCAGATGAGATGAAGCTGCAAAGTTATTCGCCAGAATCACAAAGGCTTTAATCACTTCGGTACGTTCAGGATCAGGCACGCCAATGACTGCTGCTTCAATCACGGCATCATGTTCCAGCAAGGCACTTTCCACATCAAATGGCCCCACGCGATAGCCTGAGGTGGTAATGACATCATCACTACGTCCAACAAAGCTCATACTGCCATCAGCATGAATTTCCGCGGTATCACCGGTTAAATAGTAATGTCCAACAAAGGGCGATTTACGGCTTTCTTCATAACCCGAGAACCACATCATGGGTGATTGACTGATATCCACTGCCAGGACGCCCGGAACGTCAGCCGTTAATTCATGACCTTGTTCATCGACGACTGCAATCCGGTAACCCGGGCTGGCAAAGCCTGCCGAACCTGAACGGACCGGATGTTGTAGCGCATGATGATTACACACCACCATCCCGACTTCAGTCTGGCCATAATGGTCATAAATTGGCACATCCAGCACCTCTTTAAACCAGCGGATCACTTCCGGGTTTAAAGGTTCTCCAGCACTGCTGACCACGCGCAACTTGCCCCGTAGCTGTGCCATCTGTTCAGCATCTGCTGCCATCATCATGCGGTAAGCGGTCGGCGCACCGGCCAGATTGGTAATACCATATTGCTTGACAATGTCGCAGACACTTTCGGCATTGAAACCACCCTCATAAAACAGGGTCGAGTGTCCGAGCAATAACGGGCCGGTAATCCCATAGTACAAGCCATAAGCCCAGCCCGGATCAGCAATATTCCAGAAAGCATCATTTTCGGTTAGACCGATGGCATTGTGCATATAGCCGGCAAAAGCAATCAGGGCTTTAAGTGGAACTTTTAAGGGCTTGGCCGGTCCAGTGGTTCCAGAGGTAAACATCAATAAAAATGGCTCATCGATACTGAGCATTTCCAGTTCACAACCTTCAGCCTGGCGGTTTAACACCGTCCAAAAACTGAGGTCTTGTGGATAACGCTCTGCCTCGGTTTCGACATGTACAGTGACGATCGTGGGACAAGCGCTAAGATCGGATAGTTTCTCCCGATTCGCCAGATCAGTCACTACCAGCTTGCTTTGCGCCAGCTGAATGCGATGTTCAATGGCTTTGGGACCAAAGGCAGTAAATAAAGGTTGATACACTGCACCAATCCGCCAGGTCGCTAAAATGGTAATGATCAGCTCTGGAGTCCGCGGTAATAATCCGGAAACGCGGTCGCCTTTGCCAATGCCTTGAGATTTTAAAAAGTTGGCAAACTGGCTGGAGTATTTCTTGAGTTCGCGAAAGCTATACTGTTCTTTACGGCCATCTTTACCGTACCAGTGCAAAGCAATTGCATCGGAATCTGCATGGCGGTCGCAGCATTCATAACAGGCGTTCAGCGCCTGCATCGAACCGGACAGATACTGCTTTGCCACTGCATCTAAATCAAAATTTTCAATCGTTTTTTGATAATCTAACATGTTAAACCTCAGCCTGAATTTATCGTTATTACTGACAAGGTATTGTTGATGAAGCGAATCCTTGCTCCATCTGGATATTTTAAGTTTTAAGCAGGTGGCGTGGTGTATTGATGCATGATGCTGGAAAAATCCAGATGCGCATCCCCTTCCTGACAAAGCTGTTGATAGAGTTTCTGCACCATGCTACCCAGAACCACCGGTTGGTCCACCTGTTGCGCTGCATCGACAGCCAGGCCCAAATCTTTAAGCATCAGCTGTGCTGCAAAACCATCGGTATAACCCCGTGATGACGGTGCATTGGCACAGATATCCGGCCAGGGATTATAGATTTCAGAACTCCAGCAACGTCCGGTGGAACTATTGATTACCCCGGCTAGTGCTTGCGGATCAATTCCCAGTTTGGCCCCAAGTGCCATGCCTTCTGCAACAGCAGTCATGGAAATCCCCAGAATCAGGTTATTACAGATTTTTGCAACCTGTCCTGTTCCCACCGCACCACAATGCACCAGATTTTTGCCCATACAGCCAAGGACCGGTTTTACGGCCTCAAAGGTGGCATCGTCTGCACCCACCATAAAGGTCAAGGTACCGTCTTTGGCGCCCAAAGTCCCGCCAGAGACTGGCGCATCGCAGACGCGAATCTGTCTGGCCTGCGCTGCTGCAGCAACTTCCTGAATGGTTTGCGGGTCAATGGTACTGCTGTCGACACACAAACTGCCCGCCTGAAGCACGTTCAGAATACCGTGCTCACCAAGATAAACTTCACGTACATGCTTGGCTGCAGGTAACATGCTGACCACAAAATCTGCCTGTTTTGCGGCCGCTTGTGGACTGTCACAAACGATACCGCCCGCTTCTGCAAAATGCTGTAAAGCCACTGCACTTAAGTCATAACCAAAAACCTGATGGCCCGACTTGAGCAGGTTATGTGCCATGGAGCCGCCCATGTTGCCCAAACCAATAAATGCAATCTTCATGCTGATACTCCTTAGCGCAGGCTAATCGTGGTATTGACACCGGTGGTTTCCTGGTCATCTTCAAACCATCGGCTGGTAATGGTTTTGGTCTGGGTATAGAACTGCACTGCCTGCTTGCCATAAGGACCTAAATCCCCCAGTTTTGAACCACGCGAACCGGTAAAGCTGAAGAACGGCACAGGTACAGGAATTGGAATGTTAATACCGACCTGACCGATATCAATCTGGTGCTGGAATGTGCGTGCCGTATTGCCATTTTGGGTAAAGAGTCCAACGCCGTTACCGAATGGATTGGCATTAATCAGCTCAATCGCTTGTTCTAAAGTATCAACATGTATGATCGCCAGTACCGGACCAAATACTTCTTCCTGATAAATGCGCATATCGGTCGTGACCTGATTAAAAATCGTTGGTCCGACAAAATTACCTTTTTCATAGCCTAGAACCTGTACATCACGCCCATCTAGCAGCAATTCAGCGCCTTGTTCAACACCACTATTAATCAGATCGATGACACGGGCTTTGGCACGGGTCGAAATCACTGGCCCAACATCAGTATTCGGTTCATGGCCTGCATTAACTTTCAAAGTTTTGGTTTTATTAACCAGTTCATCGACCCAGTGCTTGGTGTCCCCGACCATCACGGCCACCGAAAGCGCCATACAACGCTGACCGGCTGCACCAAATGCTGCACCCACCAACGCATTCAGGGTCTGTTCTTTATTGGCATCCGGCATCACCACGACATGGTTTTTCGCGCCCATCATCGACTGTACACGTTTACCGTGCTGGCCGGCCAGATTGTAGACATGCGTACCCACAGCGGTTGAACCGACAAAGGAAATGGCTTTGATGTCACGATGGGTACACAGCAGATCCACCACTTCTTTACCGCCATGCACTACATTCAGCACACCAGCAGGTACGCCTGCCTCAATTGCCAGTTCCACCAGCATCATGGTCGATAGCGGATCCTGTTCCGAGGGCTTTAAGACAAAGGTATTACCGCAGACAATCGCCATCGGGAACATCCACAGTGGAATCATCGCCGGAAAGTTAAACGGCGTAATTCCCGCACAAACACCGAGTGGTTGCTGCAAGGTATAGGTATCGACCCCACGTGCCACACCTTCAACATATTCACCCATTTGTAGTGAACCAATAGAACAGGCATGCTCCACCACTTCTAAGCCACGCTGAATGTCACCTTCGGCATCAGCCAGGGTTTTGCCCTGTTCCGCCGTTAATACTTGGGCAATACTTTTTAAGTTAGTACGAATCAGATCCTGCAGCTTCAACATAATCCGCATACGTGCCTGAATCGGGGTTTGGCGCCAGCTGGCAAAGGCATTTTGTGCGGCAGCAATCGCGGCATTGACTTCTTCTGCAGTTGCAAATGGTACCTGACCCAAAACTTCTTGAGTGGCAGGGTTGATAATATCTTGCCAATGACTGGTTTTTGATTCGACAAATTCACCATTAATGAGGAGTTTTGCGGTGGTGAATCCGGTACTTTGCTGTGGATGATGAATGGCGTTCATGGTCGCTCCGTGCTGGTTTGTTATTGTCGTTGTGTCTGCCTTTACTGGCTGTTTTAAACGTATTATTTTTACGCTGTTTCAGCAGACTAACAAAGAACACTTTGACCACCAATAGAAATTGATGCACGATAGATGTGCAAATATGCACAGGGATTTAACAGGATGTTAAATAGAAGATGAAAGTAGATTGGGATCATTTACGTTTCTTTTTGGTTTTGGCACGTGCCAAAACGCTCACCAATGCAGCACGCTTGATTGGGGTGGAACACAGTACCGTGGCACGGCGGATTCAGGCGCTGGAAAATACCCTTGGCACGCAACTGTTTAAACGCGAAGCGACAGGGTATGAGCTGACCTCGGAAGGTCTGGCATTGGTGCCGCGTGTGGAACTGATGGAACAATCCTTTATCCAGATTGACAAACGCAACGATCCCTTGCAAGGCCGGGTTCGGATTGGTGCTCCAGAAGGCTTTGGAACGGCATTTTTAGCGCGCTTACTGGCCGAGTTCTCCCAGCACTACCCTTTACTGACCATTGACCTGATTCCGGTGCCGAAAGCGATCAAACTTTCGCATCGTGAAGCCGATATTGTAATTGCGATTGACCGGCCCAAATCGGGCCCCTATATCATTACCCGTCTGTCGAATTACTGTCTAAAACTGTATGGCAGTCAGCATTATTTACAGAAAAATCCGCAAATTAAAAAACTGGAAGACCTCAAGCAGCACCGTTTTGTCGATTATATTGATGATCTGGTCTATAGCTCGGCCCTGTATTCGCTGGAACGTTTACCGCTGCAATTGACTGCCTGTTTTCGCAGTAACAGTATTCTGGCCCAGCAAATTGCGGTCAGTGCCGGTGCCGGGCTAGCTATTTTACCGAAATTTTTGGCCCATGATAAAAGCGAACTGCAACAGGTTCTGGGCGATCAGGTCAGTTTTACCCACACTTTCTGGATGCTGACGCTGGTCGATCTGCAACACGAACCGAAAATTAAACTGGTCTGGGATTTTCTGCGTAAACAGGCGGACCTTCAGCAAGACCTGTTAATGGGCAGATAATTGCGCTTAAAAAACTGTTCGCTTCATAAATACAGCCTTAAGTTAATTCAACTCAAACACAAACGTATCGATACAGCAAATGAACGTATCACAACATTCCTGATGCCCGCGACTTGTTAAATTAACAAGCAGCCATTCGCAATATTTAATGAGATACAGGAAAATAATATGAAAATTCTGATCGTTCTGACTTCACATGACACGCTTGGCGATACCGGAAAGAAAACCGGATTCTGGCTGGAAGAACTGGCTGCACCTTACTATAGCTTTGTTGATGCAGGTGCAGAGCTAATTCTGGCTTCTCCTGCGGGTGGCCAGCCGCCCTTAGACCCAAAAAGTAATGAACCGGATGCACAGACTGAAACCACCCAGCGTTTTGAAGCAGATGAAGTGGCCATGCAGCAGCTTGCCAATACATATAAATTAAGTGAAGTCTTAAATCAGGATTTTGATGCAGTGTTCTATCCCGGTGGTCATGGTCCATTATGGGATCTAGCCGAAGACCAGAACTCTATTTCCTTGATTGAGCAGACTTTGCAGGCCAATAAACCTGTGGCATTGGTTTGTCATGCGCCGGGCGTACTTCGTGATGTTCAAGATGCTGAAGGTCGCTCGATTGTCGAAGGTAAATCGGTCACCGGTTTCAGTAATAGCGAAGAAGACGGCGTGGGCCTGACCGATATTGTGCCATTTCTAGTGGAAGACATGCTCAAAGAAAAAGGTGGCCAATATTCCAAAGCTGATGATTGGCAGGCTTATGTCCAAGAAGATGGTCTGCTCATTACCGGACAAAATCCTGCCTCTTCGGCTGTGACAGCTGAAGCTTTATTGAAGTTATTAAAATAACGCGATAAATCAATTTAAGGTTTGGCTTCCCATTTCAATCTATAGCAAAAACTCCTGAATATATTTCAGGAGTTTATCTTTAAAGATCAATTGGCTGAAGCAATATGATTGGCCAGAAGTTCGCGAAGCTTAAATTTCTGAATTTTACCAGATGGCGTCATCGGAATATCTTCCCAAATCTCTAAACGCTCAGGAATATATTGCACTGCCAGATTATGGGTTTTCAAGAAGTTGACAATATCGCTCAGTGCCACGGGCTGAGCCGGATCTTTGAGCTTGATAATGGCACAGGCTCTTTCGCCCAGTCGTTCATCAGCATAGGCCACCAGTGCCACGACGGCAATATTCGGGTGTTTATAAAGCAGCGATTCAATTTCCGCCACCGGAATGTTTTCTCCACCGCGAATAATCACATCTTTTTTACGTCCCCAAATCCTGATATAGCCTTGCTCATCCTGATAGGCGATATCTCCTGTATCAAACCAGTCCTCTGCATCGGTATCATTTAAATGCGCGCGCTTTAAATAACCGCCAAAACTTGAACATGAACGAATCATTAATCGTCCCGGTTCATTGAAGGGCTTAATCTCCCCCGCTTTGTTGACGATTTTGATTTCTACGCCCGGTAGAGCAATACCATCGGTGCTAAAAGAACGTTCATCATTATCTTCAGGTCGTGTGGTGGTGATTGCGCCACATTCGGTCATGCCCCAGGCGGAAATCACTTTAACGCCCAAAGTTTCCCGTGCTTTTTGGACTAACGGCCCTGGAATTGGTGCGCCGGCACATAAGAAGGTTTTCAGGCTGCTGACCTGATCATGCCGTTCTGCCACTGTAGTGGACAGATCGTTCAGAAATGGTGTAGAGGCCATGGTAAAGCTGACCTGATGCTGATGAATTAAATCGACTGCTTGCGATACATCCCAGACATCTTGCAAAACCACTTTGGCATTCAGTTCAATCGGCATCATCAGGCCATACATAAAGCCGGTTTGATGCGCCATTGGTGAAGCCATTAACACGACATCATTTTGATTTAAATGTAGCCGTTTTGCATAGGGAACAATATTGGAAAATAAAGTGTTGGCGGTATGCATCACCCCTTTCGGCTCACCGGTAGTGCCTGAGGTAAAAATCAGCTGGGTAATATCATCAGGACGAGCTTCAAGCTGATCTAGGTTTGTAACGGCGGAAGAATCTTGCTCAAGACCATGATTGACCAATACCCGATCAAAATTATTCTCTTCAAGACCATTGACCACCACCACATGTTGCAAGGTCTCAATTTTAGTCTTTAAGTGATTTGCCAACTGTTCATGATCAAAATTACGGAAGCTTTTTGGTACGATAAATACTTTGGCTTCACCATGTTTCAGCATGAATTCCAGTTCCCGTTCCCGGAAAATCGGCATCAATGGATTCAGTACGGCGCCGATGCGGCTACAGGCCAGATACAGCAAGGTAAATTCCCACCAGTTCGGCAACTGACACGAGACCACATCATTTTTAGCCACACCCAATTGCTTTAAACCTAAAGCAATTTTATTGGTCATGTTCCAGAGATCCTGATAGCTAAACACTTGCTCCGTTTGATCTTCCACTTTAAAACCGACCAGTGCGGTTTTATCTGGATTCTTGTCGATGGTCTGACGCAGAGAATCAATAATGGTTTTATTTAACCAGTAGCCTTCTTTCAGCATTTTTTCTTTTCTGGAAGCTATAAGAACTGCATCGAATTCCATTCGGTTACTCCTGATTTTAATTATATCGGCCAGGGCTGAGCTCAATATGAGCTAAGCCGGTACCGCTTTGCGTCCTGCTTTTTTACGCGCAATAATGGTTTTCATGATCTGCGCTGTTCCGTCACCAATCTGGAAGCCGAGTACATCACGCATGCGCTGTTCCATCACACCACGGTCATATCCGGCATGACCAAAGGTCAATAAGCATTGATGAATCACGTCATAGGCCAGTTTTGGCCCCCACCATTTACACATTCCAGCTTCGGAAGTATGTGGCAGATGATTGTCTTTGAGCCATAAGGTTTGCAGACAGAGTAAACGCGCGGCCTCTACCTGGGTTTCATACTCGGCCAATGGATGCGACACGCCTTGAAATGCTGTTAAGGGCTGACCAAAGGCTTCACGTTGCGCCGCATATTCCCAGGCTTCATCCAGACTGACACGTGCAACAGCCAGAACCTGTAAACCAATCAAGGCACGTGAAAAGTCAAAGCCTTGCATGACCTGCACAAAACCTTTGTTTTCATCACCTAAGCGATGATTGACCGGAACGCGAACATTATCAAAGAAGATTGAACCGCGACCAATGGCACGTTGCCCATGACAGTCAAAACGCGTGGTGCTAATGCCAGATAAATTCATGGGAACCAGAAGTGCTGTCACGCCATGTGCGCCGTCCTCATGGGCACCAGTACGGCCAAACACCACCGAAGCATCGGCCTGATCGGCTGCAGAAATCGAGGTTTTTTCGCCATTAATGATATATTCATCGCCGTCACGTTCGATTTTTAAACGCAGGTTCGCAGCATCTGAACCGCCACGCGGCTCAGTCAAGGCAATCGAAAAAATTGCTTCACCGGCGGTCAGTTTCTTCAGCCACGGTTCAACCACTTCGGGTTGACCATGTTCCGCCAGAATCTGGCCATTCAAAGAAGCCAGCAAATTAATATAGGAAAAACTTAAATCCGCTTTGGCTACCGCTTCATGAATAATGCCTGCTGCCAGACGTCCCATGCCTTGGCCGCCATATTGTTCAGGAAGTTCTGGTGCAATAAAGCCCATTTCTCCCATTTTTTTGACCAGATCACGATCAAACACCCGACTTTGATCGCGTTCTAAAAAACCGGGGGCAATATATTTTTGCGCAAACTTTTCAGCAGTTTCTGCTAAAAACTCTAAGTCTTCCGTAATATAAGGATTTTTAGTCATGCTGTATCTTCCTTATTTATAAAATTTACGAAATTCAGGCTGGCGCTTTTCTTTGAGTGCATTGACGCCTTCACGCGATTCTTCCGTGTCGTAATACAGTTTTAGTGCATACATGCCCATGCCGGCAATCCCCGCCTGATGTGCGGTATCCATATTGAAGCTACGTTTGGCAATGGCGATGGCTGTCGGACTACGCCGACAGATTTCTTCGGCCCAAGCCTGTACTTCAGCATCAAGTTGATCGGCGGGTACACATTTATTGGCAAGACCCATTGCAACCGCTTCTTGGCCCGTATAGCGACGGCACATATACCAGATTTCACGGGCTTTTTTCTCACCGACTACACGTGCTAAATATGCTGTGCCATAACCCGGATCGACTGAACCCATTTTCGGGCCCACCTGACCAAAAATGGCATTCTCTGAACAAATGGTCAGATCGCAAATGGTGGCTAATACGTTTCCACCACCTATCGCATAACCTTGTACACGAGCGATCACCGGTTTAGGCACATCACGCATTGCCGTATGTAATTCTTCCATTGGCAAACCAATGGTGCCACGGCCATCATAGTTTCCATCATGCGCGGATTGATCCCCGCCGGTACAGAAAGCACGATCACCGGCGCCAGTCAGTACAATCGCACCGACTTCACGGTCATAGCCGGCCTTGTTTAAGGCTTTGATTAATTCATCACAGGTCGTACCACGAAAGGCATTCATTTTTTCTGGACGGTTAATCGTAATCCATGCCACACCGTTTTTTACTTCGTATAAGATATCTTCAAAAATCATTGTTATTACTTCCTGTATTTCTCTGTCTGACTTTATTTTCCATATTTTCTAGCAGTTTTTGCTTAACCACTCATGGTTAAACCACCCGAAACACTGAGTACTTGTCCAGTAATAAAACTGGCATCATCACTTAAAAAGAAGGCAATCGAAGAGGCTAAATCTTCAGGTTGACCTAAACGACCGAGTGGAATAGCACGAGTGAAAGCCTCACGTAATTTTTCTGGATTCGATGCACCTTCGGTGACACCTGCCAGTAAGGCTGTATCGGTTGGTCCCGGACAAATCACATTAATTTTAATGTTATGACGAGAATGTTCACGGGCCAGTGTTTTTGAGAATGAAAGCAGTCCGCCCTTACATGCAGCATAAACCGCTTCACCTGAAGAACCGACTCGGGCAGCATCAGAGGCAATGTTAACAATACTGCCAGAATTGCGCTCGACCATACCTTTCAGAACGGCAAAGTGCATATTCAGCATACCGACCAGATTGATCTGAATCAGTTTTTCCCATTCTTGCGGATTCGTTTTGATAAAAGGTTTGAAAATATCCCAACCGGCATTATTGACCAGTCCATCAATCGGCCCAAGCTCGGCTTCTACTTGCTGTACAGCCTGCTCCACAACAGTATTTTGAGTAATGTCACACTGCACAGCCAGGGCCTGGCCATTCTGCTGGTTAATTTCTGCGGCCAGTTTTTCTGCTGCTGCAATATTCATGTCAAAGATCGCAACTTTCGCACCTTCTTCCGCCAGACGGCGGCAGGTTGCTGAACCGATGCCACCTGCGCCACCGGTCACAATTACGACTTTATCCTTCAACCCTTTCATTTAACTCTCCCTGGTATATTTTTATCTGATTCTGATTAACTATTGTTCATATATCGCCTGTTATCACTAAAATAGAATTAGAATATTTTTATGTCAATATATTTACATAAAATAAGTTTATATATTTATTTTATAACTTATTATCAATAACTTATAATTTTAACAAATTAAAGACATTGACACATATCAGCTTTACTCTTAGATTTGCACTATCAATCACAGGCTCATTTTCAGAATAATGCAACCTGAATCGAAAAAACTTTTTATGTTGCTTCATTCAATCAAGCTGACTGAATAAAGAGAAAAAAATCATGATTTCTCAAGTTAATATGGTGCCAGTGTACTTGGGTTCTACATGCGCGCTGCAATCTGGAATTCGATTTATGCGAGTGAGCTCTAAGCTATACTCTTTTTTATTTAAACGTGTTGAGCTGGGTGGCTTATCAAATGAGTGATACTGTGTCAAAAAAATATGATCAATCCTTATACTCTGCCCACAATAGACTTTTTTTCAGGCTGTTTCAGGTGGGGAATACGCTGGATCGCAAATGCTCGAATGAACTGGGAATTTCTCCAGTGCATTGGGCTGTACTGGGAGCCTTGTCTCGGCCGCGGGTAAAATCAGGGATGTCATTTTCTGATTTGACCGAATACCTCGGTGTAAGCCGGCAAAATCTGGACGCAGTTTTAAAACGTCTGGAACGTGATGGTCTGGTTGAACGGATTATCAGTGAGCAAGACAGACGTGCTAAAAATGTCGCGCTGACCAGCGAAGGCTTTAAAACCTGGGATAGTTTGCAGAATGATTTTTTTGATTTTTATGGACAGGCTTTGAACAAGCTGACTTTTGATGATGCCATTACTCTGATTCACCTTCTTAATAAAGTCAATGACGGCCTGAAAAATATTCATTTGCCAAAAGAAATGAATGCAGAATAAAAAATGAGAAGCACGATGCTTCACTTTGATTCATATAAAAATGAGCCCGAGCAGGCTCATTTTTACAGACTTTATGAATAGTTATGCTTTTTGCGGATCATATTGACGGTCCTTGATAAAGATCCCGGATACAGCACCACATAAGAAATATGCACCGCCCATAATCAGGAAGCCCAAACCGATAGAGCCACCACTTGCAGCCGCCCCGATAATTGCAGGTGCAAACATGGCGCCAATACGCCCGGCATTATAAGCACCACCAACCGCAGTACCACGAATCGAGGTTGCAAAGCTTTCGGTCATGTAGGTGGCATTAATCGCATAAGGAATACCGTACAGGAAACCAAAGAAAATCAGCAGATAGGCAATATTGTCAGGGCTATTAAACAGTACAATCACCGGCAGGAAGATCGCTGTGCCAATAGCACCAAAGGCAAAGACAAAACGGCGTCCTAAACGGTCTGCTGCAAAGCCAGCCAGAACCTTGCCGAAAATCATGGCGACATAAGTCCCAATCATATAACCTGCCATCGATTTAAAATCCATATGTAATTCAGATTCTAGATAGGCCGGCATCCAGTTGTTGACGCCGTAATAACCAAACTGTAAAAAGCCAGCGGTTAAAATCCACAGGATAAACATTCTGCGGTTTCTAGGATCGGCAAAAATTTCCTTGGTGGTACTTTTTTTAACAGGTCGATTTGCCGTTACATCTGCAGGCGCATATAAACGTTGCAGTCTGGCCCGCTGCCAAGACTCTGGTTCTGGCACCAGTTTCTGGATAAAAAATGCCATGGCGGCTGGAATAATCGCGACAAAGAACAGCATCCGCCAGCCGTAGTCTGGAATAATCCAGCCAGCAAGCAAGGTCGCCACAATATAACCGACTGTCCAGCCTGCCTGTAAGGTTCCCAAGACTGTTGTCCGATATTCAGTAGGTACATATTCTGCCATCAATGTATTGGCTGCAATATATAAAGCGCCAATTCCGAATGCAGACAGAAAGCGTAATAGCGCGAACTGTTCAAAATTCTGGGTAAAACCCAGTGCCGCAGTCAATGTAGAAAAAATCAGGATGGAAATGACCACGGTGCGTACCCGGCCTAAATGGTCACAGGCCCAACCGCCCATAAATCCGCCAATGGCCATCCCGGCCAAAGTGAAACTTCCCAGTGCTCCTGCCTGTAAATTGCTTAAGCCAAACTCAGCTTTGAGACTGTTCAAGCTAAATGACAGCAATAACATGTCTGCGCCATCGACCAGTAAGGCCAGAAAAGCAAATATAAAGGCAATTTGCTGGGTTCTTTTGGTCGTGGGCTTGATTTTTCCTAATTCTGTTGCGAGATCCGTCATTGTAAATATCCTTGTTATTGCTTATTTCGTATTGATGTTTTAATTGCCATCTTGCACATAGACGGGTTGCTACAAATGCAATCCTGACAATTTTTAGCTCCTGTTTTTCTTGGTTTCTCTGAGAGATTTTCAGATCTCCTTTTATTTTTGCTGTTCCTGTCGAGCCCAATCAAGGTAATTAAGATAAGTTGAATTTTCAACAATATTTGATATTAAGTTTTGTTATACGAAATTAGTTATCGCTAATTTGATTATTAAATCATTTTAAGATATTTTGATATGAGGATTAGAAATTAGATGATATTGAATACAATAAAACAGGGAGTGTAAGGATGGGTGCTTTAACAGGCTTTCGCGTACTGGATTTAAGCCGTATTTTAGCCGGCCCGTGGTGCAGTCAAATTTTGGCCGATTTAGGCGCCGAAGTGATTAAAATTGAAAAACCTAATCACGGGGATGACACGCGAATCTGGGGCCCGCCCTGGCTAAAAAATGACAAGCAGGAAGATACGCATGAATCGGCATATTATCTTTCTGCCAACCGCGGTAAACATTCAGTTGCCGTGGATCTGTCTACGCCTGAAGGTCAAGAGATCATTAAAAAAATTGCCCAGCAAAGTGATGTGGTCATCGAGAATTATAAAGCGGGTTCTCTAAAAAAATATGGTCTGGATTATGAAAGTCTGAGTCAGTTAAATCCGCGTCTGGTGTACTGTTCAATTACCGGCTTTGGTCAGAACGGCCCACGTGCACACGAACCAGGTTATGATTTTATTATTCAGGGCATGGGTGGCATGATGAGCGTCACCGGTGAACGCGATGACTTGCCGGGAGGCGGCCCGCAAAAAGCCGGTCTGGCTTTTGCTGACCTGACCACCGGTTTATATTCTGCAATTGCCATTCAGGCGGCATTATTGTCGCGGGAAAAAACCGGTGAAGGCCAGCATATCGATATGGCACTGCTGGATACCCAGGTGGCTTCCCTCTCCGTTCTGGCAATGAATTATCTGACTTCAGACAAAGTGCCGGGCCGCTTTGGAAATGCGCATGCCAATATTGTGCCTTATCAGGTGTTTAAGGCACAGCAAGGTGAGTTTATTATCGCCTGTGGCAATGACCTGCAATTCAAGGCCTTGTGTCAGGCAGTGGGCTTGGCTGAGGTCGCCGAAGATCCTCGTTTCCTAAAAAATTCAGGACGGGTGATGCATCGTGAAGAGCTGACCACAGTGCTACAGGCACATTTCTATAAGCAACCCGCACAAACCTGGGTGGATCTGATTCATGCAGTCAAAGTTCCGGTTGGTATGATTAATAACCTGAAGCAGACTCTGAAAGAAGAACAGGTATTGGCACGTGAGATGGTCATCCAGATGCCACACACTTTACGTGAAGATTACACCTCGATTGGCTCACCGATTAAACTTTCCAAGACCCCGGTAGAGTATAAAAAAGCGCCACCCTGTTTAGGTGAAGATACCGATGTAGTCTTAAGCCAGTTTTTAAGCCCGGATGAAATAGATGAGCTGAAAAGCAAAAAAGTCATCCAGCAGCGATAAGCTAGCAAGCAATAAAAAAGGAATCTTTAGATTCCTTTTTTACTTTAAATCTAATGAATTAGATTATTCTTTAGCAGACTTTGGCACTCGACTGAACAGTACGAGGCAGTTCACGACGCAGAATTTTGCCTACTGTAGACTTTGGCAATCCAGCCACAAACTCAATGTATTTTGGCAGTTTATAACTGGTCAGTTGCTGTTTCAGGAAAGCCATGACCTCATCTTGAGTCAGGTTGGCATCCTGTTTCACAATAAATGCCTTGGGTACCTGCCCGGATTTTTCATCCTCAATCCCGATCACGGCACATTCCAGTATTTTGGGATGCTTGGACAGTACGCCTTCCAGCTCATTCGGATAGACATTAAAACCAGACACCAGAATCATGTCCTTTTTACGATCGAGAATGGTGATATAACCCTGCTCATCCATACAGCCGATATCGCCTGTCAGAAAGAAGCCGTCTTTCGTAAATGCCTGAGCCGTTGCTTCCGGTTGCTGCCAGTAACCTTTCATCACCTGAGGTCCTCGAATGGCGATTTCTCCAGCCTGCTGAAACTCAACCGGCTTGGCCTCATCGTTTAAAATCAGGATTTCAGTTCCTGCCAGTGGCAAACCAATGGTGCCACTAAAGCGTCGGCTCAGCGGTGGATTAAAGGTCGCAGTAGGTGATGTTTCAGAAAGTCCATAACCTTCATAAATCTGGCAGCCTGTGATTTCATGCCATAACTCGGCAGTGCTTTTTAAAATAGGCGATCCACCACCTGTGGTGGTTTTAAGACGTGAATGATCCAGCTCACGAAATCGAGGATGATGTCCCAGCGCGTTAAACATGGTATTCACGCCCGGAAAAACAGTCGGTGGGTGTTTCTGATATTGATCCAGCAAAGCATCCAGATCTCTCGGGTTCAGAATCAGGACATTGGCGAAACCGCGACTCAAACCATAACTGAACAGGCAGATAGTAAAACCATAAATGTGATACAGCGGTAAGGCACAGAACACATATTCATCTTCGGTAGCATAGCGATCTCCGAAATGACTGATAAAGACCGTACTGTTCTGCGCGATATTAAAAAGAATATTGCGATGGCTCAGTTCAGCACCTTTGGATACACCCGTTGTTCCACCGGTATATTGCAGAATGACCGTATCTTTCTGATGCTGTACAGGCGTCTTGAAATCGATCGTTTCGACTTGATCAATCGCCTGTTTAAAGTCAAAAAACCGTTTATCTGGATATTCTGCAGCCTGACGAGAAACTGTCACGGGCTGATCCTGAATAAAATCCATCGGATGCGTTGAAATCACATATTTGAGTGCAGGACATTCATCTAGTGCTGTTAATTGCTCCAAAGTCTGTCCCAGAATAATCAAGGCTTCTGCCCCTGAATCCTGTAGCTGATGATACAGCTCGCGCTGAGTGTACATCGGATTGACATTGACCAGCACATAACCGGCACGAATAATGGCAAAGGTCGCAATCGGGTACTGAATAATATTCGGCAACATTACTGCAATACGGCCACCAGCTGCCAGCCCCAACTCCTGCAAATAGGTGGCGAATTTCTGGCTATATACGTCGATGTCTTTATAGCTGAACTTGCGATTCCGATAGATAAATGCAGTTTTATCCTGAAATTTAACTAAATTATCAGCAATCGTCATGCTCAGGGTTTTCTCGGGATCTGGCCGGGTAAATTCCGGATTGATATTCCACTTTTTATATTCTTCCATCCATAGCTGATTTTTCATTACAGCACTCCTATCTTTGCTTTAAATTTATTTCGTATTGTTAAAACTCTAAGGTTTCAATTTTCCTAGCAGGCTTTTACACCAGTTTTTGCTGCATTTGCTCCAGATACTGGTAGTGATAACCGCTACGAATAAAATGCTGATTTTTATTTCTGAATGAATGCGCATAATCTGGCCAGACCAGAGTCAACTTGCGGCTGACCGGATCCAGATACCAGCTTTTACAGCTTTCCGATAGCCAGACACTGCCTTGAGACAGTTGCTGCAGCTCCTGCATATAACTATTTTCAGCATGCTGATCAGCCTCGAAAACCTGAATCTGATTCAGCTCAAAAAATTGCAAGGCATCCAGCACCAGATCAAATTGGGTTTCCAGAAAATAAAGCGCTGAATTATGACCACTGCCGGTATTGGGTCCATTCAGGATGAACAGGTTTGGAAAATTATGTACGGTCGTTGACTGATAGCCCTGCATGCCGCTAGACCATTGTTGTTCCAGACTTAGGCCATGTTTACCGACGACCTTTGCCGCATAAGGTGGACGTGCTGCTTCAAACCCAGTGGCAAATACAATGATATCTGCAGGAAATTCATGGCCGGATTTGCTTATTACGCCATCTTGGCTTACTTCTGCCAAGGCCGAGTCTTCAAGCGTGACATGCGCTTTTAAAAAGGTTGGATAATAATCATTAGAGAGCAATAAGCGCTTGCAACCCGGCTCATAATGCGGAGTGAGTTTATGCTGTAACTCAGGGTCTGAAATCTGATGTTTTAAAAATTGCAGACAATTTTTCTTGACCCGCTCGATCTGGCTTTTCAGATTACGACGCTGGGCAAAATTGTATTCATTGCCCCAGAACAACGAGTGTCTGAGTGCTGACATACTGTCCGGATCTTTGCGGAAAAGCTGTTTTTCTGACTCAGAATAAGCCCGGTCTGGCCGCGGTAATATATATGGCGCACTACGTTGCAAGACGGTCAGGCTTTTGGCCATTTTGGCAATTTCCGGCACAAGCTGAACTGCTGAAGCTCCAGAACCGACCACAACCACGCGCTGATTATCCAGATTCAGCTGATGATTCCAGCGCGCGGAATGCATGACCTGGCCCTGAAATTCTGCCAGACCCGGAATTTGCGGGAGATGTTCATCCGCAAGATGTCCGGTTGCTGTGATTAAAATTTCTGCCTGATACAGACCTTGAGAAGTCTGAATTTCCCAGATACGTGCTTTGGCATTCCAGCTAGCTTTTTCCAGTTGAGTTTGAAAGTCGATATGTGGCCGGATATTTTCCTGATCACAGCACTGGATTAAATAACGCTGAATTTCTGCTCCTTGCGGAAAGACACGCGACCAGTCCGGATTTTTAATAAAAGAAAAAGAATATAAATGAGATGGCACATCACAGGCGACACCGGGATAGGTATTATCACGCCATGTTCCACCGACTTCTGCGGCACGTTCAATGATTTTAAAGTCGTGAATGCCCTGCTGTTTCAGACGGATTGCCATGCCCAAACCACCGAAACCGCTGCCTACGATTAAAATCTTGCTGCGCTGTACTGGAGCTTGCATTATTTTTCTCCTGTTTTAAGGCATCGACGGCTGGATTTTTTGATTTGCCGGATACTGCTGTGGATGCTGGCTAAACTGGTTCACCAGTTGCAGCACTTCTGCAGGCGCTTCGATATACAGTGCGTGTCCCGACGCAATTTCGATATAACGACTGTCCTGTATTGAGGCAAACAGCAGCTTTGCTTGAGCCAGAGGTATCATGCGGTCTTCATGGCAAGCGACGATTAAGGTCTCCGCACAAATGTCCGGCAAGATCGAGGTAATATCAATGCGATAATTCAGTTCACGTTGTTTGGCTGCATCTTGGGAAGGTTTAACAAAGCGTGCCAGATCAAGCACCTGTTGTTCGCTACGGGCACATAGATAATCATCGCTATACAGGCAATAATTGACAAAATGCGGCAAGGCAGCGGATTGTTCATTAAATAACTGTTGCCAGATGCTTGTCCGCAGTTGCTGCACCGAGCTGGTCTTTGCCCAACCGGCTAACAGAATCAAGCGCGCTACGCGCTGTTTGAGACTCGCGGCGACTTGTGCAGCAATCACGGCACCGAGTGAATAACCTACGACTGTAATAGTTTCATCTTCTGCAACTGCATGCTGAATCAGTGCTTCGACCTGCTGGCTGAAATCGCTAATCGCCAGATCAGCTTTATCAGGTGTGTGCAAATCAATTGATAACACCCGCTGATGCATGCCCAGCATCGGAAAAATATAACTAAAATGCTTGTCGGTATTTCCACCTGTGCCATGAATCAGAATAATGCTGGGAAATGCAGAACGCTGTCCGACTTCGTGATAGTTAAGTTGCAAATCAGCATAAGGAAACTGTCGAGTAATCACGTCTAAATCCATATAGACTCCTGATCTTGTTGTTTTATAGTCTGTTCAACCGCAGAGAAAAAAACTGATATTGAATACAGTTGAGATGCAAAACGGGTTATTAAACAAAGACCCACGATCAAGAGAGGCGATCGTGGGTCAAAAGGTTTAATCGAATTTGAACTCTTCAGCTTCAAGCAGGAACAGGCTTTCACCACCCGCTAGAATATTGGCAGTATGCGTTGCAGTTCTTGGTAAAATCCGTGCAAAGAAGAATTGTGCAGTTTTGATTTTTGCTGCATAGAACGGATCGGTATGACCTTGTTCAATTTTCTGCTGTGCCGTAATCGCCATTTTTAGCCATAAATAAGCCGACACCACATAACCGGAGAAATATAAATAATCGACTGAGGCCGCACCAATTTCATTGACAGACTGTTGTGCCTGAGTCTGAATGGTTTTGGTGAGCTCCAGCCACTGTTCGGTTAGCTGGCTGACTTGTGCAACTTGCTGGCTTAATTGGGCATGTTGCTGATGATCTTTCACATAAGCCTGAATCTCATCGGTCAATGCAGTCAGCAAGCCAAGCTTTGAACCCAGAACTTTACGCGCCAATAAATCAATCGACTGAATTTCAGTGGTGCCTTCATAAAGGCTGGCAATACGTGCATCACGGGCAATCTGCTCCATGCCATGCTCGGTAATATAACCGTGACCACCGAAGACCTGCATACCATGCTTCGCCGCTTCCACGCCTGTTTCAGTCATGAGTGCTTTGGCAATTGGGGTGAGTAATGCCAGACGGTCTTCAGCTGCTTTTTTCTCATCGGGATTATCGGTTGCTTCAGCAATATCGGCATAGGTCGCCAGATAATAGGCCAGCGCACGTGAACCTTCTGCAAATACCTTTTGAGTCAGCAGCATGTTACGTACAGCCGGATGCACAATAATTGGATCTGCTGGCTGGTTGGGCGCCTTGGCACCTTCCAAAGAACGCATGGCCAGACGGTCTTTGGCATAAGCCAATGCGCCCTGATAAGAAGATTCTGCTGCTGCCAGACCCTGAATCGCTGTACCAATACGCGCCGAGTTCATAAAGGTAAACATGCAGTTCAGGCCGCGGTTTTCAGGCCCGATCAGAAAACCTTTGGCATTGTCAAAATTCAGTACACAAGTCGCATTCCCGTGAATCCCCATTTTGTGTTCAAGCGCGCTGCAGACCACGCCATTACGCGAAGCCACATTGCCCGCTTCATCCAAATTGTATTTCGGCACGATAAACAGCGAAATACCTTTGGTACCGGCAGGCGCATCGGGTAAACGTGCCAGTACGATATGCACAATATTTTCAGCCAGGTCATGTTCACCGGCAGATATAAAGATTTTCTCACCGCTGATGCTATAACTGCCATCTTCATTTGGCACTGCTTTGGTACGGATTAATCCCAGATCTGAACCAGCATGCGATTCGGTTAAACACATGGTTCCAGTCCAGCGGCCGGCAATTAAAGGCACCAGAAATTTCTGTTTTTGCTCATCGCTTCCGTGGTGTTCCAGAGTGCGCATAGCACCGTGTGATAGGCCCGGATACATGCCCCAAGACCAGTTGGTCGCGGTAATAATTTCTGAAATCGCGATACGGTATAAAGTCGGGAAGCCTTGGCCGCCATATTTTTCATCACCGGTTAATGAGGTAAAGCCAAGTTCCACATATTTATCATAAGCCGCTTTAAAACCATCTGGTGTGGTTACCACGCCATCTTGTAAACGGCAACCCTGCTGATCGCCTGTGGCATTAATCGGTAGCAGTTCGTTTTGGCAAAAATCGGCAGCGACTTCCAGATATTGCTCCATAATATCCATCGATACTTTGTCTGCGAACCTGGTATAGCCCTGATATTTCTGTTCCACATTGAGCAAGTCTTTCAGCACAAACGTCATGTCTTTTAATGGCGCAATATAATTTCTCATCGTAATTCCCTTGCATGAGTTTTTAATTTGTATATTTATGACTTAAAATTTCATAATACGAAATTATGTTTTAAATCCAATATAATATAAGTCCCAGTATAAAATCTAGTCATTCTGTGAAATTTCCTATTTAAAAAATAAAAATATTCAACATGAAAAAAAGCCATTCATGCTTGAATGGCTTTTTATTGAGTGATAACGCTTAGATGATCTAGCGCGGGAAAAATTGAGCCAAACGTTGATAAATAATCTGCTCGGCATCCTGCATGATATTGTCAATCAGCGCCTGACAGGTCGGAATATCATGAATCAATCCCATCGCCTGTCCAGCGGTCAGTACGCCCGCATCTACATCGCCATTTTCCAGCGCAAGCTTGCCTTTTAAACCACTGACATAGGGACGAATCTGTTCAAACTCCAGACCTGGATCTTCACTCATTTTCACCACCAGCTCAGATACTGCATTTTTGGCAACACGCGCAGTATTTCTAAACTGCCGATACAGTAGATGTGTCGCCCTTTCATCATTGTCGACATAAAACTGTTTGATGTTCAGATGGATTGGCGCTTCCTGAGTCGCACAAAAGCGTGTGCCCATATTGATGCCTTCTGCACCCAAAGCCAATGCTGCGACCAGACCACGACCATCAGCAAAACCGCCACTGGCCACAATCGGTACAGTAAGCTGATCTGCTGCCGCAGGAATCAGGATCAGGCCAGGAATATCATCTTCACCCGGATGCCCGGCACATTCAAAACCGTCAATCGAGATCACGTCCGCACCGATTCTTTGCGCTGAAAGTGCATGACGAACCGAGGTACATTTATGAATCACAATGATGCCATGCTGTTTAAATGCCTCAATATGTTCGTGTGGCTTATTGCCTGCTGTTTCTACGATCTTGATACCGCTTTCAATAATGGCCTGTCGATATTCGGCATACGGCGGCGGATTCACAGCGGGTAATAAAGTCAGATTCACCGCAAAAGGCTGATCAGTCATGTCACGGCAACGTGCAATTTCCTTGACCAGTGCTTCTGGCGTTGGTTGCGTTAGTGCCGTTAATGTTCCCAAGCCGCCAGCATTAGATACAGCACTGGCCATTTCCGCTGTACCGACCCACATCATGCCACCCTGAATAATCGGATAGCGAATCCCTAAAAGCTCGGTTATACGGGTCTGAATGTTCATGCAAGCTCTCCTTAGCATCCGGTAAATTGTGCAGGGCGTTTTTCGAAAAAAGCCTGGACGCCTTCTTTATAATCCTGACTGTTTAGCGCCAGATATTGCAGGTTTTGTTCCAGCTCCAGTTGCTGGTCGATGGTATTTTCAGCACTGCGTTGCAAGGCCTGTTTGGTTAAAGCCAGTGCATAAGTCGGCTGTTGTGCCAGTCGCTGTGTAATGTCGTCGATATAAACATCAAATTCTGTATCTGGAAGCATTTTCCAGATCATGCCCATTTCGGCAGCCTCTTTGGCATGTAAGGGTTCACCGAGTAAAGTCAGTGCCATGGCACGTGCATAACCGATTAAATGTGGCAACATCCAGGTGCCACCAGCATCGGGAATCAAGCCGATTTTGGAAAAGGCCTGAATAAATCGGGCACTTTCCTTGGCAATGACCAGATCACAGGCCAGCGCGATATTGGCACCTGCACCGGCAGCAACTCCATTTACTGCTGCAATCACCGGTTTGGGACTCTCACGGATCAGCTTAATCAAGGGATTATAATATTTGGCCAGCGAACCTTGTGGTGGCAAAGGCACCTTGCCGAGCTGTCCGGCACGTTCTTTTAAGTTCTGTCCCGCTGAAAAGGCCCGACCATTGCCACGAATCACAATCACCCGTATATCCGGATCTGTATTCCAGCTTTTCAGCACCTGCTGCACTTCCTCATGCATTTTCCGGTTAAAACTGTTAAGTGACTCCGGGCGGTTAAAGCTTAAAGTCGCGATGCCTTGCTGAACCTGAGTTTGAATCGTATCCCACATTCGCAATCTCCTTATTTTTATCTGTATCCCTACAATTAATAACCTTTGTTGACATCTACCTGATGACACAACTCCAGACCCTGCTTGAAACGGCGGTCATTCTCCAGAATCTGTTCCACCACTACCGACATCGGCGCATGTGAGGCCACATGTGGGGTTACGATAATTTTTTCATGCTGCCAGAATGGATGCTCGGCAGGCAGTGGCTCCTGTTCAAACACATCGACAATTGCACCTCGTAGATGACCTGAATCCAGCACCTTC
This sequence comes from Acinetobacter sp. YH12254, assembly GCF_013417415.1. NCBI lineage: Bacteria > Pseudomonadati > Pseudomonadota > Gammaproteobacteria > Moraxellales > Moraxellaceae > Acinetobacter > Acinetobacter sp. YH12254. The sequence continues at coordinate 131,734 of NZ_VPEB01000010.1, read as the reverse complement.
AATAAATCCTGTTCGATTAAATGCTGGCCTCTCCCGACCTGAATGAGAGCTGCCTGTTCAGGGAGTTGCTGGAATAATTCAGTAGATAGAATGCCGGTATTCTCTTCTGTAAGTGGCAACAGGTTAATCAGGATCTGGCTTTGAGCCAGGAAATCGGACAACTGTTCTGAACCGACATAGCTTTTAACCTGTTTAATCTCTTTCGGGGAATTGGCCCAGCCCGAGACCTGATAGCCCATGTCGGCAAAACGTTCTGCTACATAAGCCCCCATATGCCCAAGGCCCATAATTCCGATCTGGATATGCTGGCTATAACTCTGACGATACTGCTTCCATAGCTGCTGCTTTTGTTGCTGAATCATGCGGTCAAAATAACGCTGAAAATACAGCACACCCCAAAGCAGATAATCAAACATGCCTTTTTGATGATGCGGATCGAGTACCCGGCACACGGCTTGATCCGGTCGTATCTCATTCAAGTTTAAATGCTCGACCCCGGCCGCAATCGAATGGATCAGGCCAAGTTTTGGAAGCTGCTGCAATTTCTCCAGATCTGGAAACCAGCAGGCGGCCGTGGTCGCCTGCTCTGCTTCCGGGCTGTCCACTGTACAAAAACTGTCCTCAGGGGCATATTTCTGAAAAGACTTGACCAGAATGGCTTCAATGTTCGGCACAGTACTGGAAATCACAATCATGATGCATACTCCGTATATTGATGCTCAATCAGGGATAAAGCAGCCTGCCAGGCACGCTGTAAAATCGGTTCTACCAACGGACTGGCGAACTGTTTGGCGGTTTTAATCCGCACGTCTTCACTTGGATAATGTAATTCAGCACCGCCACTTAAAGCCTTGACCTGTACCTGACAGGCGCGCTCCAGAAAATAAATTTCATGAAAAGCCCGTGCAATGGTTTCGCCAGCCGTTAATAGGCCATGATTACGTAAAATCATGGCACGATGACCAGCTAAATCCTCAATCAGGCGTTCCTGCTCATCTGTTGACAGTGCCACGCCTTCATACTCGTGATAGGCCAACTGCTGATAAAATTTCAGCGCATGCTGGGAAATTGGCAGAAGTCCATGTTTCTGGGCAGAAACGGCTATCCCATCTGCGGTATGTGTATGAATGACGCAATTCAGATGAGGATGTGCTTCGTGAATTGCGGAGTGGATCACGAAGCCAGCCATATTCACCGGCTTGTCCTGTTCATAGCTTTCTACGACCTGTCCTGCATGATTGATCTTGACCAGCGTTGAGGCACGCATTTTTTCAAAAGCGACGCCATACTGATTAATCAGAAAGCAGTCTGGCTGATCGGGCACTCTTAAACTGATATGGGTATCAATCAGGTCGGTCATCCGGTAATGCGCAATAATGCGATAAAGCGCTACAAGCTCACAACGTGCCTGCCATTCAGCATCTGTAACCAGAGTTTTTATTGTCATGATTCCATCCTGGAAAAATATAGCATTTTGATCACTATCTGTTATATCATAATTTTAGAAAAACAGAATATTATTTCATAAGGCGAAATAAATCATTACAAGGAGTTGCTATGCCAACATCACAATTAAACGGACTTGAATATCTCACTGCCATCAAGAATGGGGAAATTTCCAGTTCAGCCATGAGTGAAATTATTCCCATGCGTCTAACGTTGGTGCGTGAGAACTATGTGGAATATGAAGTACGCCCCGATCAGCGCCATTACAATTTACAAGGTGGGATTCATGGCGGTTTTTGTGCAACGGTTTTAGACAGTGCGACCGGTGCTGCCGTGCATACGACGGTTGATGCCGGGGTAAGTTTTTCGACCATCGATCTGAATGTGAAAATGCTGAAAGCCATGAAAAGTGGTGAAACCTATACTGCCATTGGTGAAGTCATCCGGATCGGACGTAATGTACTCACTTCAGAAGGCCGGATTGTCGATAAAGAAGGTAAAGTTTATGCCTTTGGTTCAGCGACTTTATTGGTGACTGGACGCAAATAGTCTTTGAACTGATTTAAACATTCCCTGCATGTGCAGGGATTTTTATTTCTCTATCTATATAAATAGCGCAATAAAAAATGCCATGCATATCATCTATACATGGCATGAAGGTGATAACTCAAGCGGTTAAGCTGCTTCAGGGTTTTCAATCACCATTGCCAAGCCTTGACCCAGACCAATACACAGGCTGATCACGGCATATTTTTTACCGGTACGCTGTAACTGACGCGCAACGGTTAAAGCCAAACGCGCACCCGAACAGCCCAGTGGATGGCCAATCGCAATTCCGCCACCATTTGGGTTGACACGCGGATCATCAAAAGCAACATCCAGACCTTTCAGGCAAGACAATACCTGACTGGCAAATGCTTCATTGATCTCGATAATGTCCATATCGTCCAGCGTTAAGCCTGCACGTTTTACGGCTTTTTTGATTGCTTCAATTGGACCTGCACCCATGATGCGTGGCTCAATCCCAGCCGCGGCTGAAGACAGGATCCGCGCCAGAGGTTTTAAGCCGTACTGTTCCTGAACTTTTTCACTGCCGATCATCAGTGCTGCAGCGCCGTCATTGATACCTGATGCATTCCCCGCAGTCACCACCCCACCTTCAAATAGCGGTTTTAACTTGGATAATGCTTCAAATGTTGAAGAAGCACGTGGATGCTCATCTTCAGTGACCTGTTTAGGCGGCAATTTTCGTCCTTGAGAAACTTCAATTGGAGTAATTTCACCTGCAAAGAAACCTGCTTCTTTTGCTGCCTGATATTTTGCCTGTGATGCAGCGGCGAAAGTATCTGCCTGTTCACGTGAAATACCAAATTCTTCAGCCACATTATCACCAGTTTCCGGCATGCTGTGTGCGCCAAACTGTTCAGTGAATTTACGGTTCGGAAAACGGGTACCAATGGTCGTATCATAAATTTTGGCCTCACGTGAATACGCGCTTTCTGCTTTACCCATCACAAAAGGCGCACGTGACATGCTTTCTACACCACCGGCAATATACAGCTCACCTTCGCCTGCGGTAATCGCGCGCGCCGAATCAATCACTGCCCCTAGACCCGAAGCACATAGACGGTTGATGGTCTGTCCGGGCACAGTGACCGGCATACCGGCTAACAATGCTGCAAAACGTGCCACATTACGGCTATCTTCACCGGCCTGATTGGTGCTGCCAAAGATGACATCTTCTACATCTGCTGCCGGAATACCGGTTTTTTCCAGCAGATTTCTAATTACGGTTGCTGCCAGATCATCTGGACGGACACTTGCCAGACTTCCTGCATGGCGACCAATTGGTGAACGTAACCCATCATAGATATATGCATTTAACATGAATGTTATTCCTTTAACTTTTTAATTAATGTGTGCTATGGACAAGTGCTAAACCGAGCTGAACACGGCGACGCAGCCAAGGACTTGGACGGTAGCGCTGGTCACGGGTAATCGCGGTCATGCGATCCAGAATTTTCAGGATTTTTTCAGCACTCAATACATCACCCCATTCAATTGGGCCATGCGGATAACCGAGGCCTAATTTCACGGCAATGTTAATGTCTTCTACCGTAGCTACGCCTTGCTGGGCAATATCACAACCAAGGTTCACAATCATCGCCAAAGCACGCTGCGCCACAAAGCCGACACTTTCCTGAATTGTGCTCGCAGTCACGCCATCCAGATTAAAAATCGATTGTGCGGCATGAGTCAGTTCAGGCTTGGTCACAAGAGTTGGCATTAAAGTGCGATGTTTATTCAGACCATAGAGCAGGTCGATGCAGACCACTTGCTGAGGTGTCACCTGATAACGGACAGCGGCTGAAGTTGCATCTTCACCATAAGTGGCAATTAAGATTAAGGCATCTGCCGAAGGTGTTTCAGTTTGTTCGATCTGAATATTGAACTGTTGCAGATACTGCTCAAGCGCCTGACGATCTTCACTATATTCTGTGCCTAGCCAGACTGCTGGATAGTGATCGAGCTTTTCAACCAGTGTTGGAGCCACATCACCTACTTTGCTACCTGAAGTGTAATCATAGAAGCCTTTACCGGTTTTACGACCGAGCTGTTTGGCAATAAAGCGTTGACGGGTAATCACACTTGGACGGTAACGTGCTTCTTCATAATACTGGTGATAAATCGATTCACTCACCGGATGCGATACATCCATACCGGTCAGATCGCCTAGCTCAAAAGGTCCCATTTTAAAACCGATCCCATCGCGGTAAATCCGGTCAATCTCATAAAATGGCGTGACATTTTCATTCAGAATGGCATAGGCTTCACTGCCAAAGGCCCGACCGGCATGGTTAATGATAAATCCTGGGGTATCTTTGGCTTTGACCGGGCGATGTCCCATCTTGGTAGATAATTGAGTCAAGGCTTGCACAATATCAGCGCGGGTATTGAAGCCTTCAATCACTTCCACCACTTTCATCAGTGGTACCGGATTAAAAAAATGATAGCCGGCCACACGTTCCGGCTGACTGCAATTGGCAGCAATGGCACTGATCGATAATGAAGAGGTATTCGATGCCAGAATGGCTTCCGGTTTTACAAGCGCTTCCAGTTGCTGCATCAGCTTTTGCTTGATTTCCAGATTTTCGATAATCGCTTCAACAATCAGATCACAATCTTTCAAGTCTTCTAGCTGCTGCGCGATTGATAAATGGGCAATATCTTCAGCTGCTTTTTCGTGGCTAAACTTGCCTTTATCGGCCAGTGTATTCAGTGTTTTAGCCAGTTTTTCCTGCGCCTGTTCGGCTGCACCGGCTTTGGCATCAAATAACACCACATCATGCCCAGACTGAATGGCAATCTGGGCAATGCCTGCACCCATGGTGCCGACACCAATAATACCGATTTTCTGAATTTGAATGCTCATGCTTATCGTCCCTGATAATTCGGTTTACGTTTTTCAATAAAGGCCTGCATGCCTTCTTTCTGGTCTTCTGAAGAAAACAGCATCTGGAAAGACTTACGTTCCAGGCTAAGTCCGGCATTGAGCGGCACATCTTCGGCCAGTAATGCCACTTCCTTGATTTGCTCCAAGGCAATTGGCGGTAATTTTGCCAGACCTTCGGCCATCTTGATGGCAGTGGCAAGGGTTTCATTGTCCTCGGTCACTTGAGAGACCAGGCCAATTTGATAAGCTTCCGGCGCAGGTACCAGACAACCGGTCATGATGATGCGCATGGCATGAAATTTACCCACTGCACGGAATAAACGTTGAGTGCCACCTGCACCCGGCATCACGCCAACTTTCACTTCCGGTTGACCGAACTGGGCACTTTTTCCGGCAATAATAATGTCAGCATGCATTGCCAGTTCACAGCCACCCCCCAGTGCATATCCGTTTACAGCGGCAATCACCGGTTTTGAACACTGGGCAATAGCCTGCCAGTAACGTTCAGTACGGCGCTGCATCATCTGGATAGTTTCAGCAGTCGCTAATTCTTTCAGGTCGGCCCCTGCGGCAAAGTCTGTTTCGCCCCCAGTGAGAATAATGGCACGGATATTTTCATCATCATTGAGCTGTAGAAAAGCAGCAGCAAGTTTCTGACGTACTTCTTTATTCAAGGCATTTTTTGCTTCAGGCCGATGAATTTTAACCATCGCCACATGCGTCGAGATTTGCTCTATTTGAACGACCTGTTCCATTATAATCTCCATTTATTTTGTATAGCGAAACTTTATTTTGTATAAAACATATGATTTTTAGGTCATTAAATCAAGTTTTTTTAGTCCATAAACTCTAATAAGTTATTTTTTACTAAAAATAGAGTAAAAACTCTTGTTTGGCTAGTAATTTTATGATTAATTGATTTCGCAATACGGAATTAAATATTTTAAATGTAATTTGGTTGTTTATTTAAGTAAAAAATAACCACAGAGCAAAACTAAATATTGATTTGTGAAACATAAATCCTCAGTAAATGCTGATTTTTCAGCCTGGAAATTGAAAAAATCACTGCAGCCGGATGGTGGATACGGCTAAGGCAAACAGAAGCAATCTCCTTAGATCAAGGAAAATACGTATCCGTGAGGAATAAAATGGATGTAGTGGCAGCATAGGAATGCTGTTTTTAATAAATAGAGGATATAAGAATGACAAGCGACACGATCGTCACAGGAGACAATAAAACACCTGTCTCTTCCGAGGACACCATTAAACAGGCACCAAAACGCCTGTGGATTACAGCTTTTATCTTTGCTTTCCTGATCTTGCTGTGTGACGGTGCGGATATTGGTATTTTGGCTTTCAGCCTGACTAGTTTAAAAGCAGAATGGGGTTTAAGCTCGATGCAGGCGGGTGCTTTAGGCAGCTGGTCTTTATTGGGTATGGGGATTGGCGGGTTTATCGGTGGATGGGCCTGTGATCGATTTGGACGGGTTCGTGTGATTGTACTGGCAACCATCACCTTCTCCCTACTGTCTGCCTATTCAGGTTTTGCCCAGTCTTATACTGAATTTGCAATTTTGCGTACGCTTTCATGTCTGGGTTTAGGCTGTTTATATATTGCCTGCAACACCTTGATGTCTGAATATGTGCCAACCAAATACCGTACCACAGTATTGGCCACACTCATGACCGGTTTTACCTTGGGCTCGCTGGTGATTACCCTGCTGTCTGGCTGGATTATTCCCGAGTTTGGCTGGCGTATGCTGTATTGGATTACCATTGCACCACTGGCACTGGGTGTCTTGATGCACTTTATGGTGCCTGAGCCAGAATCATGGAAACGTGTCCGTGAAATGAAGCGTACGGGTCAGATCGTGGATAATGATGCCAAAAAAGGCAATCCATATGTCACCATTCTGAAAGACAAGACCCATGGCAAAATGTTTATCTTGTGGTCTTTCAGTTCCGGTTTCCTGCTGTTCGGTTATTTTGGAGTAAGCAACTGGTTACCGACATATCTGGAAGCTGAATTAGGCATCAAGTTCAAGGAAATGGCCCTTTATATGGTCGGTACTTTCCTGACCATGATCTTTGCCAAAGTGATTGCCGGCTATGTGGCAGATAAAATTGGCCGCCGCATCGTATTTGCTTTTGGCACCATGGGCACCGCGATTTTTATTCCAGTGGTGGTATATCTGCATACCCCTGAAAATATTGGTGTCTTAATGCTGATCTTCGGTTTCCTGTACGGTATTCCTTATGCCATTAATGCAACGTATTTGACTGAAAGCTTTCCGACCGGGGTGCGCGGTACTGCTGTCGGCGGTGCATTTAACATTGGCCGAATTGGTGCTGTCTTTGCTCCAATCACCATCGGTTATCTGGCGATGCATGGTTCAATCGGAACCGGCCTGATGGTGATGGGTGCAGCTTATTTCCTGTGTGGCCTGATTCCTGCCCTGTTTATTAAAGACCGTTTATACGATCCACAAAAAGCAGAATAACTGACCACCTGGAGGGCGGCTCAACAAACCACCCTCCTCACACTTCATCTTTTTTGACCTTGCAAGCCAATATCTGTTTTTAGCTGAACAGAGTATTGCTCATTTGACGAGCACGATATTCATGCTTCGAAAGTCAAAATCACCTTTATTTAAATTTAAAAATTAAGGCAATCAAAAGGAAAGCGCTTTCCTTATTTACATCTGAAAATTTCTTTAGGGATTAAGAAATGAAAAAAATAGTATTAGTTACGCTTTGCAGTATCGCATCAGCACAGGCATTTTCAGCAGAGGTTTCTCCTGATCGTATCGAGTTTTTAGAAACGCAATTAAAGCAAATTCAGGCTGAGCTGGAACAACAAAAAGCAGCCCAGTTGTCCTTAAAAGCCCAACAGGAACAAACTAAAACTGCAGACGCCAAGACTTTAGGCTCAATGCTTGATAATGTCGATGTTTATGGCTTGATCCGCCTGGATGGCGCAGTAGATTTTAAGAGCACCACCGAAACGCGTGGCCGTACCATTAACCAGATCAATAAAGTGCCTTTTACTGAACCGGATTCGGTACGTTCAGATTTCACTTTAGCGGCCAGCCGGATTGGTTTTCTGGCCAAAGATATTGGCGGCAATCCAAATGTATCGGCACGTGTAGAAGCTGATTTCTGGACCAATAATGGTAAAGGTGATGGCGGATTACGCATTCGTCATGCCCATTTTAAATATTATAACTGGACTTTTGGTCAGGCCTGGTCACTGATGTCTACCCCTGAAATCAGCACAGAAGCAGTAGACTACAGTTTACTGCTCGGCGGTTCGGTTCTGCGTACGCCTCAAGTCAGTTATGCTTTCAAACTTGATCCGGAAAACACCTGGAATATTGGCCTGGAATATATGGCAAGTGGCGACCGCTCATCTGCCTTACCGGCATTCACCAGCAAATATGTGCATCAGTCTGGTCCCTTACATTTATTGGCACAAGGCTTTGTCAATGAAAAGCAGGCTCAAACGGATACAGGTGATATTAATAAAATCGGCTGGGGCGTGGGCGTTGGTGGACGCTATCTTATTGATGATAAAAACTCGGTTCAGGGCAATTATTTTCATATCGTCGGGGATCAGCGGATTGCGGCCTATTTAGTTCAGGGCTCGACCGTCGATGGCGCAGCCTGGGGTGGCGATTATTCAGTTGATACTGCAAATGATGAACTTTTACTGAATTCATTTAACAGTCTGAATATCGGCTTTACCCATAAGTTCACACCAAAATGGCGGAGCAGCATTTCCGGCAGTCTGGTCGACTTTGATGACTCAAGTGAATATGCAAGAGCAAATCCGGAAAGTAATAAACGCTTAACCGACTATGTGGCCAATGTGATTTATTCTCCAGTTCCGAATATCAATCTGGGCGCGGAATATCATCATGGTAAACGCGAAACCTTTGATGCCAAAGAAGCTGATATTTCACGGGTAAATTTATCAGCGACCTATCGCTTCTAAAGTCTGAGGAGACAAGGATGTCAGCCCAAGGGCAACCCTCACGCCGTTTCATGTTTATGATGGCCATGACCTGCGCGCTCTGCGCAGGTTGTAATTACTTTAACCAGCCCTTAATTTATTCGATTGCCCAGGACTTAAATATAAGTGTGGCGCAGTCTGGCTGGACAGTGGTCCTGACTCAGATTGGCTATGCAGCCGGTCTGTTTTTGTTTGTGCCTCTGGGTGATTTATTTGAAAAGCGTTTATATATCTGTAGCCTGATGTGCTGTACCGGCCTGGCACTGATCGGACTGTCTGCCAGCAGTAATTTGCAGATGCTGTATGGCTTTACCCTGCTTGCCTCATTTTGTTCTATTAGCACCCAGATTCTGATTCCTTTTGCCGCCAATTTATCGCAGCGTGAAAAAAGTGCCGAAGTGGTGGGTCTGCTGATGAGTGGTGTTCTGGTCGGTATCCTGTTTGCCCGAACTGTATCAGGAATGATTTCTACCTTATGGTCCTGGCATGCCGTGTACTTATTAAGTGGTTGCGCCATTTTACTTTTAAGTATTGCGATGTGGTATCAGTTACCCAAAGCGAAAAGCCAGTTACAGATGAGCATTTTACAGATCTATTATTCCTTATTTACCTTTGCCAAGACCGAACCGATGTTGATGCGACGGAGTCTTATCGGCGGTCTGGGTTTTGGAATGCTGAGCATCATTTTTACCACCATGACTTTTATTCTGGCAGAAGCACCCTACCATTTTAATGACTTCCAGATTGGTCTGATGGGCGTCGTGGGGGTAATCGGGATCTGGTCTTCACAATGGACGGGGAAAATGATTGGCCGCCATCGGGAGAAGTGGCTGGCACAGCTCGCGACAGCTGGACTGATTTTGGCCTGGATTCCTCTGGCTTTTGCACAGCGCAGTTTATGGTTATATATTCTGGGCCTGATGATTGCCTATTTTGGCATTTCATCTTTACATGTACTCAACCAGAATCTGGTCTATCGGCTTTCAGTCCAAGCCCGCTCGCGTATTAATGCCATCTACATGACCTGTTATTTTTCTGGTGCCGGGCTTGGTGCATTTCTGTCTTTAAGTTTATGGAAAATCTATGGCTGGCCGGCCTGTGTAGCACTCGGTTTTCTATTTGCCTTGCTGATGTTTGTAATTAATTATTATGACCTGAATCAAAAACACAATTTGGTGAATATCCAGCCCAGACCTTAATCACTGTACTTTCACCTTGAATTTTTAATTTCTTTGCGGATGATCAGATTCCATGGATAAATAAAGAGGCTTTAATTCAGTTAAAGGCGCAGGTTTCGCATAAAAAAAGCCTTGTAGTAAATCACAGCCTTGTTGATAAAGTAATTGGGCTTGATTCAAGGTTTCCACACCTTCAGCCACAACATCTAAATCAAGCTGATGGGCCAGATGAATGATGGATTGAACAATTGCAGCATTCTGATCATCCAGTGTCAGTTCCTCGATAAAACTCCGATCTAGCTTGATCTGGTTGATCGGTAGGCGCCGTAGATAACTCAGGCTTGAATAGCCGGTCCCAAAGTCATCAATCGCGACTTGAACACCTAAAGCACGTACCGTTTTCAAAATTTCAATGGTGCGATCTGCGCCATTAATAATCACCCCTTCGGTAATCTCAATTTTGAGCAGTTCCGGAGGCAATTGACTGCTTGCAAGGACATGTTTAAGTATTTGCAGGAAACCTGCCCTGCGGAATTGGAGCGGAGAAATATTGACCGATACGGTGATCTGACGATTGTGCTGCTTGTTCCATGCAGCAATATCTACGCAGGCTTTTTCCAGAACCCACTGGCCTACACCGATAATTTGCCCTGTTCGTTCTGCAAGCGGAATGAAAACCGCAGGAGAAATATAACCCTGCTGCGGGTGCTGCCAGCGAATCAGAGCTTCTACGCCAGTCACCTGACCATTTGCAGGATTAATAATCGGTTGATAGAAAAGATTAAACTGTTTCTGGTTGATCGCTTGCATCAGTTCCATACGCAGATTTGCATAATCTATTTCTGGTGCAGGTTTCATATTGGTTTTTTCATACCATTGCCAGATATTTCGGCCTTGTCTTTTGGCTTCCTGCATCGCCAGAACAGACTGATAAATCAGCTCAGAAGAATGCTGAATCGAACTGTCATCTGCAACAATACCAATACTGGCACTTAAATGAATCTTGTATTCATCCACGATAAAAAGCTGGGACAGCAGCTCCAGCATTTTTTCAGCAATAGCCTCGACTTCACTTTGCGCATACTCACCTGACATGAGTAAAATAAATTCATCTTCGGCAAAGCGGCATAGCACATTGTTTTCCTGAGCGAAACCCTGCAAGCGCTCACCCACACTTTTCAGAATCTGGTCACCGACCAGATGTCCCAGACTATCATTAATATTTTTAAAGTCATCCAGATCTATATACAGCAGGATTAAAGGCTGTGCGCTATCGTGCCGCTGTGCAAAAACCTGCTCTAGAATCTGCTTGAAAGCATGCTGATTCGGCAAGCCGGTTAAATGGTCATGGGTGTGCTGATGCTTGATATATTCTTCATGAATACGCTGCTGGGTAATGTCTTCCTGAATCCCCAGAAAATGGGTGCAGTTTCCGTTTTGATCAAAAATCGGGCCAAGGGTCAAACGGTTCCAGAACCAGCTGCCATCCTTACAATAATTTTTGATGGTTACCTGCGCTTCTTGTTGTTGTTTTACTGCTTGCTGGAGTAACAAAATCTGATCTGCTGCCGTATCCGCTCCATATAGGAAAAAGCAACTTCGTCCCAGAACTTCCTGTTCGGTATAACCGGTGAGTTTCAGAAAAGCCGGGTTGACATATACCATCGACATTTTTTCCGAAACATCGGTGATAAAAATCCCATTTGGACTTGCCTCGACCCCACGCTTTAATAGTCGTAGAGCTTCCTTATTTTTACGGCGTAAAGTAATGTCTCGTGCAATACCAATCACACCGGTAACTTTCTGGTTCTGGATAATCGGCAAATTGGTTAAATCCAGCCAGATAATATCTCCCTGAACGTTATAAATCGGAAGTTCATAATGTTGTGCTTTACCTTGCAGCGTTTCTGAAAATGAAACATTGGCAAGTTCCTGGAATTCGGTAGGTATAAATGCACAATAATGCTGGTTTTGAATTTGCTCCTCGGAAAAACCTGTAATTTCCTGGCAGGCAATGTTGGTATTAAGCACATAGCCCTGTAAATCCAGTTCAAAAATGATATCGGGATGATAGGTATAGAAAGAACAGTACTTTTCATTAATTGCCTGTCCTTTCTGCCGTTCATGATCAAGCTCGATCGCGAGTGCAACCAAATTCGCAGCTTGCTGTAACAGCCGGATATGAGACTCTGTCGGTATTTTAGGCGTTCGATAGTAAGTTGCAAAAGTGCCGTATAAAACATCCGATGCGCTAATGATCGGTGTTGACCAGCAGCTCGACAGTTTTTCTGCATTGATCAAAGCACGGTAAGACCTCCAGTTGGGATCTTTCATCAAGTGTGGACTAATGACGAGCTGACGCAAAAAGGCAGCCGTACCGCAAGTGCCTTGATCTGGCCCGATTTTTAAATCCTGGATTGCGCTGCAATATTCTTTTGAAAAGTGCTGTTTACCACTGATAAAGCTTAAGGTTTGCGTGTCTTCTTTATAGAGCATGATGGTGACAAACGCATCTGGAATACGCGATTCAAGCCACTGACTGATGATATCGAGAATAGGTTTAAGCTCGGTATGGCGGCCAATCAGGTTGAAAATATGAAAAATATCTTGTTCATCACAGTTACTATCCATGCAGAATATCACCTTCCTTAGCTTGCTAATATTCTAGACTTATTTTTAAAACAATCATTAGGGCGTGTCATCAATTAGCTTGAGGAAAACCGCCTTGTCCCCATTATACTTTTATGACTAAACGCTATGCATTAAAAGATGAGCAGTGGGAACAGATTAAAGATCTGTTACCTGGACGAATGGGTACTGTTGGAGTAACGGCCAAAGATAACCGACTATTTGTTGAAGCGGTATTGTATCGGTATCGTTCAGGTATCCCGTGGCGAGACTTACCCGAACGCTTTGGTGATTTTAGAGTCGTGCATACTCGTTTTAGTCGTTGGGCTAAAACAGGTGTGTGGCAGAGAGTCTTTGAAGTACTGTCACATGACAGTGATAATGAATATGCCATGTTAGACTCCACCATTGTACGTGCTCATCAACACAGCGCTGGGGGGGGGGAAATCAGGCGATTGGACGCAGTAAAGGGGGCTTAAGCACCAAAATTCATGCCCGTACTGATGCTTTAGGCAACCCAACAGGATTTTATCTCACTGATGGGCAGGTCCATGACTTAAACGGTTCAGATGTGTTGCTGGACTTATCGTTGAGCCAGACCTGGCTTATGGATAAAGCCTACAACTCCAGGGATCGAGTCATTGATCCAATTTTAGAGGCGAAGGGTCAAGTTGTGATGCCAGCGAAAAGTAATTCTATTGATCAGCGTGATTATGATCGAAATCTCTACAAGGCAAGACATCTGATCGAGAACTTTTTTGCCAAGCTCAAGCAGTATCGTGCTATTGCCACACGCTATGATAAATTGGCTCAAAACTTCTTATCAGCGATCTACCTGGCTTCAACAATCATTTGGCTTAATTGATGACACGCCCTAGGGTGTGTCCTCATTTGGCTTTGCACCAAATAAATATACAGGCTATACGAATCATAGATTTATAATTGCGTGCCAGTTTATCAAATCGAGTTGCAATAGCACGGAAATGTTTTAATCTCGCAAAAGCATTTTCAACTAAATGTCTTAATTTATATAGATATTTATCAAATTCCTTATTCGATCTCTTACTGTTTGATCTCAATGGAATAATGGGAATCATATTCTTGTTCTTGGCATATATTCTAATGTGCTCAGCATCATACCTCTTATCAGCAATGAGATAAGTTGCCTCGTCTACCGTATCAATCAGTTGTTTTGCAACTTGACTGTCGTGGACGTCACCCTCAGTGATTTTAAAATCAATCGGTAATCCATTCGCGTCGGTTGCAAGATGTATTTTTGTTGTTCGTCCACCGCGTGATTGTCCAATTGCTCTTTCGAAACCATGCCGAGCTCCACTTGCATGTTGATGCACGCGTATGTAGCTTCCGTCAATGAATACCCATTCTTGATCCAAGATGCCTCGTAATCTAAAAAAAATTTATCCCACAATCCCTTGCTTGCCCAACGATTAAAGCGATTGTAAGCAGTTTGCCAAGGACAAAATTCTTGGGGAATATCACGCCATGTGGCGCCTGTACGCAGTTTCCATAAGATCGCTTCCATGATATTTCTACTATTCTTTGAACAGTAACAACCGTGTAATCGCATAGTATCTTGAATTTGCTGCCAGATATCATCGGTGAGAAGAGTACGTGCCATTGAAAAAATATAGAAATCAAAAGAGCTTAAAGGAGGATTTTAAGTATTTAAAACCAATTTTTCAAATGAGGACACGCCCTAGCAAAAATTTGTATTTATATCTTCAAATTGCGTAAAGATCGGCCTTATTCCAGATATTCAAAATCTATATGTAATACTCAGCATTTAAACATGCGTAAATCGCAGCCTAAGCTACGATTTACAAGTTACAGGCATACTGTAATTTATACAAGGTGAAGCTCTGCGCTGTCTACTGCTGCCGATGATCCAGCAATTTACATCCGGTCTGCTGTTGCAGTTCCTCAAAGCTTAACCCCTCCACCATCTCAATGACCCGGGCCTGCTGGTCTTTGAGCTCAATCACACACAAATCGGTATAAATACGGTTTACACAGTGCTTGCCGGTAATCGGATAAGTCAGCTCTTCAACAATTTTGGCTGCACCGTTTTTGGTGACATGTTCCATACAGACATAAACACAACGGGCACCGACGGCCAGATCCATGGCGCCGCCTACGGCAGGTACAGCAGCGGCATTACCGGTATGCCAGTTGGCCAGATCACCATTAATCGCCACTTGAAAGGCCCCCATGACGCAAATATCCAGATGCCCACCGCGCATGATATCGAAGGAATCTGCAGAGTTCATAAAACTGCCGCCTTCCAGCATGCTCACCAGTTCCTTGCCGGCATTAATCAGGTCATCATCTGCCTGTTCAGGATCATTCAAGGCCGCAAAACCCAAAACACCATTTTCAGAGTGCAGGATCACGTTCTGTTCCGGTTTTAAATGACCTGCCACACGGGTCGGTAAACCGATGCCCAGATTGACAAAAGAACCGCTTGGAATATCTTGCGCGACTTTTGCCACAATCTGTTCACGAGTACGTTTTTGAATAGTCATTATTTGATATCTCCGACCTGAACCACATGCTGTACAAAAATGCCCGGCGTTACGATAATCTCTGGATCAAGATCTCCCAGCTCCACAATCTGATGTACCTGAGCGATAGTGGTTGTCGCCGCTTTGGCCATGATCGGACCAAAATTACGCGCTGCCTTGCGGTAGGTCAAATTGCCCCAGCGGTCTGCCTGATTGGCATAGATCAAGGCATAATCGGCATGAATCGGATATTCCAGCACATAATCCTTGCCATTAATGTGGCGCGTTTCTTTGCCTTCTGCAATTTTGGTGCCGAAGCCAGTCGGCGTGAAAACTGCCCCTAAGCCGGCACCTGCTGCCTGAATACGGCAGGCCAGATTGCCCTGCGGAACCAGTTCCAGTTCAATTTTTCCAGCCTTGTACAGGTCTTCAAATACAGTAGAGTTATTGGCGCGTGGAAAGGAACAGATCATTTTTTTGACCAGTCCCGATAACAGTAAATTGGTAAGTCCACGATCTCCAGAGGCTGCATTATTATTGATAATGGTTAAATCTTTCGGGCCCAGATCAATCAGTGCTTCGATCAGTTCCACCGGTTGGCCTGCCAGACCGAAACCACTGGTCATAATGTGTGCACCATCAGGAATCTGTTTGAGAACTGTTTCGATATCCTGCGTGATTTTATTCATCATATTGCTTCCTAGCATCTTTTCTATATATTTTGATTGGTAGATCAATCGGCTTTTTGCGGATCAAATAAGCGGTCTTTAATAAAGAAAGCCGGAATCAAGCCACAAAGAAAATAGGCAATTCCCATGATCAATAAACCGGTTCCAATAGATCCACCCTGAGCAAAATAACCAATCGTCAGTGGGGCAAAAACAGCACCTAAACGGCCCACGTTATATGCACCACCAACCGCAGTTCCACGTACTTTGGTCGAGAAACTTTCCGTCATGTAGGTGGCATTAATGCCATAGGGAATACCGTAAAGAAATCCGAAAAACAGCATCAGCCAGAGAATATTGTCCGGGGTATTACCAAACACAATCACCGGAATAAAAATTGCGGTGCCCATGGTGCCAAATGCGAACACTGCACGACGGCCAATACGGTCGGCAATAAAACCGGCAATGACTTTGGTACACATCATGATCAGGAAAGTACCAATCATATACATGGTCATTTCTTTAAACTTGATGCCCAGATCCGACTCTAGATAGGCAGGTAACCAGTTACTGACGCCGTAATATCCAAACTGTAAAAATGCGGTACTGAATGACCAGAGAATGAACATGCGACGGCTAAGTGCATCTTCAAAAACCATTTTAAAAGTGTTTTTAGGTTTTTCCTGAACAATCCCGCTGGCTTTGGCATCGAGGCGCGCTTGACGTGCATCTAACCAGGCTTTGGGTTCAGGCACTAAAAAGTACATTGCGACAGAAAGTACAATAGGAATAATCGCAATATAATACAGATATCGCCAGCCAAATTCGGGCAATAACCAGCCGGCCAAAACAGTGGCGACGACCGAGCCCAGGGTCCAACCGGTCATCAGTGTGGCCAATACTGTCGAGCGATACTTGGTTGGCACATATTCCGCCATCAGGGTATTACAGGCAATATACAAGGCGCCTAGACCAATCGCAGAAGTAAAACGCAGCCACTTAAACTGATCATAGCTTTCGGCAAATCCTAGCCAGAAAGTCAATGAAGAAAACAGTGCAATGGCGATCACGATGACTCGAACCCGCCCGAACCGGTCACAGGCCCAGCCACCAAAAAATCCACCAATCGCCATACCTGCCAATGTCCAGCTGCCCAGCGCCCCTGCCTGCATACTACTTAATGAAAATTCCTGTTTCAGACTGGTCAGACTGTAGGCCAATAACGCAATATCTGCTCCATCGACCAGTAATGCCAAAAATGAGAACACAAAGGCCAGAATCCAGACTTTTTTCTTGGGTTGGTTATCATTTTCCAAATGAGGGTGTTGCGCACTGATCGTATTCATGGCGTCCTTAAAATATTTTTGAGCATTCCGGTGCTTTTATAACTTTTATCTTTCACGTAATTATTTATATGAAAGATATAGTGAACCAGGGTGATAATCCTATCATCTGCCTATCGGGTATTTAATTTATGTGCATGTTTCCACTTGATTTTTAATTGGGTATCTTATTGAAAACCTGGTATTTGTAAACAAACGGCAACAAATAGTCGGCGCTCTAGCCAGCATGTGCTGGCTAGATGTTATAGCTAGACTTAGTTACAAAATGCAGCGATGCCGGTTTGTGCACGTCCTAAAATCAGGGCATGTACATCATGAGTACCTTCATAGGTATTCACGACTTCCAGATTAACCAGATGACGGGCTACACCAAATTCATCAGAAATCCCGTTACCGCCCATCATGTCACGTGCTAGACGTGCAATATCCAGGGCCTTACCACAGTTATTGCGCTTGATCAGTGAAGTCCCTTCAACTGACGCGATACCTTCATCTTTCATGCGACCAAAACGTAATGCTACCTGTAAACCAAGGGCAATTTCAGTTTGCATATCGGCCAGTTTTTTCTGAATCAGCTGGTTTGCTGCCAATGGACGGCCAAACTGTTTACGGTCCATGGTGTATTGATGTGCGGTATGCCAGCAAAATTCTGCTGCGCCCATGGCACCCCAGGCAATCCCGTAACGGGCACTGTTCAGGCAGGTAAATGGACCTTTCAAGCCACGCACTTCTGGAAATGCATTTTCTTCCGGTACAAAGACATTATCCATCACGATTTCACCAGTGATTGATGCGCGTAAACCGACCTTGCCATGAATCGCAGGTGCAGACAGCCCTTCCCAACCTTTTTCCAGAATGAAACCGCGAATGTCACCGACATTACCCTCAGCAGAGACTTCTTTAGCCCAGACCACAAATACATCGGCTATTGGACTATTGGTAATCCACATTTTTGCGCCAGTTAAACGGTAACCACCATCGACTTTTTTGGCACGGCTAATCATGCTGCCCGGATCTGAACCATGATCTGGCTCAGTCAGACCGAAACAGCCAATATATTCACCGGTGGCCAATTTTGGTAAATACTTCTGTTTTTGCTCTTCAGAACCGAATTCGTTAATCGGCACCATTACCAGTGAACTCTGTACGCTGGCCATAGAGCGATAACCTGAATCGACACGCTCGACTTCACGCGCAATCAGACCATAGCTGACATAATTTAAACCGGCACCGCCGTACTGTTCAGGTATGGTTGGGCCCAGTAAACCAAGCTCACCCATTTCACGGAAAATAGCCGGATCAGTTTTTTCATGACGAAACTGTTCCAATACACGCGGCATCAGTTTGTCCTGACAATATGCTGCTGCCGCATCACGAATCATGCGCTCTTCTGAAGTCAGTTGTTGTTCGATTAAAAACGGGTCTTGCCAATCAAATCTAATTTTTGTCGTCATTTTAATATTTCCCTATTTTAAAATTATGTGTTTAGGCTGTTGCCTGTTTAATCATTTCACGCGCAATAATAATTTGTTGAATTTGGGTCGTTCCTTCATATAAACGGAATAAACGCACATCACGATAGAAACGTTCAATTGAATATTCACTGATATAACCTGCGCCACCATGGATTTGCAAGCAGCGATCAGCGACACGGCCACACATTTCAGTGGCAAACATTTTGGCGCAAGAGGCTTCCGTCGTCACATTCTGGCCGGCATCACGCTTACGTGCCGCATCCAGCACCATACATTTGGCTGCATAAATTTCAGCTTTTGAGTCGGCTAACATACCTTGAATCAGCTGAAAATTCGCAATCGGTTGGCCAAACTGTTTACGTTCAACCGCATAATTTAAGGCATCTTCCAGCATGCGTTCTGCCATACCCACGCTATAGCCGGCAATATGTAAACGGCCTTTGTCCAGAACGCGCATGGCTGTCTTGAAACCAACGCCTTCAACACCACCAATCAGCTGGTCTTTATGCACCCGGCAATTATCGAAAATAACATCGCAGGTATAAGAACCATGTTGACCCATTTTTTTATCAATTTTGCCTAGGCTCAAGCCCGGTGTGCCCGCTTCTACCAGAAATGCTGAAATGCCACTGGCGCCTTTGATTTCTGGATTGGTGCGTGCCATGACTGTAAATGTCGTTGCACGTGGCGCATTGGTAATAAAACGTTTGGTGCCATTTAAAACATAATAATCGCCATCTTTTACCGCATTGGTTTTTAAAGATGCAGCATCTGAACCGGAATCTGGCTCAGTCAAACAGAAAGAACCAATGATTTCGCCGGTTGCATAACGCGGTAAATATTTCTGTTTTTGCTCTTCTGTACCATCAATGACGATGCCACTTGAACCAATACCGTTGTTGGTCCCGATTAGAGAACGGAATGCAGCCGATGTCCGGCCTAATTCCATCGCAACCAGAATTTCCTCTTCCATGGTAATGCCTAAACCGCCGTATTCTTCTGGAATCGTCAGACCAAACAAACCCAGTTCTTTCATCTGCTCCACAATATGTTCAGGAATGGCATTGTTCTCTTCTACTTCATGTTCGAGAGGAACCAGTTCATTTTTTACAAAATCTCGAATCGTAGACAGAAGTTGATCGAGCATTTCCGGATCGCGAATCATATGAATCTCCATGTATATGGTCTGGGTAAATTCCTTTACCGTTTTATTTTTAGTTTCGTATTACGAAATAAATAACCATAAAAATAAAAATTCAGCAAGCAAATTCGTCAAAAAATTTATTTTTTATAAAAAAACGAAATTTATCTGGCTTTAAAATGGATTTTATATAGAATAATATTTCACAATACGAAATTATTGCTTTTTAAATTTCGCTTTACTAACGCTGCTTTCTATAAGGAGCTGACCAGAGATGAGAGCTTAAAAAGTGGTAAAATTTATTGTTTATTTAAAGGCTTTATTTTAAAAATAGCTTCACTATTTTTTGCAGTTATTTACTCTGTATAGCAGCATTTAGACATGAGATAGAATAATATTTAGTCGTTACTCATATAATTCATCTACAATTTAAATGTTTTATTTTGTATCGTGAAACTAAGTTGCTATGATATTCATTAATTTACTTCTCTATTTCTGTAGACCATGACTAAAAATAAAACAGGTGAAATACCTAATTTTGATGAAATTCGCTTAGATCCGATCTCGCATATTCATCGCGAAAACAATCCCCAATTTATTGCGTCTATTGCGCGTGGCCTTGAGATTCTAAGATGCTTTTCTGCGACCAATCAGTTGTTGGGCAATCAAGAAATTGCACAAATGACCAATTTACCAAAGCCAACCGTGGCGCGTATTACCAGTACGCTGGTATCTTTAGGCTATCTGAAACAACTTCCAAATACGACTAAATATTTACTCGATGTCGGTGTACTGGCTCTGGGCTATTCTGCCTTAAGCAATATTTCTGCGCGAACCCAGGCCTATCCATTTATGGAAGAAATGTCACGTTATGCCCAGGCGCCAGTGGCAATGGCAACACGTGACCGTCTCAATATGATCTATCTGGAAGTGGTACATACAGATACGACTTTAACCATGCGCCGTTCAGTGGGTTCAACTTTACCAATTCATTCGAGTGCCATGGGGCGTGCATGTCTGGCAGCGATGGACGTGAAAGAACGTGAATATTTATTTGATGCCATTAAAAAAAGAAATGAAGATCAATGGACAACAATTAAACGAAATCTAGAACGCGCCATTCGCGATTATCAGGATTATGGTTATTGTTTATCTCTCGGAGACTGGGCCAAAGATGTGAACTCTGTGGCCGTTCCTTTGATTCATCCCAAACATGGTATTTTAACTTTTAACTGTGGTGCACCAAGTTATTTGCTAAATCAGGAAAAACTGGAAAATGAAATTGGCCCGCGTCTGATTCACATGGTGAATAGTATTGCCATGAACCTGAATAATATGTAAGTAAAACCTCTCATTCGGGCGGCTTAGGTCGCTCTTTTTATTTGTTGCAGCCAATAATAATTAAACCGTTTTCTAATATTGAACCGGATCTTTTCAATTCTATTCATTCTACAGCAATCCAAGACTCTCAAAATCTATCCCTATAAAAAACAAAAATTAGACTTCATAAGCCATCTGGATAATGCTATAAATATCGTATAGCGAAACTGGATTTTATATTATGGAAGATATAACAAGAGAATCGATGGAGTTTGACGTCGTCATCGTCGGCGCAGGCCCTGCAGGTCTATCTGCTGCGATCAAGATCCGTCAACTTGCAATTGAAAACAACTTAAATGATTTGTCCGTTTGTGTCGTAGAAAAAGGCTCCGAAGTCGGTGCACATATCCTGTCAGGTGCGGTACTTGAACCACGTGCCATCAATGAATTATTCCCGGACTGGAAAGATCAAGGCGCACCGCTCAATGTGCCGGTGACCGAAGATAAAACTTTCTTCCTGCTTTCAGATGAAAAATCACAAGAAGCCCCACACTGGATGGTGCCAAAAACCATGCATAACGATGGCAACTATGTCATCTCGCTGGGCAATGTGGTGCGCTGGTTAGGCCAGAAAGCGGAAGAACTGGAAGTCTCGATCTTTCCGGGCTTTGCCGCATCGGACATTCTGTATCATGCTGACGGTACCGTGAAAGGCATCCAGACCGGTGACATGGGCATTGGTAAAGATGGCGAACCAACGCATAACTTTACCCCGGGTTATGAACTGCATGCCAAATACACCATTTTTGCTGAAGGTTGTCGTGGCCACCTCGGTAAACGTCTGATCGAACAGTTCAACCTGGCCAAAGATGCAGATCCACAGCATTACGGTATCGGGATCAAAGAACTGTGGGAAATTGATCCGGCCAAGCACAAAGCGGGTCTTGTGATGCATGGTGCCGGCTGGCCACTCAATGAAACCGGCTCGAGTGGCGGCTGGTGGTTATACCATGCTGAAAATAATCAGGTGACTTTGGGCATGATCGTGGATCTGTCCTACACCAATCCGCATATGTATCCATTTATGGAAATGCAGCGCTGGAAAACCCATCCTCTGATTAAACAATATCTGGAAGGCGGCAAGCGTATTTCTTATGGCGCACGTGCCGTGACCAAAGGTGGCTTTAACTCACTGCCTAAATTTACCTTCCCGGGTGGCTCTTTAATTGGTGATGATGCAGGTTTCCTGAACTTTGCCAAAATCAAAGGTTCACATACGGCAATGAAGTCCGGCATGCTCTGCGGCGAAGCGGTATTTGAAGCGATTGCGGCTGGTGTGGAAAAAGGCGGTGATCTGGCGGTTGCGCGTGTAGTTGAAGGCGAAGATTTCTTTGTCAAAGAACTGACCGCCTATAAAGACAAGTTTGATGCAAGCTGGCTGAAAGAAGAGTTATATAACTCACGTAACTTTGGCCCGGCAATGCATAAATTCGGTCAATGGATCGGTGGTGCATTTAACTTCATTGATCAGAACGTGTTTAAAGTACCGTTTACCCTACATGATCTGGTACAAGACCATGCGGCACTGAAAACTCAGGCGGCTGAAACGTTTAAACCGAACTATCCTAAACCGGATGGCAAGCTGACCTTTGACCGTCTGTCTTCAGTATTTGTATCCAATACCGTACATGAAGAAAACCAGCCTGCGCATTTAAAGCTGACTGATGCTTCGATTCCGGTGGAAGTGAACTTACCGAAATGGGATGAGCCGGCACAGCGTTACTGCCCGGCAGGTGTATACGAAATCATGGAAAATAATGACGGTTCCAAGCGTTTCCAGATCAATGCAGCCAACTGTGTGCACTGCAAGACCTGTGATATTAAAGATCCGTCTCAGAACATCACCTGGGTAACACCGGAAGGTGGCGGTGGTCCAAACTATCCAAATATGTAATTTGGATAGTTCTTGTGAATTAAAAAAATATATCTATTTCTCTGATTCACTTACCCAATCTTGAAGCAGTTCGTACTAACTCTTCACTTTAATTTTTTAGGTAATCCCAGTTCTCTCGAGAGCTGGGATTAATAAATTTTAAAGTAAATCAAAATAAGCCTGTATCACTCTATCTATTGAAATGAGATAGGAAAATAATCTGGTTTATGTCGTGCTGAAAAAATGGCTGACCCGAAGCCGGATCAGCCATTTTAAAATCAGACCTGAACGACTAAAATTTGAGTCATTCAGGGAATTGATTTATTTTGCGACAAACTTGGCACGCGCAGCATGCAGTTTTTTATAGCTATCAATCAGGCGTAAATGACGATCCAGACCTTCAAGCTTCATACTGGTTTCGCTCAAACCATGGAAACGTACTGTGCCTTCAACTGAAGCCATAACCGCGTCCATACATGCATCACCAAACATACGGCGGAAGTTATGTGCATAATCTTCCAGTTCCATCTCGTCATCAAGCAATACTTCAAGTACGACATTCATGCACTGGTAGAACAGGCCACGTTCAACGGTATTGGTATTGAACTGCAAGAACTGCTCAACCAGATCCTTGGCTTCTTCAAATTGTTGCAGCGCAAGATAAATTAACAATTTTAATTCTAGAATCGTTAATTGACCCCATTCGGTATTTTCATCGAATTCAACCCCGATCAAGGTTTTGATCTCGGTATAGTCATCCAGCTCACATTCTTCCAGACGCTCTACCAGCGCCTCAAGCTGTTCTTCATCCAGACGATGCAAGTTCAGGATATCTTCACGGAATGCCAGAGCCTTGTTGGTATTGTCCCAGATCAGATCTTCGACCAGATAGATTTCAGAATAGCCTGGCACCAGAATCCGACAAGCCGTTGCACCTAAATGTTGATAAACCGCCATATAGGCTTCATGACCGAGCTCTTCCAGAATGCCGAATAAAGCTGCAGCTTCATCTGCATTGGAGTTTTGACCATGGTTGGTGAAATCCCATTCCACAAATTCATGATCTGCTTTGGCACTAAAGAAACGCCAAGACACCACACCGCTCGAATCGATAAAGTGTTCGACATAGTTGTTTGGTTCAGTCACGGCATTTGAGCTAAAAGTTGGCTTCGGCAGGTCATTCAGACCTTCGAAGCTACGACCTTGCAGCAATTCAGTCAGACTGCGTTCAAGTGCCACTTCAAAATTTGGATGCGCGCCAAAAGATGCAAACACACCGCCGGTACGCGGGTTCATCAAGGTCACACACATTACCGGGAATTGACCGCCTAATGAGGCATCTTTGACCAGCACCGGGAAGCCCTGTTCCTCTAAACCTTTAATACCTTCCACGATTTTTGGATATTTTGCCAGCACCTGTTCAGGTACATCTGGTAAAGCCAGTTCACCTTCAATAATTTCACGCTTGACTGCACGTTCAAAGATTTCAGACAGACATTGCACCTGAGCTTCAGGCAAGGTATTCCCTGCACTCATCCCGTTACTCAAGTATAGATTTTCAATCAGATTCGATGGGAAATAAACCGTTTCACCATCGGAGTGACGTACAAATGGCAGTGAACAGATACCACGTTCAGTATTGCCCGAGTTGGTGTCATAAAGATGCGTACCCAATAACTCATCTTCAGGATCATAAATTTCAAGCGTATATTCGTCTAAGACTTCCTGCGGAAGTTCGCCATTTGGACCCGGCTTAAACCATTTTTCATCCGGATAATGTACAAATTCTGCATTGGCAATGTCTTCACCCCAGAACTGGTCATTATAGAAAAAGTTACAGTTCAAGCGCTCGATGAACTCGCCCAGTGCAGATGCCAGCGCACTTTCCTTGGTTGACCCTTTACCATTGGTAAAGCACATTGGCGACTGTGCATCACGAATATGCAATGACCATACATTTGGTACGATGTTGCGCCATGATGCGATTTCAATCTTCATGCCCAGACCGGCCAGAATGGCAGACATATTGGCAATGGTTTCTTCCAAAGGCAGATCTTTGCCCGGAATGAACGTGCTGTTTGCCGAGGCCAGACTTGGCATTAACAAGGCTTGCGCATCGGCATCAATGCTTTCGACTTCTTCAATCACAAACTCAGGGCCAGTCTGGATCACTTTCTTGACCGTACAACGGTCAATCGAACGTAAAATGCCTTGACGGTCTTTTTCTGAAATATCAGCCGGCAGTTCAACCTGAATTTTAAAAATCTGTTTATAACGGTTTTCAGGATCGACAATATTGTTTTGTGACAGGCGAATATTTTCGGTCGGAATATCCCGTGCTGCACAATATACTTTGACAAAGTAAGCTGCACAAAGTGCCGATGAGGCCAGAAAATAATCGAATGGACCGGGAGCGGAACCATCGCCTTTGTAACGAATCGGTTGATCGGCAATCACCGTGAAGTCATCAAATTTGGCTTCTTGGCGCAGATTGTCGAGATAATTGACCTTGATTTCCATGTGGACACCTAAATGTTCTTATGTGCCGCCATGGACAAATAAGATGCTGAATCTGAATGTACAAGCCGAATCACGCAGGAGAACTTGACTTAAAAATAAATCAGGGTAATAACGTAGTCATGAGACTACGGCGAACCCTTTAAGAATGGGCGCTATTATAGAGTCATTTGATGAAATTGATAACGTTTGTGAGTTTTTCCGCGATATTTTCTATAAAGCTAAGAAATAGGAACAACATGAATCAACACATTTAAAATTTGTGACGATCCATGTGTTGCTTTTAATATCGAATGAGCGCTTCTGATGTAGCTTTAACATATTTAAGACAGATAAAAATCATTTCATCTTCTAAGCTTTAAGGCCTTAAAAATCATAGCTTAAACCGAATAAAGCCAGATTTCGCTGCTTGTCACCGTAGCGGTCATAGCCCCCCAGCAGATATTCGCCTGACACACTTAATTGAGGCAAGATTGCATAACTCAGTCCAGCAGACGCATAACGGAAGGCATGCTGTTTTTGGGTATCGCCCAGTTCTCCACCTTCATATTTGCCTTCATCATTAAAATAGCTACCTGCAGCAGTCAGACTGGCATTCACACGATCATTCAATTGATGGTTCAGATTCAGCGTATAAAAGGTATCGCCCTGATTGGCATAGGCCACATCATAAAGATAGGTCGATACGCTCGCGCCAATACTGGTTTTTTCATCCAGCATACGGCTGACATTTAAACCCAACTCATTACCGGTGGTGTTTTCGCCCCCTGGATAATAGTAGGTGGCATTCCAGAAATCCCAATCATAATGTTCCGAGCTGTGCGTATAACCGACCAGAAAATCATGCTCGAATTTATCGGTGCTATGCCCTTTGCGTCCTTGCACCTCAGCATAGGAATAACCCAATGTAGAACCCCAATAGCCCACATAAAAGTTGCCATAGGCCAAATTCAACCCTGCTTGTAGTGCAATATTATCGTCTTCCGGTGCATTGCTTAAACCGCGTGATACATATTTAGACACCACGCTCAGGTTGCCACTTGCTTGTATTTGATTATTTTGAACGTCATTTGCAAAACTACAAATACTGGAAAATGTGACACAGCCGAAGAGCAAGGTTTGATTTAAGATTCTCATAAAATATAAAATTCTTTTTAGGTAAATAAAAGGGCTGAACACATGATGCAGCCCTACTTAAAGATTGATTAATATCAAAATATACAGCTTATTTTAACGCATAATTAATATAAGTTTATGCCTATTTCCACCTGTAAAATAGAAATTTCAAGCTTGGCTTGAGACTCGAGCTGCCTGATAAAACGGCGCAGTCGATGCAGCTAAAGCCGGATTTCCCCGAATATGATCTGCCAGTTTCTCGGCCATCATGATGGTGGTGGCATTCAAATTTCCGGTAATAATTAAGGGCATGATGGAAGCATCAATGACTCTGAGACCCTGCATTTCATGTACCCGGCCATAACCGTCCACAACTGCCATATCATCCTCGCCCATTTTACAGCTAGAAGATGGGTGATATGCGGTTTCAGCATGATTACGCACAAACTCGTCAATCTGGGTATCTGTCTGTACAGCTTGACCCGGACTGATTTCTTCACCCCGATAAGGATCAAGTGCTGGCTGGTGCATAATTTCCCGGGTAATCCGGATGGCATCCCGGAATTCGCGCCAATCCTGCTCGGTACTCATATAGTTAAATAAAATACTTGGATGCTCAAACGGATCTTTGGATTTGAGTTGTATACGCCCGCGGGAGGGTGAACGCATCGAACCGACATGCGCCTGAAAACCATGCTCATGAATGGCATTGGTTCCATTATAGTTAATTGCAATCGGCAGGAAATGATACTGGATATTGGGCCAGTCGAACTCGTCGGAGGAGCGGATAAAGCCACCTGCTTCAAACTGATTACTGGCACCAATACCTGTGCCTAGAAATAACCATTCAGCACCAATCATCGGCTGGTTATACCACTTTAAGGCGGGATAGAGACTGACCGGTTTTTTACACTGGTATTGCAGGTACATTTCCAGATGATCCTGCAAGTTTTCGCCCACACCCGGCAAGTCCTGAACGACCGGAATATCCAGACTGTTTAATAATGCAGCAGGGCCGACACCGGAGCGTTGCAAAATTTGCGGTGAGGCAATTGCCCCGCCACACAGCAGCACTTCTTTATCGGCAAAGACCTGAATCGGCTGCAAGGTATTTTGCCCTTCAAAATATTCCACACCAATTGCCTGCTTCTGGCTAAACAGGATTCTGTTGGTCATGGCATGGGTAATAATAGTGAGATTGTCACGCCCTTTGGCCATATCCAGATAACCGCGCGCGGTACTGGAACGGCGCCCTTGCGGAGTTACGGTACGATCCATCGGGCCAAAGCCTTCCTGCTGATAGCCATTTAAATCGTCCGTTCGTGGATAACCGGCCTGTACACCGGCTTCGATCATGGCATGAAACAGCTCATTATTATCATTTTTTGGTGTTGCGACTGAAACTGGCCCGGCATCGCCATGATAGTCATTGCCGCCAATATCGCGTGTTTCCGCCTTTTTATAATAGGGCAGACATTCTGCATAGCTCCAGTGTTCCAGACCTTTCAAGCTGGCCCACTGTTCCAGATCCATGGCATTGCCGCGGATATAACACATGCCATTAATCAGCGATGAGCCACCAAGGCCTTTACCACGTCCGCATTCCATGCGGCGATTATTCATATGTGGTTCAGGATCGGTCAGATAGGCCCAGTTATAACGGCGGCCCTGTAAAGGATAAGCCAAGGCTGCCGGCATCTGGGTTCTAAAATCCAGACGATAATCCGGCCCGCCCGCCTCTAATAGCAACACTTTGGTATCCGGATCCTCAGTCAATCGAGCAGCCAGCACATTTCCGGCCGAGCCTGCCCCGATAATAATATAATCATAATTCATCAAGCTGAGACCTCCTTATGCGCTAAACACGGACTGAAATGGGCTCAATTCCACCTGAACCGATTTGGTCTGGGTATATTGCTGTAAGGTCACAAGTCCGTTCTCACGCCCTACGCCCGAGTGTTTATAACCACCGACCGGCATTTCTGCTGGAGATTCGCCCCAGGTATTAATCCAGCAAATTCCGGCTTCAATCTGGTGAATGATACGATGCGCACGGGCAAGATCAGGCGTAACTACACCTGCAGCCAGCCCATATTCGGTCGCATTGGCACGGCGAATGACTTCCTCTTCAGAGTCATAGCTTAAAATGCTCATGACAGGCCCAAAGATCTCATGCTGGACGATACTCATATCATCCCGGCAGTCACTAAATACCGTGGGCAAGACGTAGGCACCTTTGGCCACATCACCTTGTGTGGCACGGCCACCACCACAAAGTAATCGTGCCCCTTCGATTTTGCCCTGCTCGATAAATTTCAGTACTTTCTGCATATGCGCAAAACTAGAGACTGGCCCAAAATTGGTTTCCGGATCGAGCGGATCGCCTATACGGATATGAGGAATACGCTGCAAGATTTTTTCTTCAAAAGCCGCTTTTAAGGTATAGGGAATGAATACCCGGGTGCCGTTGGTACAGACCTGACCTGAGCTGTAAAAATTGGCCATCATGGCAATGTCAGCGGCAAGATCAAGATCGGCATCTTCACAGATAATCAGGGGAGATTTCCCACCGAGTTCCATGGTGACTTCTTTCAGGCTGGAATCTGCGGCTTGCGCCATGACTTTTTTACCCGTGGCAACACCACCGGTAAACGAGACTTTAGCAATATCCCGATGTGCAGTTAAATAAGCGCCAATCTCGCCACTGCCAGTCACGACATTAAATACCCCGTGCGGCACACCGGCTTCGGTATAGATTTCAGCCAGTTTCAGTGCGGTCAAAGGCGTGGTTTCACTGGCCTTAAAAATCATGGCATTGCCTGCCGCCAGTGCTGGTGCAGATTTCCATAATGCAATCTGGATTGGATAATTCCAGGCCCCGATGCCGGCCACAACACCCAAAGGCTCACGACGGGTATAAATAAATGAAGTCTCTCGCAGTGGAATCTGCTGTCCTTCGAGGGCTGGCAAGATGCCGGCATAATATTCGAGGACATCTGCACCAGTCGCAATATCTACCGTAGAGGTTTCACTCCAGGCTTTACCGCTGTCGAGACTTTCAATACGCGCCAGTTCATCACTACGTTCGCGTAAAATAGCGACTGCTTTATTTAAAATCCGGGAGCGCTCGATCGCCGTCATTGCAGCCCAGACCTTCTGCCCTTTTTGTGCAGATTCGACGGCACGATCAATGTCTTCTTTGCTGCAGATCTGGATTTCCGCCAGGATCTCACCAGTTGCAGGGTTGATGCTTTCAAAGCTGCGATGCGATGTTGCATCGACATATTGGCCGTGAATATAAGGACGCTGTAAATGATAGGTAGTCACTGTAATTCCCTCGCCTATTTGTGTGATTTCAATTGCTGCTGGATAAACTGGCTACACAGTTCGATCGGCATTTCTGGATCAATCTCGCCACTGATCAGTGCTCCACGTAGCCAGAAACCATCAATCAGTGCAGCTAGCCCTTGTGCCGCTTTTTCTGCTTCTGATTTGGACAGCACTTTCATAAATTCGTGCTTGAGATTGGAATGTAAGCGGTAATGGTTAACCTGTTGCAACCGATGCAAGTCCGGTTGATGCAAGCTGCTCGCCCAAAATGCCAGCCAGACTTTCATAGCGGCCTTATTGGTTTGAGGTGCAGCAAAATTACCCCGTACAATGGCAAGCAAACGTTGCTCAGGTGTGGCATCCACCTGGGTCTGCATCTCTGCCACGGTTTTAGCTAACTGCTGCAATAAATAACGCATTGTTGCTTCAATGAGGCCATTTTTCCCGCCAAAATAATGGCTTATGATGCCGGTCGAAACACCGGCACGTTGTGCAATCTGGCTGATTGAGGTTTCTGCAAAACCTAGTTCATTTACAGCAGCTAGGGTCGCGTCAATAAGCTGTTGACGGCGGATCGGTTGCATACCAACTTTTGGCATAAGACTAACCTGAATAACGAATCTATAAATCGGACTCATGCTGCAATAGCAGAATGAGGTAACATTAAAAAACGTTTTTTTAATTGAACGATCAATTAATAAAAATTATAGTGCCTAGCAACCTCAGATGTACAGCGCAGTTTGTTTTGGATTTGCAAATGTTTGTAATTGATTCGGCTTTGACTCTTTAAGTGTCGAACCCTGTGTCAAATCGAACTGCGCTGTAAATCACATGACAATAAAACTACGGTCACAGATTTATGCAAAAGAAAACTGAACAAGTGCAGGATAGTCTGAATAAAGTGGTGTTTTATGTTTCAGCAACACTTATTCTGCTTTTTTCTCTCGTCACGATTTTATTCAATCAACAGGCCAATCTGGTCATCACCAATATTCTGAACTGGGTCAGTCGTACATTTAGCTGGTATTACCTGCTGGCTGCCACTTTGTATCTGGTGTTTATTATTTTTATTGCCTGTTCACGTTATGGGGAAATTAAATTAGGGCCTAAACATTCCAAGCCTGAATTTAGTTTATTAAGCTGGTCAGCCATGTTGTTTTCTGCCGGAATCGGGATTGACCTGATGTTCTTCTCGGTGGCGGAACCTCTCTCGCATTATATGAATCCACCCGTCGGTGAAGGCCAGACTTTCGAGGCGGCTCGCCAGTCCATGGTCTGGACCCTGTTCCACTATGGTTTAACTGGCTGGAGCATGTATGCACTGATAGGTGTGGCCCTGGGCTATTTCAGTTATCGTTATAACCTGCCACTGACCATCCGTTCAGCACTCTATCCGATTTTTGGTAAAAAGATTCATGGTCCGATTGGGCATACGGTCGATACTGCGGCCGTACTCGGCACGATTTTCGGTATTGCGACCACCTGCGGTATTGGTGTGGTCCAGCTCAATTACGGCCTGCATGTGCTGTTTGATTTACCGGAAAACCTGTGGGTACAGACCGGATTAATCGCAGTCGCGGTGATTATTACCATTATTTCTGTTGCATCCGGTGTCAATAAAGGCATCCGCGTCCTTTCAGAAATTAATATTTATGTCTCGATTGGCCTGTTACTGTTTATTTTAATGATGGGCAATACCGAATTCTTGCTGGCCGCCCTGATTCAGAACTTTGGTGACTATATCAGTCAGTTTCCAAAGCTGTCCTTAACCAGTTTTCCATTTGAGCAACCTAAAGAATGGATGAACAGCTGGACCTTGTTCTTCTGGGCCTGGTGGATTGCCTGGTCTCCTTTTGTCGGGTTATTTCTGGCACGGATCTCTCGTGGACGAACCATCCGTGAGTTTGTCGCCGGCACCTTGATTATTCCCCTATTATTTACCCTGACCTGGTTATCTATTTTTGGTAATAGTGCATTACATAGCGTCATGTTTGATGGGAATACACAGCTGGCGACCACTGTCCTGGAAAATCCGGCACATGGTTTCTATGACCTGCTGGCACAATATCCTGGCTTTAGCTTTATCGCAGGGATCGCAACCATTACCGGTTTGTTGTTCTATGTCACTTCTGCGGATTCTGGCGCTTTGGTACTGGGGAATTTCACCACTAAATTTACCAATATCGAGCATGATTCACCGCGCTGGCTGAGTATTTTCTGGGCCATTGCCATAGGCCTGCTGACCCTGGCGATGCTGATGGCGAATGGGGTTACGGCCTTACAGAACACGACTATTATTATGGGGCTGCCGTTTAGCT
The DNA here is from genome assembly GCF_013417415.1 of Acinetobacter sp. YH12254. NCBI lineage: Bacteria > Pseudomonadati > Pseudomonadota > Gammaproteobacteria > Moraxellales > Moraxellaceae > Acinetobacter > Acinetobacter sp. YH12254. The sequence goes on along the minus strand of NZ_VPEB01000010.1, from coordinate 99,333 downwards.
TTGTGATTTTCTTTGTCATGGCGGGCCTATATAAGTCCCTGCGTCTGGAAGATTTCCGTCAGGCCAGTACCAGCATGAATGCCGCTCCTGTGGTCGGAAACGTGGATATTTTCAACTGGAAAAAACGGCTTAGCCGGGTGATGTTACATCCGAGCCTGTCCCAAACCCGCAGCATGCTGGAAGATGTGTGCAAACCGGCTATTCAAGCGGTAGCAACTGAACTAATGAATAAGGGCGTGCATGTCGATGTACAGGAGAAAGCGGTAGATGATGAGCCGGAACTCTATCATCTGGATCTGATTATTCAGCTCGATGAAGAAGAAAACTTTGTCTATGAAATCTGGCCGGTGCGTTATGACACGCCAAACTTCAGCTCACGCGGCAAACGAGCCAAACGTTATTACTACCGTCTAGAAAGTTATCTGTTTGAAGGTTCACAAGGCAATGATCTGGTCGGTTATAGCAAGGAACAGGTGATCAATGACATCTTGGATAAATATGAACGTCATATGATGTATCTGCATATTAACCGTATCAGTCCGGGTACACGTCCCCTGTTTCCAGACCGTGAAAATTAATACTGCCCAAGGTCTTAGAAGGAATTGATGATGTCAGAAAGCTTACATGCCTTTGCCCTGTTTTTTTCTTTGCTCAATCCATTTTTGATGAGTATTTATATGCTCGGAATTATCCGTAATTCCGAGGCCAAAGTCTTTAATATGGCATTGATTCAGGGCAGCCTGATCAGTTTTATCGTCTTTATCATTTTTGCCAAGACTGGTGAAGCCTTCTTTCAGGAAGTGCTGCATGTACGCTTTGAATCTTTCCAGATTTTTGGCGGTATCATTTTTCTGGTGATTGGTTATCGCTATGTCTTTGAAGGCGCCGATACCATTGGCGTGATGCGTGGGGCGCCTCATCATCTGGCAGGCACCATTGCCATGCCATTTATGATTGGCCCGGGCACCATTTCAGCGGCGGTGATTACCGGAATTCAGCTCAGTTTATGGCAAACCATGCTGGTGATTTTTCTTACCCTGTTTTTGACCTGCAGCCTGCTGATTCTAATGAAATATCTGCATGATCATTTACAGCATAAATACTCCAACTACATAGATTTATATGTGGATATTGTTGGCCGTGTTGCTGCGCTGCTGATCGGTACCATTGCGATAGACATGATCGTCACGGGCGTCAATGGAATTATCCAAAGTTAATGGTTGAATTAATCATATATAAAAAAGAGCGGGCTAATCTCCGCTCTTTTTTTTACGCTTGTAACAGTTTCAAGTTTAAAACTTGAAAGACACACCAGCATAGGTCGAGAATCCTTCTCCTGGTGAAGATCGCGCCACATCCTTCCCTTGATCATTTAGGCCCGGGATGACCACAGCAGCATATTTTTCATCGGTGATATTCTTGAAATTGATCCAGGTTTTCCATGATTGGTGTTCTGGTGCATAACCGAGGTCAATGCCCCAAATCTGGTAATCATCACTAAAGCGGCTATTGGCATAATCATGCGGCATTTTGGACGCATATTCGGTATTCACGCCGATATAAAAACCATTATGCATGGCATAACTGAGCTGTGCCTGATACAAATGTTTGGGTATTCCCGGCAACTGGTTTTCGCCAAACAGCGGATCATTTTTGTATTGGAAATCACTCAGTGTATAGGCCTGTTGCAAGCGTAACTCGCCGTGTTTAAATTCATGCAATGGTATATCCAAACTGAGTTCGACGCCTTGATGAATGGTTGGTGTGGCATTTGCTTCTACACTGATTCTTTCATTTTTGCTTGAACCCTCTCCATAATCCTTAATCATTTCAGACGTTAAAAGTTCATTTTTAACTTTAGAATAATAATAGCTAAGCGCCCAATCGCCAAAGCCTGATTGGCCACGTCCACCCAATTCCAATGTATTTGCAGTCTGGGTTTTTAATTGAATCGGAGCACGTACCCGACCTGAGGCAATTCCTTCATCAAAATAATAGGGAGATGACCATGCCATCGCCCAAGGATGAGCCGGTTCGATGCTGCGGCTTAAATTGGCAAACCACTGCACAGACTCATTCGGCTGATAAGTCATCCCGAGACGTGGGGCAAAATCCCACTCATACTGATTGATCTTAGGACTGGCAACTGGATAAGTCACTTCACTTTCACGATGGGCATAGACTGCTGCAAGACCCAGATCTAGGGAGAGCTGGTCATTGAGCGCCGTCTGCTGATCAAATTGCAATACATTGTCTGAACCACGATAGGTATAACGGCGCGTGACCGTATCTGCCGGATATGTTTGATTACCAATTTCTGTATTAAATCTTAAAGTTTCCGTTACACCACTGTTTGGACGATGGGTGGTACTGCGTAAGGCAATACGCCCCTGATGTTCCAGACCCAACAATTGATAGGGCTTTTCATACTGAATACGTGCAGTAATATCTTCATAATCGACATTGGTACGATAGCGACTTTCACGTAAGTCTAACGGATAATGATGATATGCCAGACTAGCAGTCAATTTTGCATCATCCTGCAAATTCCAGGTGGTGGTGTTGGCGAGCCAGGTACTGCCCGGCTGGATACGTTTGGCATCAATTCCTACAAAATTAGGATCAGCTACTTTAGGATTGTTTTTTAATTGTTCTTGCCTAATACGCCCCGGTGTCAGATGTTTGCTCTCACGGTAACGGGCATAAAAACGGGTTTCAATGTCCGGGCTAATCTGGTAGCCGAGATTAAAAGCTAGGCCTTTGCCATCACCTTTGGCATGATCCTGAATTCCGTCAAACTGGTTACCCGTTAGTGCCAGATAATAATCCAGCTGATCCAGTTTACGGCCAGTACTGAACTGATATTTTTGATAACCATGACTGCCTGCCTCATACTTCAGTTCAGAACCATTCTGCTCGGCACCAGTCTTGCTTTTATAGTTAATCGCTCCGCCTAGCGCCAGCGCCCCCTGTTTAAAACCGTTTGCACCGCGATAGACGCCAACATGATCAATCCACCAAGGCTCTAGTAATTCATAAGCGGTGCCGCCCGGCCCGGTAAATGGAATGTCATCAATCAGCACAAAGGTACCAGAGGCATGCGCACCTGATGTCCGGTTAATACCCGAGCCACGGATAGACACTTTGGCGCCTTCATTGCCCGGGGATTGAGCATAGATACCGGGTTGCAGACGAAATACATCGGCATTATTTGCAATATGTTGATGTTCAAGCTGCTGGGCTGAAATAAAATTGGTTCCACCTGAGGTTTGCGCAAGCTCGGTCTGGTATTGCTGCTGCGGATCTGTCTGTTCAGCACTGACCACGATGGTGTTGAGTTGTTGCACAGGATGCTGGCTGCGAGATGTTTCAGCATAGACAGCACTGGAAAGAACTGAAAGGATCATCAAGCTTAGCGGTTTTTTGTTCAGCGGAATTGTTCTCGTGCTCATATCGGGTTTATACAATCCTGTATACATGATCCTAATCCTAGAGGGATTCTGGTTTTAAAAATTATGCTGTAGCATAAATGAACAATGCCGAATCAAGGCATTATTTTCTGCCAAAAAACTGACTGATCAGCGTATATTTTTTGATGTAATTTTGGTATTTTTTGATTATACAACTTGCAAGATAGCCACCACATCCTCACAAGTTCCAAGAACTTAATAATTAAGTATTTGATATTAAATAATATGCTATTTAATTCTGCACACATGTATTTCCAGTTGGCATAATGTAATACTGCGTTAAATTCATAGTGGACTAAACCAGTTACTTCATATTCAAAGCTCACTGAAATTGAGTAGCATATCGATTTGAATTAGCTCATAGCATCGTCTTGGATCGAGCCCACAGTCGTTTATATATTTTGAGAAAATTACTGAGCACTGGGTCTTGGATCTGGGCTAAAGGATAAATTTTGGATCAGACTCAACCTGACTCATATTCAAAAATTATTCACTCATTGAGCAGAAAAAGGGTGAAAACCGCGTGAACATAAAGTGATGCAAACAGCAACTGTTTCATTAAAACCTGCACATAGAATAAGCAGATATTTGGACTGAATAATATGCCAAACATTCCCGAACTTGCTGCTGACAATTCAAAAAATATAATTGAATAGCCTATTAAAGAGCTTTATTTTGTAAAATATAGGGAAAAGACCAAGAGTAATAAGATAAACAGAATCGCGGTGCAGCATTTCCAGAATGTCAGGGGATGACGCTCAATCACAGGACGTGAAACAGATTTTTTTAATTCAAGATCAGGCTGTTTCAAGTCATAGATAAATGCTGAAAGTGCCTCATAACGTTGCTCTGGACGAATTGACAGTGCTTTTTTAAAAATCGCATCCAAACCCTTGGGCAAATCCGGACGATATTCAGACAGTGAATGATAGCGTACCTTTTTTAATTTTTTTTCGGTCTTGCAGCGCGCCAGCTCTGTCCCATAAGGCAATTGCCGGGTCAATAAATAATAGCTCATCACTGCCAGTGAAAACTGATCTGATTTTACCGAGGGTGAGCGCCCTATAAAATACTCTGGTGCCATAAATGCCAACGTTCCCAAAGGCACATCTGCATGTTTAGGATTCAGTTCGACCAGCCCTCTAACTGCCGTCGATCCATAATCAATCAGTTTTAATTTCAAAGCATCAATCGGTTCAAGCAGCATGACATTTTCTGGCCGTACATCCTGATGCAGCATTTCAAGTCGATGCATGGCATTCAGTGCTTTGGCCACCTGTTCAATAATCGGAATCAGTTGTTTTAAACTTAAAGCAGTTTTTTGACGATGTAGCCATCGGTTTAAGCTTTCCCCTTGCAAGTATTCATAACTTTGAAATAAAAACTTTTTACTGCCTGTATGCGGATAGTAGTGCATCAGGTTTTCATGTTTTAAACGCTTGGATACCCAGTCTTCCAGCTGGAATTGTTCCACTGCTTTCAGGTCATCCTGCAAATCGACAGACAAGGTTTTAATGACCAGCTGAGCTTGTGTGGCTGCATCCTGCGCCAAATAAAGGCTACTGCGATGATTTTGGTGCAGGATTTTATGAATGCGATAACCTTCAAACAAATCACCATGACTGAGTTGCTGTGGAAATAAAATATTTTCCTGAATCTGAAAGCTTTTCTCTTGAGCTAATGCATCAATTCGGATGATTTGAATGGTGAGATTGTCATCGCTGCCGCGCTTTAAGGCCAGTTCGACGATAGATTGGGCAATAGTATCCAGATTTTGTTTTTGCTGCAGCATATCCGAGATCTGCTGTATATCGATAAATTCATAGACACCATCGGTCATCAAGAGAAACAAATCATCTTCACATAATTCAAGTTGTTGATAATCGACTTCAATCCGATGATCTACACCTAAAGCACGACTTAAATAATGCTCGGTTGAAGATAAACGAACCCGATGATCAATGGTCAGCTGTTCAATGCTTTGGGCTTGAATGCGATAAACACGGCCATCACCTGCATGAAAAATATGTGCCCTGTTTTGTTTCAAAATCAGTGCACTCAAGGTGCAGACATAACCATGATCTTTATCAAAACGTCCCTGACTCTGTTGGGTTTGCGCATACAGCCAAGAGTTGGTCGCACGAATCACCCGAGCAGCTGAAGTTTGGGTACTCCATGCATCCGAAGTTGAATAATAATCGGATAAAAAACTACTGACCGCCGTTTCTGCCGCAATATGGCTGACATTGCTGCTGCTAATCCCGTCTGCAATGGCACAGGCAATACCTTTGCTGCTCAGCGCATGGCCTTCAGGAATATAAATGCCATAAAAATCCTGATTTTGTGCTTTGATTCCGGCGGAAGAATATTGTCCGATACTGATTTTTAATTTTTTATTCATTGTAGACACTCGAAAAGGGATCTAATCGATCCCTTCAATTTCAAGACATAAATATCATGCTCAAATTAAAATTCTTTTTTATCACCTGTACGGACATGCGTGGTATACAGCGCCAGACCAGTTAAAGCTAAACCACCAACCAAGTTACCCAGCACTACCGGTAATTCATTCCACAAGAAATAGTCTGTAATCGAGAAATCACCGCCCATCATCATGGCAAATGGGAACAGGAACATATTCACGACAGAATGCTCAAATCCCATGGCAAAGAACAGCATGATCGGCATCCACATGGCAATGAATTTTCCACTTACAGTTGTTGACATCATGGCGCCAATCACACCAAGTGACACCATCCAGTTACACAGCATGCCGCGTATAAAGATGGTCATCCAGCCAGCAAAGCCATATTCGGCATAACCCAAAGTCCGGTCTTCACCAATATGAGCAATTTTCACGCCGACTTCGTTTGGTTCAGCTGCGAAACCCATGGTATAGACCGCCGCCATCAAGATTGCGACGGTTAAACATCCAATAAAATTGCCTAAAAACACCAGCCCCCAGTTTTTTAAAATACGCGCCCATGTCACCCCTGGACGTTTGTCTAGCCAGGCCAAAGGAGTCAATACAAATACCCCGGTCAGCAGGTCATAGCCCAATAGATATAACATGCAAAACCCGACTGGAAATAACAGTGCACCGATCAGTGGCACCCCTGTCTGTACAGCAATCGTCACCGCAAATACTGCTGCCAGCGCCAGAATCGCACCGGCCATAAATGCACGAATTACAACATCACGTGTGGCCATATGCAGTTTTGCTTCACCAGCATCGACTACTTTTTTTGCAAACTCTGCAGGAGCAAGATAAGCCATAGTTTTATCCCCTTTATATAAAAATTTCTTGCCTGTTATTAAATAAAAAGACGCCTAAGGTCTATTTCAACCCTAGGCGTCTTTGCCTTGCATTATTTAAGCAGATCAATCGTGTCATGGCGCCGTTGCCATATTTACTAAATAGATCAGCAAATAACGTGCCATATTTTTAAATGTAATTGGCTTTGTTGCACCAACCTACAATTGAAGGCTTATCCAGCAATATAATTTCTGAATGAGCAAGCCTAAAATTTAATCCTCCCCAACCCTCCTTTGCTAAAGAAGGGCTGGAGAGCTTTATCCGATTAGCCTACTTTCCTTAATGCAAAATCCCGACCAAAAAGCAGCTTGCTGCGGATATTACTAATTGGTGTCTGATCTGCAATCAGTTCGGCATACCATGCCCCATCTTCAGTATCGCCAAACAACACCGCACCGATGACTTTGTCCTGTTGAATGATGATCCGTTTATAAATCTGACGCTTCTCATCATTCAGCACGATATCTTCGAAATCATTAGTCGGTTCAAAATTACCTGCCGAGAATACGTCACATCCGCTGACCTTAAGCTGGGTCGGAACAGTCGGTGCCTTAAAGGTCAGTCGGCCATGTTCAGCCAGATGAGTCGCACAGATAAAGGCCTGTCCCCATAATGGCTCAACCAATCCAAAGGTCTGACCACGATGCTCAATACATTCACCCACTGCATAAATACTCGGATCATAGGTCTGCATGGTGTCATTCACCAGCACGCCGCGGTTACAGCGCAGGCCAGACTGTTCGGCCAGACTTTTATTTGGTCGAATCCCGACGGCGAATACCACCAAATCAGCATCCAGCATTGTCCCGTCTTTTAAGCGCAGTTGAGTCACGTGACCATCACTACCGAGTAGTTCTTCGGTATTGGCTTCGGTGATAATCCTAATACCTTTTTCTTCAATTGATTTCTTCAGCATTTGACTGGCTTTCATGTCCAGCTGACGATCCATAATACGGTCTATCAGATGTAGCACCGTTACATTCATCCCTCGCTGTTTCAAGCCATATGCGGCTTCCAGTCCTAACAGACCACCGCCAATGACGACGGAATTTTGCTTGGTTTTGCAGTAATCCAGCATGCGGTTAACATCCTGAATATCCCGGAAGCTCATCACGCCTTCAAGTTCAGCACCCGGAATTGGCGGTACGAAAGGTTTGGAACCGGTCGCGAGGATCAGACGATCATAAGCAACGACTTCGCCTTTTCCGGTATGAACCTGTTTACGCGAACGGTCGATAGCGATGGCAGCATCTCCAGCGATGAATCGAATGCCTTTTTCGGCATACCAGTCGGCTGAATGCAGCATAATTTCGGCAAAGCTTTTCTCACCAGACAATACCGGTGACAACATGATCCGGTTGTAATTGCCCCACGGTTCTCCCCCAATTACGGTCATGTCATAACGATCTGGCGCCATATCCAGCAAGTCTTCCAGACAGCGCATACCCGCCAGCCCATTCCCGACCAGTACCAGTTTTAAACGCTCTGTGTTTTGACCATTACTGGAAATATAGGTCTTTTGTGGAGTTGGACTCACCAGAACTTTGCCATTTTCAATTCGGGTTGGAAATACCAGTAATTTCTTGTCTTGTTCTTCCAGACAACGGCCGGTCACCAGACTGAAATGCTGCTTGTAAATTGGGGATGCGACTACACGCTCACCTTGCAGATCCCCCAGAATGCCACGTGCCATGACATTGGCCAGACTAAACGGATCCTGATTGCTGAGTGCATAAACCCGCTGTTCCTGACCCACGCGAAAAATTGCAATCTGCTGATCTTCAATCAAGGCCGCCACACCGGTATTCGGAGTGATCTCATCCAGATTGCAGACTTCGTACCAGTTCAGTTCGTTCATGTCTTTTAAAATTGTCATTTTCATTCTCCCTGACTGTGGTATTTAGGCTTCAACCACTGGAATACGGTTTAAATCACGTTCAGCTTCTGTCTTTGGACGAATCTGGCCACGTACAGGCGCAAACTGAATATGCGGGTCATTCTGCTCGGCTACTTTGGCATTAATAAAAGTCTTAAAGCGTTTGCGCACTTCAGGATCTTCAATCGCAGTGCGCCATTCATCCTGATAAGTGCCAATCACATGCTGCATACGGCTTTCCAGTTCAGCGGCAATGCCGAGCGAATCATGCACAATGACATCTTTCAGATAGTCCAGCCCACCTTCCATATTGTCACGCCACACACTGGTGCGCTGCAGACGGTCTGCTGTCTGGATATAGAACATAAAGAAGCGGTCGATATATTTGATGAGTGTGGAAGTATCCAGATCCGAGGCGAGCAGTTCAGCATGGCGCGGTTTCATACCGCCATTGCCGCATACATATAGATTCCAGCCTTTTTCGGTGGCAATGACACCGACATCCTTGCTCTGTGCTTCTGCACATTCACGGGTACAGCCAGATACTGCCATTTTAGTTTTATGTGGTGAACGCAGGCCTTTATAACGATTCTCAAGGAAAATCGCCAAGCCGACAGAGTCATCGACCCCAAAACGACACCAGGTACTGCCCACGCAAGATTTCACCGTACGTAAGGATTTGCCGTAGGCATGTCCAGACTCGAAACCGGCATTGATCAGTTTTTCCCAGATTTCAGGCAGTTGATGTACCTGCGCACCGAACATGTCAATTCGTTGTCCGCCTGTGATTTTGGTATATAGGCCATAGTCTTTGGCGATCTGACCGATGGTAATCAGGCCATCCGGGGTGATTTCGCCGCCTGCCACACGTGGCACAATCGAATAGGAACCATCTTTCTGAATATTGCCGAGGTAGTAGTCGTTGCTATCCTGTAAACCGGCATGGCTAGGTTTTAAAACAAAATCATTCCAGCAGGATGCCAGAATATTGGCTACGGTCGGTTTGCAGATATCACAGCCCATGCCGTGCCCATGTTGCTGAATCAGGTCAGAGAATGTCTTGATTTCATGCACGCGTACCAGGTGATACAGTTCCTGACGTGAATAGGCAAAGTGTTCGCACAGGTGATTGTTCACCGTGACACCCTGACGCTGTAATTCAGATTTGAGAACCTGCGTCACCAGTGGCGCACAGCCACCGCACGCCGTTGCAGCCTGCGTGCATTTTTTCAGTGCACCCAATGAAGTTGCACCGCCATCAATGGCTGAACAGATATCAGCTTTGGAAACGTTATTACAGGAACAGATGGTCGCACTGTCAGGCAATAAGTCGATACCACTACCACCTGATTTTGAAGTTGACTGATCAAAGCCCGGCATGATCAGGCTTTCTGGTTGCTCCGGTACAGCCAGACCATTCAGCATCATTTGTAGAAGATCGCTATATTCTTTGGCACAGCCCACCAGCACTGCGCCCAGCAGCTTGGTTTTGTCTGCTGACACCACGATTTTTTTATAAACCTGCACGGCTTCATCAGCATAGAAATAGCTCAAGGCATCTGGTGACATGGCGTGTGCATCACCAATAGAAGCAACATCCACACCCATCAGTTTGAGCTTGGTGCTCATGTCGGCACCAGCGAATGCATGGCTCTCTTGGTCCAGTACATGTTTTGCCGCGATCCGCGCCATGTCATAGCCCGGTGCAACCAGACCATAAATTTTATTGTCCCAAAGTGCACATTCACCAATGGCATAAATGTCCGGATGTGAGGTCTGGCAATAATCATTAATGATGATGCCGCCACGCTCACCAATCAGCAGGCCGCTCTGGCGCGCCAGTTCATCACGCGGACGAATACCGGCCGAGAACAGGATGATATCGGTTTCAAGTACCGAACCATCTCCGAACTTCATTACATGCTGAGCGTTGTAACCATCTTCAATAGATGAGGTTGCTTTTTGGGTATGCACCTTGACACCAAGGTCTTCAATTCTAGAGCGCAGTACCCGGCCGCCCAGATCATCAATCTGCACCGCCATCAAGCGCGGAGCAAATTCTACGACATGGGTTTCCAGATTCAGATCTCGCAAAGCCTTCGCTGCTTCCAGACCCAGCAGACCACCGCCAATTACCACACCGGTTTTGGCATTCAGGCTGGCTGCGCGAATGGCATCCAGATCTTCAATGGTACGATAAACAAAGCAATTCTGACGGTCATTGCCCGGGATTGGCGGTACAAAGGCATAAGAGCCGGTAGCAAGAATCAACTTGTCAAAATTCAGCACATCACCCTGGCTGGTGGTGACGGTTTTATTGAGCTGATCAATTTCAACCGCTTTAGTATTAATTCGCAAATCAATGCCATAGGCATCGGCAAAATCACTACGACACAGACTCAGATCCTTCACCGACTTACCGCTGAAATATTCGGTCAAATGCACCCGATCATAAGCTAAATGTGGCTCTTCTGCCAAAATGGTCAGCTCAATGTCATCACCGGCCTGTTCCAATACAGATTCGATGAATTTATGCCCCACCATGCCATGCCCAATCATGAGAATTTTCATATCTGCACTCCAACTATTGTTTTTTTAAAGATGATAAAAAGCCACATATCACGTCTAGGCATTGATATGTCTGCTGATTGAATATGTTGTAAATACCGCAACCCAGCACTTTGTAATGCTGGCGGAAGGGTTGAAACGCTTGTGCGTTTTGTATTGCTGAACAACTGACCATGTCATTTATCCTGTGCTGAACGAAATACCAATCACATTTTTTTGAAAATGCAATTACGATCAGAACGGACATCGTTGGCCGTTGTTAGTATTGAAAGTCATCTTTGACGATTTAATAAATGCAGAAATCGTGCCAACTTTTCCAATAAGAAAACGCCTTATTTCAGGCAGATGATCTACCTAAACGCTTCATTTTGATCAGCCATCAGCTGAAATCCCTAAAGCTATGCACTAAATTGAACAGAAAAATAGAATTTTATGCACCAATTTAATGGCATGTTTTTTGCTTTACTCCTGCTTGAATATTCCTTAGGCCTTACTTGAAAATATTCCATGTCCAAATTACGAATTGCTCTTATTGATGATGATCTGGAGCGTGCCCAATTCATCCAGGAATCCTTACTTTCACATGATTTTCAGGTGGTGGCCTGTTTAATCCTGAATGACCTGAATATGGTACATGTTAAGGGTATTCATGCAGATGTGATCCTGCTGAATATGGATCATCCGCATCGGGATATTATTGAAAGCTGTGTCAGCCAATATGAACTTCCGACCGTGCTGTTTACCCAGAACTCCAATAAAGACACCATCAAAAGTGCGATTGATGCCGGAATCACGGCTTATATTGTCGATGGTATTGATCCCACCAAACTAGAAAGTATTCTGGAAATTTCAATTGAACAGTTTCGCAAACATAAAAAGCTGCTGAATGATTTAAAAGAAACCCAGGACAAGCTAATTGACCGTAAAGATATCGATAAGGCCAAAGCCCTGCTCATCCAGCTGCATGCCTTAACGGAAGAACAGGCCTTTGCTTTATTGCGTAAAAATGCCATGAGTCACCGGATTACCATTGGTGAAATGGCCAGACGCTTACTGGATGCACAGAAGCTGCTACTGGGCCAATAAGGAAAAGCATATGTCCACATTAGAAAAAACTGAACTCAATATTGGCTATATTCCTTTACTTGATTGTGTTGCCATTCTCTGGGCCGAAAAACAGGGTTATTTTGCCGAACAGGGATTAACCATCAACTTAATCCGGGAGGCCTCCTGGTCCAGTTTAAGAGACCGTCTGGCCTATGGCTTTCTGGACGCTGCGCATTGTTTGTCCGCCATGCTACCTGCTGCTGCTCTGGGTACAGACCAGTTACAGGTGGCTTTGCAAACCCCGTTGGTACTGAGCATGAATCAGGCTTTTATCAGCCTGCGTCAAGATCTGTGTCATGAATTGGGAATTGATGCAGAAGATGATGAAAAAAGCAGTTCTCAAAAACTGGTGCAGGCCTTGCAACAACAGCAGAAAATGAATCTGGCCTATGTCTATAAGCACTCAATTCATCATTATTGTATAAAAGAATGGTTAGCCCTGACAGATGTCAATATTGCCCACAAGATTCAGCTCATGACCTCACCACCAGCTTCGATGGTAAAAGGAATCTCGGAACAGGTCTTTGATGGCTTTTGTGTGGGAGAACCCTGGAATATTCAGGCCAAGCTTGAAGGCTATAGTTTAATTGTCGCTGCAAGCCAGAATATCATTCCTAAAGTTGCCGACAAGGTTCTGGCCATGACTCAGGAATGGGCAGAATTACATCCATGCACGGTGAAGGCTTTGGTCAATGCTGTCCAGAAAGCCCAAACGGATTTAAAACAGCGTGCTGATCTGTCCCAAGTTTGGGACATGCTGGTTGATTATCAGATTATCCAGTTTGAATGCTCTGCACAGCGTCATGTCTGTGACTATCATAAAATTCAAAACATCATCCGCAATCTTGTTGGTGCAAGTGCGAAACCGCAGCTTGCCGATTTTATCTGGTTAATCGAGCAGATTGAAAAATGGGATGGTGTCGAAATCTCTGAGATAGAGAAAAAGCAGATTGCAGCACAATGCATGTATGCTGAAATGCTATTTGCTTAAGATTTCATGCAACATATTGCGTAGCCATTGATGACTGGTTTTATGATGACAGGACATATGCCAATACTGCTTTACAGAATAGGTCGGGAAAGCAATCGGTGCCCCAAAAATCTTGAGATTGCCACGTGATAACAGGACTTCGCTCAAATAATAAGGCACGGTCGCAATCGCATCGGTTTCCTGTACCACCAGTCCCACGCCTAAATAGCTGGGCAGACGCATTAGAATGTCGCGCTTGAGTTCCAGATTCAGCAATTCATTTTCAATATGGTAATGCCCCATCCCGGCATCAATATCGATATGGGTTTCACGTAAATACTCTTCGGTCGTGATGCTGTCACCCGTTAGTCGCGGATGGTCTTTCGCTGCGATCACCACATAATACTGTTCAAACAGTTTCTGCTGATAAAAGCCATTCTCCAGATTTGGCAAGAAGCCCAAAGCCAGATCAATCTCGCCATTGGCCATCTGATAACTGGTTTCCGAGGTAATCGGACGCACATTCAGGCGGATATGTGATGCATGCTGCTTGAGATACTGTGAAATTTTTGGCAATAACACCAGATGCGATACATCGGTCATCGCCAGTGTAAAACGTTGCTGTGAAGTGACCTGATCAAAATTGATGGTGAAATTATTAATCGCTTCAACTTTACTGAGTGCTTCACTGACCAAGGGAAACAACTGCTTAGATAAATCTGTCGGCAGCATTTCATTGCCAATACGTAAAAATAAAGGATCACCATAATGCTGGCGAATTTTATTCAGCAGATTGCTCACCGCTGGCTGGCTCATGTCTAAATGATCAGCTGCCTGAGATACGTTTTTAAATTTATAGACATAATAAAAAATACTGAGCAATTTACAGTCAAGTTCAAACACAGAAACACATTTCCTTTAACTTTCTAATAATTTTGACGAAGATATCATCGACATCATTTTATCAATTGCCAATGTTCAAATATAACACTTTGCAACGATTTCTAGGATCAGTCAATTTCCATGTGGTGTTAAAAATTACTTTTCTCTGATGTGGAACCTCGTTACAAGTACTTCTGTTGTAAATATGCACTTCTGTTTTTCCTTGGTCAACTTAAACACGCAAGCTTCATGCTATATACTCAAGCCCACAGAATTAACGATGCAAATTAAGAGAAATATCTTATGTTCCAAGGCAAAAAGTTGGTGTGTTTTGATTTGGATGGCACCTTGATTGATTCCGTGGGAGTCTGGAATCAGGTCGATGCTGCGCTGATTCAGGAGTTGGCAAATATTGAAGTCGACTTAAGTCAGATCCAGCAACAGCGCGATCTTCAGCTCAAAAAATTTAAACATCGGCCGGATCCCTATCTGGAATATTGTGCTTATTTAAAAGCGCTTTATGGATTTGCGCCGAATAAAGAAGAAGTAAAAAACCGCCGTTATGCAATTTCACGGCATTTTCTCGATCATGTGGTCGAGCTAAAACCACATGCTGAACGGTTCATTCAAGCCCTGAAACAACAAGGGATTCAGATCGCCCTGACCACAACCACCAGTTTGTTCAATGTGCAGCGTTATCAGGACAATAATCAAAACATTAACAAAAAAATCAGCTTTAATGATGACTTTGCCCTGCTCTTGACCCGTGAAAATGTGCAGAACATCAAGCCGCATCCTGAAGTCTATTTCAATGCCCTTCAGCATTTTCAGGTGCAAGCCGCAGATTGCCTGATTATTGAGGATTCATTAATTGGCGTTGAAGCGGCCAACAATGCAGGAATCGATGTGATTGCAGTTTATGATCAATACTCTGTTCATGAAATAGATTTGATCAAGGTCCAAGCAAATTATTTTGCAGAAGATTTTACTGAGTTATTAAGTTTAGCCCAATAAAAAAAATGCCATGAATCATTGTATTTCATGACATTTTTTTCTGCAGATCTCTGACCTGAGAAGAAAACGTTATTTGGCTTTCTCATAGACTGAGCCTGAACCGACCAGATTTCCTGTTTTTTCATCGATTGCAAAATCAACCATACCTGCACCTGCATTTAACTGAAGTAAGCCATTTTTGCTCACTGCTGCCGGCATCGGATTTTTCTCTTCGGTTTTACCAGTTTCTTTGTCTTTTATGGTGTTGGTAATGAAGTAATTTTCACCATTTTTCGAAATGACCAATACATTTTCAAGTTTTGGATTTTCCAGCGTATTTTTCCAGTTTCCTTGATAATCTGGAGCTGGTGCTTCTGTGAGGTTACAAGCAGTTAAAAGCAGTAATAATGAGATGCCTGAAAAAAATTGAAGATATTTCAAAACTGAGACCTTGATTGTGACAACGCGGCCATTATAGGGACAACCCTCTAGAGCTTAAGCAGGTTGTTGTAGGCAAAGCGTTTCAGCAGTACCGTATCTGTTTTTCTTTGGTGATTTTTTTGAAATATCTCTCCATACTTCATTCATAAAAATGGATGATTCAATTTCTACTAAAACGACAAAAAAGCAAAAAAGTCCCCAATAGACCATGTAAATCTATTGAGGCGTAGCAAACGGGTGAATACCACACATTAAAAATTAGGGCATGATTTTGGATTTAAAGTGGCTCAATACAGATTTAGCAGAGTGGGTTTTTTCAATAATCTGTGCAGTCCAGTGATTCGGCAATGAACATTTGGCCAGACGCACCCAAACAGTAGAAAACTGTTTTATAAAGCTCGCTTCATTATAATGAATGCCATATTCAGCACACAGCGCTTTTACTTTCGGCGCCACCTGCGCATAGCGATTGGCTGGCATGTCCGGAAATAGATGATGTTCAATCTGATGGCTCAAATTACCACTCAAAATATGCAGCCAGTCCGTCCCGGTAAAATTACTCGAACCACGAACCTGGCGTAAATACCACTCAGCACGGGTTTCATTGTCGGTATTATCCATCTCAAAAGTTTCAGCATCTTCCGTAAAATGACCATTAAAAATCACCGCAGACGCCCACAGACTACGAATTACATTGGCTACAGCATTTCCGGCAAACACAGGAATGGCATTCGGGCCAGCAATCACTGGAAAAAATACATAATCTTTTAACACCTGACGGCGCATTTTTTGACGCAGTGGAGCCGCTTCTTTCCAAACTTCTTTCCAGGTTTTGGTTTTATAGGCAATCACATCTTCCAGATGCAAGCGTTGCAGGCCGACATACCATTCAAAAAACACCATTAACTGCATGCCCAGTGGAATATTGAACAGGAAACGTGGTTCCCATTTTTGGGATTCACTGACCCGAATCAGGCCATAACCGACATCATGATCCATCCCGACAATATTGGTATAGGTATGATGAATATAGTTATGGGTATATTTCCAGTCATCTCCTGTGGAAATCGTATCCCAGTCATAGGTGGTTCCGTTCAGGGTCGGATCATTCATCCAGTCGAACTGACCGTGCATGACATTATGTCCCAGCTCCATATTTTCCACAATTTTGGAGATGCCAAGCAGCCCTGTCCCTGCCAGCCAAACCGGTGGCAACCAGCCAGCAAACATCAACATGCCTCGGGATGCAATTTCGCTATAACGGACAAAATTACGGATTTTATAAATATAATTGGCGTCTTTTTCACCCAGATCGTCCATGACCTCGCGGCGGATCGCATCGACTTTAGCACCAAACTCCTCAATCTGTTCAGGACTGAGAAATTGCGACTTACTGTGTCGTTTAAAATCAATTTGCATATTCATGGGAGCACCTTTTTATTCGTTTAATACTGGCTTATAAATTAATAACGACTGGACTCATCGCCTGGGAAATACAAAGTTTAATCTGGGTGTTATTGCCATGATCAACCTCACCGGTCAGGACATTACGCACCGAGCCACTGACTTTGGTACAGGAACAGGTATTACAGATTCCCATCCGGCAACCATGAGCAGGACGCAGGCCTGAATTTTCAGCGCTTTCCAGCAAGTTGGACTGAGCCTGAAACACTTGCTGCGATCTTAAAAACTGTACTGGCTGCGCCTTAATTTTTTCATCGACCACAATCTGGAAATATTCCGAATGAAAATTGGATTTCAAATCCAGTTTTTCTACAATTCTAAGTGCAGCCTTCATCATCCCAGCAGAGCCACAGGCATATATTTTTCGTTCTGCAACATCTGGCACCAGTTTTTGCAATAATCTTTGATTCAGATGCTGTTGCTGTTCCCGTGTATTAAAATGATGATATTTCAAGTTTGGATGCATTAAAGCCAGGGTTTTCAATTCAGCATGAAAGGCATCATCGCGAGTAAAATAAATCAGGTCGATCTGTTCCAGGGACTGGATCACTGCTTTTTGCAGCAAGGAATATATTGCAGTAATACCACTGCCGGATGCCAGAAATAAGGTTGGCTGGCTAGAGTTTTGCAGTATAAAGTCACCTTGCGGCTGCGAAATTTCAATGACAGCCCCGATTTGCATCTGGCTCAAGGCGCGTGACACTTTGCCTTGCTGTTTCACCGCAATAATCAAATCACCATTTTTTAATACCGTCACCACAGAATAATATCGCTGATGACGTACACCATCGAGTCTTATTGTTACTGCAATATGTTGGCCAGCCTGAAATGACCTGGCTTTAAAATTATGATTCGGGCGCAAGTGAATCTTGAAAAAGTCAGGACTGATGGCCTGAATGCCCATAATGGCCGCTTTAACTTTTTTAAACGCCCAGGTTGGATGGATTTTTTCACCAATAAAATCAATGAAATCTTCACGAACCCAATGCGGCTGATAGGTCGGCATACTTGTCATTTTTATCCCCTTATCCGCAGACAGTAATATTAATGTACAACTGTCTATTTATTATGTTGTCAGCATAAAGCGTTTTATAATTCAGACCATATCAATACAGGTCAAATTATGTGCTTATCAAACATAATAGAGCTTTTTGTCGGACAATATGAAGCAAAAGCATCTGCTGAAACTATAGTTTTTAGAAAAAGGGATTTTTATATCTGTTAATTCTGCTAACTCTATATAAAAAGCTGACTTTTATAGGGAAATCAATTCTGAGTGATTTTTTTGCTTGTTAGATCGTCATGCGATACATTATTTGTCATCTCTAGTAATTTGAATTGATAACATAGCATCCTTAAATTGCTAACCGTATATATTAGCTTCTCTAATTATTGCTACGTTAGTTTTATTCTTTTTAGACAAATTCGTAAGGGGTAGTTTTTTAAAGAATAGTTGAAATGTATAGCAATATACCAACCATTCTTCTGACTCTATTTCCTGGCTGTGTTATTGGTTGTTTTTGATAAACTTAAAAGACAAAGAATTAGTCTATGAAAAAAATATTATATATCAGCATTTTATCTTTTGCACTAACCTCGGTATCTTTGTTTTATCAAAGATACATCCCTATTAATCGTATAGTGGTAGATCAAATTGAGGAAGTACATAGACTTGCAGGAGGATTTCCTTTTGTATTCTTAATTGATGGAGATTTTACATCACCTGCTAATAATATAAGTGTGTTATTTATTTTCTGGGATCAAGATGAATTTCTCTTTAACTATTTTCTTTTAAATTATTTATTTTGGTTAAGTGTTTTATTAGCTTTTTACTTTATGAAAAAGAAATTTAAGATTTTATAATTTTCTAAAACCAATGCCCTAAAACTCCATATATAACTTTAAAAATCAATGATATGAGTATTTATAAAAAGCCTATCCTCTCTAGAATAGGCTTTTCTTATGACAAAAGATATGTCATATATGGCTCAATCAAAATTTCATGTTGAGGCTCTAACCGACAGCCTGCTCTAAAAGAATATTCCCATAGAGTTCCCGCAAATCTTTTTTCAGCATCTTTCCAGTTCCACTTAGTGGAATTGAGTCTACAAAAACCACTCTGTCTGGAACCTGCCATTTAGCGACTTTATCAGCATAATAATCGAGTAGCTCTGTCTCACTCAGCTGACTGTCCGATTTTTTAATCGCAATCAATACCGGACGTTCATCCCACTTTGGATGCTGGGCGGCAATCACCGCCGCCATCGCAATTTCCGGATGTCCCATGGCAATATTTTCCAGATCCACCGATGAAATCCATTCGCCGCCAGACTTGATTAAATCTTTGGAACGGTCACTGAGTTTTACAAAACCATCTTGATTCAGCGTGCCAATATCCCCTGTATCTAACCAACCATCCTCAGTCAATGGAGATTCTTGCTTACCGAAATACTTATTAATAACCCAGTGCCCTTTCACCTGTAAACTTCCGATAGTTTCACCATCTCGTTCAATTTCATGCGTACATTTTTCTACATCAGTTAAACGTACACTAACCCCAAATGGCGGTCGGCCTTGAGACAGACGAATCTGCTGTTTTTCTTCATCTGATAGCTGTAAATGTTTGGCTTTGAGCTGATTGGCAGTAGCCACTGGACCTGTTTCCGTCATGCCCCAAGCATGAATTGTTTCACAGTTAAACTGCTCTTTGAAAGTTCGTAACATTGCCGGTGGACAGGCCGATCCTCCGATTACATTACGTTTCAGACTTTCCAGCTTGGAACCTGACTGGTTTGCTGCGGCAATCAAACCCTGCCAGATGGTTGGCACGCCAAGCGCCACTGAAACTTTATACGTATCAATCAGATTCACCAGACTGGCACCATCCAGACCTGGCCCCGGCAGTACC
Source organism: Acinetobacter sp. YH12254 (assembly GCF_013417415.1). Taxonomy (NCBI): domain Bacteria; kingdom Pseudomonadati; phylum Pseudomonadota; class Gammaproteobacteria; order Moraxellales; family Moraxellaceae; genus Acinetobacter; species Acinetobacter sp. YH12254. The sequence goes on along the minus strand of NZ_VPEB01000010.1, from coordinate 79,338 downwards.
AGCGTGCATCCCACCATGGCTGCCGCGTATGGCGTGCCCCATGCATTCACATGGAACATCGGCACCACTGGCAACATAATATCGGCAGCCGAGACATTTAATGAGTCCGGTAAAATGATGGCATAGCTATGTAATACAGTAGAGCGATGGCTATATAGCACGCCTTTAGGGTTGCCCGTGGTTCCTGATGTATAGCACAGTGAACTGGCTGAGTTTTCATCAATGACTGGCCATTCAAATTCTGTGTGTTGACTGGCAATCAGATCATCATAAAATTGCACTTCTGGAATGGCTTCAGTGACGCTCGGATCGGCAGCATCCAGACAGATAAAATGCTCGACTGAGGTCAGCAGCGGTTTTACCGCCTTGATTAAAGGTACAAATGTTTTATCAAAGATGACCACACGATCTGCCGCATCATTCATAATAAAAATCAGCTGCTCCGGAAACAGGCGCGGATTAATGGTATGACAGACCAGACCGCTGCCAGAAATAGCATACCAGGACTCTAAATGGCGATGATTATTCCAGGCAATGGTGGCAACCCGATCTCCCTGTTCCAAGCCGAGTTGTTGCAATACCTTGGCAAAACGTTTCGAGTTTTGATGAATTTCGCCCCAGTTGGTCACCTTAATGCTGGTGTCGGTATTTTTGGAAATTACCTCGGTATCGGCATGATAGCGTCCTGCATGTTCAATCATGCTGCTGATCAGTAAAGGCTGAAACATCATATTTCCGAGCATTGTCCACTCCTTTGTGCTTGTTATTGGTCCGTGTATTCGTATCGTTGTTATCTAGACATGATGGAGCGGTCTAAGACCGTGACATAGTTTTTATCATCATGTGGACTGAATTTAGCAAGTAAATCTGAATTTGTAAGTATCGAATTGTGACAAATTAAGAGAAGTGACTCAGGCGTATAAAAATTAGAATACGATTGATGGAGAGGTAGAGAATTTCCCTAGAAAGGTTGAGGCCTGATATTCAGTTTAATGATCATGTATTGAGTTCATGTCGACCCGATTAATACAACCATCCCATTTGAATAGAAATATTTACTTGGATACTGATCTTAGAAGAACAGTACAGCAGATCGATAGAACGCCAGCTTGAAAATAGACTGACAACCACATTAAACTTAATTTGTTATATTGAGCATCTTGAAATATGCTATAAATCAAAATAATTAGAACAGTCTTAGTTCAAGCAAGTGTATGTATAAGTCTGAAAAACTGGCGCAGAATATCCGTCAGATGATTGAAAACGGCGTATGGAGGGTACATGAAAAATTACCTTCACTCCGCGAACAGACCCAATTGTCTGGCTATAGCCTGATGACGGTACTCAATGCTTATCAGGAACTTGAAGCGCAAGGTCTGGTTTATGCCAGAGATAAATCCGGCTATTACGTTGCAGAGCGTTCTACAGATCTGGTCAACAGCAAACAACCAATCCAGATTAGTTTAAGCCCAAAAGTTCAAATCAACTCTGTGGTATTTAATTATTTAAAATCGATCCAAGCTGCAGAAATTGTGCCTTTTGGTTCCGCATTTCCCAATGCAGAGCTGTTATATAACGCCAAATTTATGCAGATTCTGGCGCAGCAGGCCAAAAGAAAAAGCAGTTATAACAACCAGAATCATATGCCGCCTGGCAATCAGGATTTACGCCAACTGATTGCTAATCGTTACCAGTTGCAAGGCATTGCTTGCCATGCAGATGACATTGTCATTACATCTGGAGCATTAGAAGCACTGAATCTGTCTTTACAGGCATTGACCCAACCCGGTGATTTTATCCTGCTGCAACAAACCATATTTTATGGAGCCTGGCAGGCAGCCGAGCGTTTGGGGCTACAGGTGATTACTATCCCTGAGCATCCGCAATTCGGTTTTGATCTGGCATCATTTGAACAGGCTTTGAAACAGTATCCGATCAAGGTGTGCTGGCTAATGCTGAACGCGCATAATCCGATTGGCTTTACTGTTAGTTCGGAAATTAAACAGAGAATTGCTGAACTTTTGTATGAATATCAGGTCTATTTAATTGAAGATGATGTTTATCAGGAGTTGAATTATGGTTCATCCAAACCGCTACCAGTTAAATATTTTGACCAGCATCAGATGGTGCTGCACTGTGCTTCATTTTCCAAAACACTAGGCATGGGCGCACGCGTCGGTTGGGTCTATGCCGGTCCATTTTCCGATGCCATTCAGCATTTGCAGCTCATGAGCACTTTAACGGTCAGTCCCTTACTCCAGAACACGCTGGTAGAATTTATTTCGCATCATCATTATGAAAAACATTTACGACAGCTAAGACATCATCTGGAAAAATATAAAAAGAAGTTTTATCAGGATCTCAAAAACCGCTTAGCGCCTACATGTAAAATTTACTATTATTCCAGTGGTTATTTTCTCTGGATTGAATTGCCGAAACAACTGGATGCCCAGGCGCTCTATGAACAGTTGCTGCTGCAGCATATTTCAATTGCCCCTGCACTGCTGTTTAAACCGGATCATGCCAGCCAAAATTATATTCGTTTAAATTGTTCTTTCGAATGGAATGCTGATATTGAACAAGCAGTCAATCTGCTGGCAAAAACGATTCTGCAAATGAACAAAAGCGTGGCTTAATTCAGCCACGCTTTTCTTAACTTAAATATTCTGTTTAAGCAATATTTTAGAAGTTATAAATGGCAACCGCATTAATTCGGTTGTCTTCGCCTGTACGACCGCTAACTGGTTGATCGTATTCATCTAAAACAGGACCATAGGCTTTACGTTCACCATAGACATATTCTAGACCGAAGCTAAGTGGTTTACGTGGGCTATAGAATATATTGGCCCATGCCTGCCAAAGATCTTTATTCGCAGCACTCTTGTTACTTAAAGCATTAATGTAATCTTGATCATCATCAAACTTCATATAGCCATAGCCCAAAGTACCACGCAATTTGTCATTAAACTGCTGGGTTAAACCTACCGTAATCGAGTCAAATTCGCTTTGTATCAGATTACCATCTTTAACTAGTACGCCTGGGTTTGCAAATGATACAAAGCTATTATCACCTTTCACATGATAGTAGTCGGCTTTTATAGTAGTACCTGGTACAACTTCATATTTTGTACCAACACCTACCCCCCATGCCATTTCTTCATCAGTATCTATACGTTTTTCGTGCCCCATTGCACGAACACTTACGTTTAAATTATCTGCAAATTGATGGTTTAAACGTGCAGTTAAAGCTGGAAAACGCTGATTAATCGCTTTATCACTGACTAATTTATCTTTTGGATCTTCCGCAGCAACAACTAAATTAGTTTGTGGGCTAAACTTAGTTGTGTAACGCACTTGTGGTGTACGTTTTACTGCGCCACCTACATAAGCCAAAGCATCCACTGTTTCTGGCATATAATCCGGTACAGCAAAGTTTGACCAGGTTTGACCAATTAACCAGTTGGCATAGCTCATATACGCATGTCGGATCCGTAAATTATCCAGACCTGCACCACCTAGAAAATCCACCTCAACCTTACCGCTCAGGGCTTTATCTCCAGCGCCAACCGGTGCTTTAAAGTCCATACCTAAACGAGTCGCAGAAAGTGTTGAACGAAACCGATCACTTTGTTCCGAATTACCTTCTAGTGGCACACTGTTAATTTGGTTATAAGGCATGTCTTTACCACCGCCTTCAGCCTGATAAGAGGCATCGGCACGGACATTTCCGTAAAGGTTGAATTCAGCACCGCTGGCAAGTTTCATCACAGGTTTGGCAGATGCCGCTGCTGCTTGCTGAGTTTGTACAGCAGTATTTAAAGTCGCAGTCTGTTTTTGCTGTTGCTCAACCAATGCGCGTAAGGCCTGAACTTCCTGACGGAGCTGTTCAATTTCTTGCTGACTGTTTTGTGCAGTTTGCGCCTGAGCTGATACGCCCATGCCGCCCATACTCATTGCAATCATACTCATCAATAATGTACGTTTTAATGTTGGCTTATTGATTGATTTTTGGGTAAATAATGTCGTGTTCATCCTAAACTCGCTTTTTATTATGCGTTTCGATTCTAGCAACAGATCACCACCCATTACGATGGCGATCTATATCATTGGGAATATTATCTTTATTAAGTTAAATCTAACTTAATGCGTCGCTTCTTTTACCATTGGGTTTGGCTTTACACCAGACTTTGCAAGGGCTTGACCATCTACAGAGGTTTTTAAGTTCACCAGTAAAATTGCCAGCGCAGCGATTACACCAGGAATCGCAATTGCAAAGAAGTTCATTTGATGCGGTAAATTCATGGTCAATAATGCGCCTGTCAGAACCGGACCCACAATTGCCCCAATACGTCCAATACCTGATGCCCAGCCCATACCGGTAGAACGTACCGTCGATGGATAATACTGTGCGACAAAGGTATACAGCAGAATTTGTGAGCCAATCGTTGCAGCACCTGCCACAGCAATCAAGGTATACAGTACAAATTGCGGACTGTTAAAGCCAAGCAGAATCAAGGCAATGGCACCGCATAAGAACATGATGGTCAGCACTTTTTTGATATGGAATTTATCTGCAAGGTAACCCCCACCAATCGCACCCACCATGCCACCGATATTCAGTGCGAACAGGAAGATCATACTTGCACCCAGCGAGTAACCAGCCTGAATCATCAGTTTAGGCAACCAGCTACCTAGTGCGTATACCATCAACAGACACATAAAGAATGCCAGCCAGAACATGAATGTACTGAAGCTACGGCCTTGTTGAAAGAGCGCTTTTAATGGTGCTTCATCACCTTTTTGCACTTCATTCAGCACCAACTGGGTATCGTTAGTAATGACTTGCGACGGAGAGATTTTCTGAATAATCGTGTGTGCCTGAGCAGTCTCCTGCTTGTTGGTCAGGTACATTAGCGATTCTGGCAAGTATTTCCAAAGAATCGGCAAGATCAACAATGGAATACCAGCCAGCAGGAACATGATTTTCCAGCCAAATTGTGGCACCAACCATGCACCTAATAGCGCAGACGTCATACCGCCAATGGCATAACCACTAAACATCAAGGCAACCAGCGTGCTGCGGATACGTTTAGGGGCATATTCAGTCATCAATGCCACCACGTTTGGCATCACACCACCGATCCCAAGACCCGCCAGGAAACGTAAGATTCCAAATTCAACTGGAGATGTGGCAAAGGCACCAATAAAAGTAAAACCACTAAAAATCGCCACACAGATCATGATGGTCTTTTTACGGCCGAGTTTATCGGACAAGGTACCGAAACTCATGGCACCGAACATCATCCCGAATAAGGCAGTACTGGCCAGCATTCCCGCTTGTACCGCATTCAGCGACCATTCTTGCATCAGCAGCGGCAATGCCACGCCATAGATGACCAGGTCATAACCGTCAAAAATAATGATGAGTAAACACCAGATCAAGACACCCCAGTGAAAGGGCGTGAATTTCGCTTCATCAATCAGCGTATTTATATTCACTTTATTTGTAGACATCTCCACCTCCTAATTGTGAAGTTCAACGAATGCTGCTCACAATGCAGAAAATAGAAAAAAATGTCTAAAACTGAATAGGCATGCCTTTATACCTATAAAGTCTAGTGCAAGCTAAGTGATTAAATTAAATAATAAATATATTATTTAATTATAATATTCCTTAAAACAATTCTTTTTTATCTCGCCCTCAGGTGTTTTATTGCTCTCTTTCACACGATTTTAAGCAGTTAAAATACGGCTCGATCATATTTTAATGCTTCCAGATCATAGGCTTGATACACGGCATCAAATAGATAACGGATGTATTCACTTTCATCCATATTACGCATGGCCATAAAGACAGGACTTACCGCAAATGCATCTGCTAAAGGTATAAAGTTAAGATGGGCTAATTTAATATTTTGCGCGCTTTCTGGAGCAATACAAATACCCTCGCCTGCAGCAACAAAGCCAAGTGCCAACTGTAACTCACGGACAATACGGATATTTTTCGGTTCCAGACCATACTCGGAAAATATGCCACGTACCTGGGTGGCAAAATTAGCTTTCCCTGTATTTGGATATAAAAATAACTGTTGATCGACCAGCTCAGATAAATGTAAACCTTCTCTTTGCGCCAGCGGATGACTTGAATGAGCTGCTACCACCAAGCGTTCTTCACGCAATAACACCCGTTTGATGGCAGGATCCGAGATTCTTAAACGGCCAAAGCCGACATCTATACGTCCTTCTTTGAGGGCCTGAATCTGTTCATAAGTATTCATTTCCATCATCTCGATTTTGAGATAAGGATGCTGCTGTTTAAATAAAAACAGGATACGGGACAATAAACCAAACAATAAAGAGCCAACAAAACCAATACTTATCGTGCGATCGGCAATACCAATCCGCTTGGTCATCGATTTTATTTCTTCCGCATTAGACAAAAGTTTAACAGCGTGCTGATAGAAGAATTGACCGGCTTCCGTGGTCTTTAGCGGGCGGCTACCACGCTCAAATAGCTGAATATCGAGTTCTTGTTCCAGATTTTGGATCTGTCGGCTCAAAGGTGGTTGAGCAATAAACAACTTTTCTGCCGCTTTGGTAAAACTTTGCTCTTCGACGACGGCAACGAAGTAACGTAAATGTCTGAGTTCCATGGCGCTGAATACCTTTAAAGTATAAAAAAATGCTAAATCGATCTTAGACCAATCAACATTATTCTTTTAAGGTATATCAAGTCAAAGCATTAAAGCAAGAATGTGAACCCGTATTATGTATAAGTCAGTTGAAACCTTGCTGGTAGAAATTCCAACCATTCGCCCTCACAAGATGGCAGTGGCAACGATGCAAACCCAGACCCTGGTATTGGTTAAAATCACCACTGAAGATGGTTACATCGGATGGGGTGAGGCAACAACTATCGGTGGCTTAGGTTATGGTGATGAAAGCCCGGAAAGCGTAAAAGTTAATATTGAAACTTATTTCGCACCGCTTTTACAAACATTATCTGGTTTAAATGTTGCACAAACATTACAAGCAATCAAAAAGAATATTAATGGTAACCGTTTTGCCAAATGTGCGATTCAGACTGCACTTCTAGATATTCAGGCACAACGTTTAGGTTTGCCATTAAGTGAAGTTCTTGGTGGCCGCTTACGTGACAGTATTCCAGTTCTTTGGGTACTGGCTTCTGGTAATACCGAAAAAGATATTGCTGAAGCAGAGAAAATGATTGCGGCAAAACGCCACAACATTTTCAAACTCAAAATTGGTTCTCGTCCAGTTGAAGAAGATGTTGAACATGTACTGGCGATTAAGAAAGCCTTGGGCAAAGACGTTTCGATCCGTGTCGATGTGAACCGTGCCTGGTCAGAATTAGACGCCATTAAAGGAATTCAGTTGCTGCAAGATGGCGGTGTTGATCTGATTGAACAGCCATGTGCGATCAATAACCTGGATGCTATGCGCCGTCTAACCCGTCGTTTTGATGTTGCCATCATGGCAGACGAATCGTTAATGGGCCCGCAGTCAGCTTATGAGATTGCCAAACAAAACGGTTCATCTGTTTTTGCAGTCAAAGTGGCTCAGTCAGGTGGTCTGATCGAAGGTTGTGAAGTTGGCCTGATTGCCAAACTGGCAGGTATTGACCTGTATGGCGGCACCATGCTGGAAGGCCCTGTGGGCACGATTGCTTCAGCACATGTGTTCTCTACTTTTGAAAGTCTGGCATTTGGTACCGAGCTGTTTGGTCCTCTACTGCTGACTGAAGATATTTTGAAAACCCCACTCAACTATCAAAACTTTGAACTTGAGATTCCGAAAGGACCAGGTCTGGGTATTGAGTTGGATGAAAACAAGATTGACAACTTGCGTCGTCAGTAATTAGGAGAAACCCATGCTTTTTCACGTACGTATGGATGTAAACATTCCACGTGATCTGCCAGTTGAACAGGCAAATGAAATTAAGGCTGTTGAAAAAGCCTATTCACAGGAATTGCAGCGTCAAGGTAAATGGCGTCATATCTGGCGCATTACCGGCCAGTATTCAAACATCAGTATTTTTGATGTTGAAAGCAATGAAGAGTTGCACAACCTGTTACAGGGCTTGCCGCTTTATCCATTTATGAACATTGAAGTGATGCCGTTGAACCGTCACCCATCTTCAGTTCGTGATGACGACAGTTAAGTAAGAGTTTTTAAGTAAGAATTTTGGGACTTGGGAATAACGTTATTCCCTTCCCACAGCAAGACCAGAGGGTAACCAAACAAGGATTGTGGCCAGCAAGATTTAGCCAGCCAGAGCAAGCTAAACAGCACGCCACATAAAAGAATGTAGACATACTGAGGAGTAATAGTATGAATCGCCAAGAAATTGATGCATTAGTAAAACAAATGAATGTCGACACTGCGACAGGTCCTGTAGATGAGCGTGTACAGCAAATTACTGTACGTTTACTCGGTGATCTTTTCCAGGCGATCGAAGATCTTGATATTTCACAAACTGAATTGTGGAAAGGTCTTGAATACTTTACTGATGCAGGCCAAGCAAACGAGCTAGGCCTATTGGCTGCAGGTTTGGGTCTAGAGCATTACTTGGACCTACGTGCTGATGAAGCAGATGCAAAAGCAGGAATTAGCGGTGGTACACCACGTACCATTGAAGGCCCACTTTATGTCTCAGGTGCACCAGAGTCAGTTGGCTTTGCACGTATGGATGATGGTTCTGAATCAGACAAAATCCCAACGTTGATCATTGAAGGGACAGTGACGGATACTGAAGGCAATATCATCGAAGGCGCTAAAGTTGAAATTTGGCATGCCAACAGCCTAGGGAACTATTCATTCTTTGATAAGTCACAGTCTGATTTCAACTTACGTCGCTCTATCTTCAGTGACCAAGACGGTAAATATGTTGCACTCACAACGATGCCGGTCGGTTATGGCTGCCCTCCAGAAGGTACAACTCAGTTTGTACTGGACAAATTAGGTCGTCACGGTAACCGTCCATCGCATGTGCATTACTTCGTATCTGCACCGGGCTACCGCAAGCTGACCACTCAATTCAACATCGAAGGCGACCAGTACCTGTGGGATGACTTTGCATTTGCAACCCGTGAAGGCTTGGTGGCAACTGCGGTGGATGTGACTGATGAAGCTGAAATTGCAAAACGTGGCTTAAAAGGTCCTTTCAAACACATCCAGTTCGATATTGAACTTGTAAAAGAACAAGCTGCTGCACCAACGACTGAAGTTGATCGTCGCCGCGCTAGCGCTTAATACAACTATAGAAGCGGGGTATGTTTCAAAGATATATCCCGCTGACTTCCCCCCAGGAAAGTCGGAGAAAGGACATGCCTCGTATTCCCGTAATTAACACCAGCCATCTTGATCGTATTGATGAACTACTGGTTGACGATTTTGAATCTGGTGAATTTAAACTTCACCGTTCTGTATTCACAGACCAAGCCCTGTTTGACCTGGAGATGAAATACATCTTTGAAGGCAACTGGGTTTATCTGGCGCATGAAAGCCAGATTCCAAACAACAACGATTTCTACACCACCTATATTGGCCGTCAACCCATTATCATTGCACGTAACCGTCAAGGTGAACTCAATGCAATGATCAATGCCTGTTCGCATCGCGGTGCACAATTGTGCCGTAACAAGAAAGGCAACAAAGCGACCTATACTTGCCCATTCCACGGCTGGACCTTTAATAACTCTGGTAAGTTGTTAAAAGTAAAAGACCCGGCAGAAGCAGGTTATTCAGATTGCTTCAACAAAGACGGTTCGCATGACTTGAAAAAAGTTGCCCGTTTTGAAAGCTATAAAGGCTTCCTGTTTGGTAGCTTGAATCCGGATGTTCCTTCACTGGAAGAATACCTGGGTGAAGCGACCAAGATCATTGACATGATCGTGGGTCAGTCTGATCAAGGTCTGGAAGTTTTACGTGGTTCTTCGACTTATACCTATGAAGGTAACTGGAAGTTGACTGCTGAAAACGGTGCCGATGGTTACCACGTATCTGCAGTACACTGGAACTACGCTGCAACGACTCAGCAACGTAAAGAAAAAGAAGCGGGTGACAACATTCGTGCCATGAGCGCTGGTTCATGGGGTAAACAAGGCGGTGGTTCTTACGGCTTTGAACACGGTCACATGCTGCTTTGGACACAATGGGCTAACCCGGAAGACCGTCCTAACTTTGCCAAGAAAGATGAATACACCGAGCAATACGGTGAAGCAATGGCGAAGTGGATGATCGAACGTTCACGTAACCTGTGCCTGTATCCAAACGTGTATTTCATGGATCAGTTCGGTTCACAAATCCGTGTATTACGTCCACTTTCTGTCGATAAGACTGAAGTCACGATTTACTGTATCGCGCCTAAAGGTGAAGAGCCAGAAGCACGCGCACGCCGTATCCGTCAGTACGAAGACTTCTTTAACGCATCAGGTATGGCAACTCCAGACGATCTTGAAGAATTCCGTGCATGTCAGGCGGGTTACGCAGGTATCGCGCTGGAATGGAACGATATGTGTCGCGGTTCTAAACACTGGATCCAAGGCCCGGATGATGCTGCCAACGAAATTGGTTTAAAACCAAAACTGTCTGGTATTAAAACTGAAGACGAAGGTCTATACCTGGCTCAACACCAGTACTGGTTAGAACTGATCAAAAAAGGCATCGCGACTGAAAAAGAAATTGCAGCATCTACTGAAGGAGAAAACGCATGAGCGACATCACTTTAGAAAAAATTGCGCAGTTCCTGTATCAAGAAGCCCGCTTTTTAGATGATGAGCAATGGGATGACTGGTTGACGTGTTATGCCCCTACTGCGTCTTTCTGGATGCCAGCTTGGGATGACGACGACAAACTGACCACAGATCCACAGTCTGAAATCTCTTTGATTTACTACCCTGACCGTCAAGGTCTGGAAGACCGTGTGTTCCGTATCAAGACTGAACGTTCATCTGCCACCATGCCGGATACCCGTACCTGCCATAACCTCAGCAATATTGAAATTGTTGAACGTGATGGTGACAAGGTAACTGTACGTTTTAACTGGAATACCTTGAGTTTCCGTTACAAAACTAACTACAGCTACTTCGGTATGTCACGTTATGAAATTGACTTTTCAGGCGACAAACCACAAATTTTAAGCAAATACGTGGTGCTGAAAAACGATTACATCAACCAGGTAATCGACGTTTATCACCTCTAAGACTGTATTCACTTACAGCAAGGTAAAAACCCTTTCAGTCAAACGGAAGCTTGGCTGAAAGGTTTAGTTTTAAAGATTTATATAGGATATTCAGCCATGTCAAACCACAATGTTGCACTTCAATTTGAAGATGGCGTTACACGTTTTATTTCTGTTAGCGACGGTGAAACACTGTCAGACGCGGCTTACCGTCAAAAGATCAATATTCCTTTGGACTGCCGTGATGGTGCTTGTGGAACGTGCCGTGCGTTTTGTGAATCAGGTTCGTATGACATGCCTGAAGAAACTTATATTGAAGATGCATTAACCCCTGAAGAAGCAGCTGAAGGCTACATTCTTGCGTGTCAATGTAAACCAACGTCTGACGCCGTATTCCAGATCCAGGCTTCTTCTGAAGTGTGCAAAACTGAAATTCATGCATTCCAGGGTACTTTGGCGCGTGTCGAAAACCTGTCTGATTCGACCATTACCTTTGACATTCAGTTAGATGAAGGTCAACCAGACATCCACTTCCTTGCCGGTCAATATGTGAACGTGGGTATTCCAGGTACCACTGAAACCCGTTCTTATTCATTCAGCTCTAAACCAGGCAACCGTTTAACCGGCTTTGTGGTACGTAACGTGCCAAACGGTAAAATGAGTGAGTTCTTGAGTGCCAATGCCAAAGCTGGCGACAAAATGACCTTTACTGGTCCATTTGGTAGCTTCTACCTGCGCCCTGTGGCTCGCCCTGTGTTGATGTTGGCGGGTGGTACAGGTATTGCACCATTCATGTCTATGCTGCAAGTACTGGAAGAAAAAGGTTCTGAACATCCGGTACGTTTAGTCTTTGGTGTGACCAATGACTTTGACCTGGTGGCAATTGAAAAACTGAACGAACTGCAAGACAAATTCCCTTGGTTCGAATACCGCACTGTGGTTGCTAACCCTGAATCTGCCCATGAGCGTAAAGGTTATGTAACTGGCCATATCGAAAACGAATGGCTGAATGGCGGCGATGTCGACATCTACCTATGTGGTCCAGTACCAATGGTAGAAGCGGTCCGCGGCTGGTTAGATGCTGAAGGCGTTAAACCTGCAAGCTTCCTGTTTGAAAAATTCTCTGCTAACTAAGTTTTATAGATAGAGCTGGAGAATCAAATGGATCGCTCAAAAAGATTTGAAAATAAAGTTGTAATCGTCACCGGTGCCGCGCAAGGCATCGGTCGCGGTGTGGCTTTACAGGTAGCAAGCGAAGGTGCACAAGTGGTGATGGCTGACCTTTCTCCGTATGTGGAAGAAGTGTTGGCTGAAATTGAAGAACTGGGTGGTGATGCGATTACAGTCAAAGCCAACCTGGAAACTTTTGCTGGTGCAGAATCTGTAGTTGCCAAAGCACTTGAGACCTATGGCCGTGTTGATGTTCTGATCAACAACGTCGGTGGCGCTATCTGGATGAAACCTTTCCAGGAATTTTCTGAAGAAGAAATCATTAAGGAAGTGAATCGTTCACTGTTCCCTACGCTGTGGTGCTGCCGCGCAGTATTACCAGAAATGATTAAAAATCAGAAAGGTACAATTGTAAACGTATCTTCTATTGCCACTCGTGGTATTAATCGTGTGCCCTATTCAGCATCTAAAGGTGGTGTAAACGGTTTAACCGCTTCGCTTGCCTTTGAACATGCCAAAGATGGTATTCGTGTCAATGCCATTGCTACTGGTGGTACAGAAGCACCTCCACGTAAAGTGCCACGTAATGCCAATCCACTGACTGAATCAGAAAAAGCGTGGATGCAGGAAGTGGTTGACCAAACTATCGACCGTACTTTCCTCGGACGTTATGGCACCATTCAGGAACAGGTGAATGCGATTGTATTCCTGGCTTCTGATGAATCATCGTACATGACAGGTACGGTTGTACCTGTAGGTGGTGGTGATCAGGGTTAAGCCTGATCATCCATTTTGAATAGTTAACAGGATCATGGTTAAACGCAAGGAGGCACATTACCAATGAATACCCTGTTCCAGGATTTAAAAAATGACTGGTCTATTTCAGCGACTGTTGCAGGATTTTTAGCAGTACTGATCTCTTATTCCGGGCCATTGATCATTTTTTTCCAGGCGGCACAGCAAGCCCAGGTTTCCCCAGCCATGATGATCTCATGGATTTGGGGTATTTCTATTGGTGCTGCGGTTGCAGGTATCTTTTTATCGATTAAATATAAAGTACCTGTGGTCACGGCCTGGTCTGCACCCGGCACAGCCTTACTGGTAACGCTGTTCCCGGATATATCGCTCAATGAAGCAGTTGCTGCTTATATCACCTCTGCTGTGGTGATTTTTTTGATTGGAATCACCGGTTATTTTGACAAATTGCTGTCCTGGATTCCGCAAGAAGTGGCTGCCGGCATGATGGCGGGAATTTTGGTGCAGTTTGGTTTAGGCCTGTTCACTGCTACCGATACCCTGCCGTACATTGTTTTTGGCATGTTGGCGGTTTTTTTATTGGCCAAGCGTTTTAGCCCACGTTATGCCATGGTCTGGGTACTGACAGCCGGTGTGATTTTAAGCCTGATACTGGGTCAGATTAATCCGGTGAATGCAAACTTCAGTTTGGCAATTCCGCAATTTATTGCGCCGGAATGGAGCTGGAATTCGACCCTGAATCTGGCATTGCCTTTGATTCTGGTCAGCCTGTCCGGACAGTTTTTACCGGGTATGGCGATTATGAAGCTCAGTGGCTATGACATGCCGGCCAAACCGATCATCAGCGCCACCAGTATTGCGTCACTTGCAGTGGCATGTGTGGGCGGAATTACCATCGTCCTTGCCTCAATTACCGCGGCATTATGTCTAGGTAAAGATGCGCATGAACTGAAAGAAAAGCGTTATATCGCCGGTGTGGCAAACGGTATTTTTTATATTTTAGGCGGGTTATTTGCCGGTAGCATCGTCATGCTATTCAGCTTGTTACCCAAAGAACTCATTGCAGCCTTGGCTGGACTTGCACTCCTCGGTGCAATTTCCACCAATATTTCGGTTGCCATGGGTAAAGAATCACAGCGTGATGCAGCCCTCATCACCTTTTTGGCCACTGCCTCTGGCATGCAGTTTTTAGGGCTAAGTTCTGTATTTTGGGGGATCTGTATTGGTCTGATTGCACATATGGTTTTAACCAAACGTGACGGCCCGACAGCCTCCCTACCTTCAACTCAAAGTTCCAAAAGTTAATGGACAGGCAATTGTCTAGGACACATTATGATTGATAAAAGTCAAACTTCTTTAACAGAAGTTCTTTCGCAAATTAAAGATGGTTCAACCATCATGATTGGTGGTTTTGGTACCGCAGGTCAGCCAGCGGAACTCATTGATGGTTTGATTGAACTTGGCATTAAAGATTTAATTATTGTCAACAACAACGCAGGTAATGGCGACTACGGTCTGGCTAAATTACTGAAAGCAGGTGCGGTACGTAAAATCATTTGCTCATTCCCACGTCAGTCTGACTCTTGGGTATTCGATGAATTATACCGTGCAGGCAAAATCGAATTAGAACTGGTTCCTCAAGGTAACCTAGCATGCCGTATTCAGGCTGCAGGTATGGGCTTGGGTCCAATCTACACCCCGACTGGTTTTGGTACGTTGCTGGCAGAAGGCAAACCGACCATGAACTATGAAGGTAAAGACTATGTACTGGAAAATCCAATCAAAGCCGACTTTGCTTTAATTAAAGCACAGCAAGGCGACCGTTGGGGTAACCTGGTGTACCGTAAATCTGCACGTAACTTTGGCCCAATCATGGCGATGGCGGCTGATGTCACTATTGCACAAGTCTCTGAAGTGGTTGAACTGGGTGCTTTAGACCCTGAGCATATTATTACCCCGGGTATTTTTGTTCAGCACGTTGTCGCGGTTGGCGCGAAACAACCAGAACAATCAGCATAAGCATCACGTAGGAGAACATCATGAGCTATACTAAATTAACACGTGATCAAATCGCTGAACGTGTGGCACAAGACATTCCAGACGGTGCTTATGTCAACCTGGGTATTGGCTTGCCAACCAAAATTTCGAACTACCTGCCTTCAGACAAAGACGTGTTCTTACATTCTGAAAATGGCTTATTGGCTTTTGGTCCACCACCTGCAAAAGGTGAAGAAGATCCTGAACTGATCAACGCAGGTAAAGAATATGTGACTTTACTGGAAGGCGGTGCTTTCTTCCATCATGGTGATTCATTCGCGATGATGCGTGGCGGTCACTTAGACATCGCGGTATTGGGTGCTTTTCAGGTCGCTGAAAATGGTGACTTGGCCAACTGGCATACTGGTGCACCTGATGCGATTCCTGCCGTGGGTGGTGCGATGGACTTGGCCGTAGGTGCGAAAAAAGTCTTTATTACGACTGACCACGTGACCAAAAAAGGCGAACCAAAAATTGTCGCTGAACTGACTTATCCTGCAACAGGCTTGAAATGTGTAGACCGCATTTACACTGACCTATGCGTGATTGACGTGACAGATGAAGGCATGAAAGTGATTGAGAAAGTTGAAGGCTTAAGCTTTGAAGAGCTACAGTCTTTAACTGGCGCTAAGCTGATTGATGCGACTCAAGGTTAATACACTTTAAAGATAATTTTAAATCCCCCTAAATCCCCCTTTTTCAAAGGGGGACTTCCATATCCCTAGATTTGTGTAGGGAACTCCTCCCTTTATTAAAGGGAGGTCGGGAGGGATTAAAATAATTTGGAAAAATAGATATGAAAAACGCATATATCATCGATGCCATCCGTACTCCATTTGGCCGTTACGCAGGTGGTTTAGCACCAGTCCGTGCTGATGACTTAGGCTCATTGCCAATTAAAGCGTTAATGCAACGTAACCCGTCAGTGAACTGGGAACAGGTCGATGACGTCATTTATGGCTGTGCCAACCAGGCCGGTGAAGACAACCGTAACGTGGGTCGTATGTCGGCTCTTTTAGCAGGTTTACCATACCAAGTTCCTGCAACCACGATTAACCGTCTGTGTGGTTCGTCACTGGACGCGATTGCCATTGCTGCGCGTACCATTAAAGCGGGCGAAGCTGAACTGATTATCGCAGGTGGCGTCGAGTCCATGAGCCGTGCACCATTTGTGATGGGTAAATCTGAATCTGCTTATGGCCGTAGCCAGAAGATTGAAGACACCACCATGGGCTGGCGTTTCATTAACCCGAAACTGAAAGAAATGTACGGCGTAGAAACTATGCCGCAAACTGCTGAAAATCTGGCGGAACAGTTCAACATTAACCGTGCCGATCAGGACCAGTTTGCTTTAACCAGCCAGCAACGTACTGCTGCTGCGCAAGCACGTGGTTTCTTTGATAAAGAAATCATTGCGGTGGAAATTCCACAACGTAAAGGTGAACCTGTGGTTGTTGCTAAAGACGAACATCCACGTGCATCGACTACCGCAGAAGCTCTGGCAAAACTGAAACCTGTGGTGAAAGCTGACGGTACTGTGACTGCAGGTAACGCATCTGGGATTAACGATGGTGCCGCTGCCCTGCTGATCGCGTCTGATGAAGCGGTGACTAAACACGGTTTAAAACCACGTGCCAAAATTATTGGTTCAACGGTTGTCGGTGTTGAACCACGCATCATGGGCTTTGGCCCGGCACCTGCCATCAAAAAGCTACTTGCTCAAACCGGCTTAACGCTAGAGCAGATGGATGTGATCGAGCTGAATGAAGCTTTTGCGGCCCAAGCACTGGCATGTACCCGTGATCTAGGCATTGAAGACGGCTCGGAAAAAGTCAATCCGAACGGTGGCGCAATTGCATTGGGTCATCCACTCGGCGCCTCTGGTGCACGTCTGGTGACCACTGCCTTGAACCAGCTGGAACAAACTGGCGGTCAATATGCACTCTGTTCAATGTGTATTGGTGTCGGTCAAGGTATTGCTTTGATTATCGAACGCGTCTAAAAGCAATATCACTTAATGAAAATTTCCCCTCCCTTTTTTAAAGGGAGGTCGGGAGGGATTTTAATGCCAACATTTACATCTAACGATGCACAAATTAATTACCAGACTTTTGGGGATGCCTCTAAACCTGCAATTGTGTTCTCCAATTCATTGGGCACCAAATTCAGCATGTGGCAGCCACAAATTGAATTTTTCCAGAAAGATTATTTCGTGGTGTGTTATGACACCCGTGGTCACGGTGGCTCGAGCGCACCACAAGGGCCATATACCCTGGATCAACTGGGTCAAGATGTAGTGAATCTACTGGATCATTTAAATATCCAGAAAGCTGCTTTCTGTGGCATTTCCATGGGTGGTCTGACTGGCCAATGGCTGGCAATTAACCGCCCAGAACGCTTTAACCAAGTGATTGTGTGTAATACGGCAGCCAAAATCGGTCAGGAACAGGCCTGGCTGGAACGTGCTGCACTGGTGCGTGAGCAAGGCTTGGCACCGATTGCATCGACCGCAGCATCACGCTGGTTTACCGAACCCTTTATTCAAAGCAACGCAGCAATTGTTGCAGAACTTTCAAACGACCTTGGAGCTGGCAGCCCGGAAGGTTATGCGAGTTGCTGTGAAGCTTTGGCTAAAGCGGATTTACGTGAACAGTTAAAGACAATTTCAGTTCCTGTATTGATTGTGGCAGGTCAGCAAGATCCTGTAACGACTGTTGCTGATGGTCAGTCGATGCAAGCCAGCATTGCCAATAGCCAACTGTTTGAAATCAATGCATCGCATATTTCCAATGTCGAGCAACCTGAAGCGTTCAATCAGGCAGTTCAGGCATTTATTGCAGCTTAAACTGCTCAAAAAAAGAAAAAAGCCACTGATCATCATCAGTGGCTTTTTTTTATCAAGATGGAGTCAGCATTAAGCCCAAATGACCAAAATCGCAGCGATCACCACCAAGCCCAACCCCCAATGTTCGGCACGTGCCAGTTTCTCCTTAAAGAAATATGCAGAAATCAGCATACTAAATAAAATCTCGATTTGACCTAGTGTTTTGACAATGGGCACACTCATCATGCTCATGGCAGTAAACCAGCCCAGCGATGCCATAAAGCTGCACACGCTGACTTTAAAGGTTAATCTCAAGCGTTGCCACATGGCCACTAAAGTCTGGCGGCTAAATAGACTCAGATAGATCAGCATACTGATGCATTGAAAACTGATGACCATCAGCAGTACCCATGCAGCACGATGGACAGTTGGCAATGTGCTTAGCTCCAGACTCGCCTCCCTGACCAAGAGTGAGGTAATCGCAAAACTTAAGCCGCTGCCGATTCCAATCGCTAAGGTCTGGGCAGAAAATCCACTGATCTGCTGGCCTTTACTCAGCAGGAATACAGCATAAGCACCGAGTACCACACCGATCCAGGCCAGTACCGATAAATGATCGGCTAAAAACACGACACCAATGACGGCGGCAAGAATGGCTTCACTTTTAGCCAAACCGACCCCAATCGCATAATTTTTTTGTTGAAACAGCTTCACCATCAATGCAGTTGCTAAAATCTGGCTCGAACCGGCAATCACAATATAGACCCAAAACCTGGGAGTAAAATGGATAATATTTTCAACGGGCTTGAAGTGATACAGGCTGTATAGATAGACCATGGCAAAAGGTAAGGCAAAGATAAACCGTGCCAGCGTGACCCCCCAAACATCGACCGTAGTGCTCAGCTGTTTTTGAAATGCATTGCGCCATGCCTGCATAAATGCAGCCATTAAGGTGAAAAAGATCCAGCTGATTGCCATAAAATGATTTGCATATATAACAAAAGTGAACCAATTCTATGCCGAAGTAAAAGGCATGACTAATTAAAAATGGAGTGAAGGTGAATAGCGGAAAGTTTGGATTGTTTTTAGATAGTTTAAATTTCAGCTAAATAGTCTTTTCGCATGGGAATAAAACGAATGCCATTTTCCTCAGTGTATTCGCCCATTTCAACAAAACCGAAGCGTTTATAAATATCCAAAGCATATAAACTGGATTTTACAGTAATAGATTGATGACCTTGGCTACGAATCTAATTTTCTAAAAAGCGCCACATTTGGCGACCGTAACCTTGACCTTGATAAGCCTTATTCAAGAAAAAATGCATGAAATGTGCCGGCGCTATATAAGCCACAACACCGACTATTCTGCAGTCAATTTCAGCCACATAATAATAAATATCTGGCCGTTCAAAAATGGTTTGAATTACTTCAGCTTTAAAACGTAAGCGTCCCTCTTCTGCCGTAGTGACAGCCTCTACAAATGGCGCAATGACTTCTACGATAGCAGATGTATCCTGAACAGTAGCTTTTCTAATGTTCATATTATTTTAAATTTCACCTTAACCTGGCTTTGTTGCAAAAACAGATCATCTGTCAATTTGTATTTCTCTAAGCAATCTTTTTCTATTAAAAATAACAAGTTATTTAGCTCACAATATAATACCAAGCATCCTCCACTTACAATTCAGCCATATAGAGTTTTTATTAAAATTTTTATGATGTTATTACAATAGGATGAAATTTAGGTAGGCATTCTAGACAGTTTGCTTCCCTACAGGGAGTTTAGATGAAACATTTTGAATGCGCCGTCTGCCAGCAACAGCTATTTTTTTACAAATCAGTCTGTGATCATTGTATGTCACCAATCGGCTATGTCGCTTCGGAAAAAGAGTTGTGCTCATTTAAAAAGCAGAGTGCTGATCAATGGATTCCAGTCTCCAAAAATTATCAGCATGCCAGTTATAAACCCTGTCATAACTATACGCACTATCAGGTATGTAACTGGATGATTCCCAGTAATGAAGATGAAGATTTTTGTGAGTCCTGTCAACTCACTCATGTGATTCCTGATCTGGAAAATTCAGAGAACCTGATTTACTGGTTTCGACTGGAAGAGGCCAAACGCCGCTTCCTTTATTTGGCGCAGCGTATGAACATGATGCCACGCCCCAAAAAATCTGAAGATGATCCATTTGGCCTGCGTTTTGATTTTTTACTGCCTGAAGATGATCAGCCGGTTTTGATTGGTCATGCCAATGGTGTGATTACCTTAAATGCGATTGAGGCGGATGTGGTGTATCGTGAAACAACGCGCGTGAATATGGGAGAAAATTACCGGACTTTATTGGGCCATTTTCGCCATGAAAGCGGACATTACTATTTTGCACTGATGCAACACTTACATCCGGAACTGATTGAAGAGTTTCGTCACTATTTTGGTGATGAGCGGCAAAATTACAGTGAGGCGCTGCAAACTTATTATAATGACGGCGCCCCGATCAACTGGCAGGAAAACTATATTAGTGCTTATGCCACCGCACATCCTTGGGAAGACTGGGCAGAAACCTGGGCGCATTATCTGCATATGATGGAAACACTGGAAACTGCTTACTATGCTGGAATCCGCGTTATTGGCAATGGTGGCTATCTGGCCAGCATGGATTTTAAAGAATGTCCAATTGGCGGACAGGATGTTGAACATATTCTTGCAAACTGGGTTACCTTAACCTTTAATTTAAATGCCTTGAACCGTTGTATGGGTCTGGAAGACGCCTACCCATTCAAGCTGACCGAAGCGGTAAAAGACAAGCTTCGATTTATACATCGGCATGTACTGGAAAAAGTTTTTAAATCATCCAAATGATCTCTAAACGACAAAAAACTGAATGTAATAAAATGAATAAAGCCCGTATACGACGGGCTTTATTTGACGATCAATGTGATTAAACGTATTAAGCGGTTTTCATTGAACCGGTTTCTTCAAATTGGGCATGCCAAGACAAAGCTTCATTCAATAAATGCGGTGTCTGACCACCACGCGCACAGGCACGCTCAAAATAATGATTTAAACTTTCGCGGTAATCTGGATGAGCACAGATATCGATAATCTTGCGGGCACGTTCACGCGGTGCCAAACCACGCAGATCTGCCAAACCTTGCTCAGTCACCAGAATATCAACGTCATGATCGGTATGGTCGGTATGGCTGACTAGAGGAACGACTGAAGAAATCGCACCACCTTTGGCATAGGATTTGGTCACAAAGATGGCAATATGCGCATGACGGGTAAAATCTCCCGAGCCTCCAATACCGTTCATCATCTTGGTGCCAGCGACATGGGTTGAATTCACATTCCCGTAAATATCAAACTCCAGTGCGGTATTGATTGCAATTATACCCAGACGGCGAATCAGCTCAGGGTTGTTGGAAAGTTCCTGTGGACGCAAGACAATTTTATCTTTGTATCGATCAAAATTGTTCATCACCCGTGCGGCACAGTCATCGGTCAGGGTCATGGAACAACCTGAAGCAAAGGTCATCTTGCCTGAATCGATAAGCTGGAAAGTGCAATCCTGCAAGACTTCAGAATACATTTCCAGATTATTGAAATTGGAATGTTCGAAGCCGGCAAAGACCGCATTGGCCACGGAGCCCACACCGGATTGCAGCGGCCCCAGATTTTCAGGTAAACGCCCTGCTGCCACTTCCTGTTCAAAGAAATGAATCAGGTGACTGGCAATCGCCAGCGTTTCTTGATCCGGTTCGTCCATGCCAAAGGAAGTGTCTGGAATCTCATTGATGACAATCGCAGAAATTTTTTCAGGTGCAACATGAATCCCGATTGTTCCAATTTTGTCACTGGCTTGAGTCAGAGGAATTGGCTCGCGGTTTGGGCGCGCTTGAGGTACATAGATATCGTGAACACCTTCTAGTACGGGATTAATCGTCATATCAATTTCAATAATGACCCGATCTGCCATTTCGATGAAATTTGCAGAATTTCCGCAAGAGCCTGTCGGAATAATCTGACCGTCTTCAGTAATCGCAGTTGCAGCAATTACAGCCACATTAATCGCTGGCAAGTTTTTATGACGGATATTATCGGCCAGTTCAGAGAGATGCTGATCGACATACATCACTTCACCGGCATTAATCGCTTTACGTAAAGAAGGATCTGCCTGATAAGGATAACGGCGGGTTATGACATGTGCTTCATTGAGTTTTCCATCAATCCGGTTCCCCAGACTTGCACCTGTCGCCAAGGTAATATGAATTGGATACTTCTGTGCATATTCAGCCAAGGCCAAAGGCACAGTTTTCGCTTCACCTGCCCCCCCAAAACCACTTAAACCAACTACATCGCCATCTTGAATCAGTTGTAGTGCTTTTTCGACAGATACGACTTTATCTTGTAATGGGAGCAAACGAATGCGCTCTAAACCGTTCATAAAAAATCTCAAAAATATAAAATAAAGAGGCGTCTGCTCCTGGTGAACCAAGAGCATTAGCGTCTAAATCAATCAATAATTAATTTTGCTAATTCGAGCATTGAATTTTGGCTGGACTTAAACCAGTTCCACTGCAATCGCAGTTGCTTCACCGCCACCGATACACAGTGCGGCAATACCTTTCTTGCCACCAGTACGTTTTAAGGCATGAATCAAGGTCACAATAATACGGGAACCAGAAGACCCCAGTGGATGACCGAGCGCACATGCGCCACCGTTGATGTTGACTTTTGCAGTATCCAGTTTAAAGCCATCAATGGCTAGCATCGTCACCATGGCAAAAGCCTCATTGATTTCCCAGAGGTCAACATCGGCGGCATCCCAACCGGTTTTTTTCAGCACTTTTTCAATCGCACCGACAGGTGCAATGGTGAATTCCGAAGGATGCTGCGAATGGCTGGCATAGGCCAGAATATTAGCCAGGGGTTTTAAGTTACGCTGTGCAGCAATTTCACTAGAGGTGACCACCAGTGCTGAAGCACCGTCTGAAATTGAACTGGCATTTGCTGCGGTAATGGTTCCGTCTTTTTTGAAGGCTGGACGCAAGCTTGGAATTTTGTCTGTTTTGGCATTTAAAGGTTGTTCATCCTGCTCAACCACCACATCGCCTTTACGGTTACTGACAGTGACTGCTACGATTTCATCTTTAAAGAAGCCTTGCTGAACAGCCGTCACCGCTTTGTTTAATGAGCCAATGGCATAATCGTCCTGCTGTTCGCGGGTATAGCCTTTTTTATCTGCCATTTCCTGTGCCAGAATTCCCATCGACAGACCTGTTTCTGCATCTTCCAGCCCTTCCTGGAACATATGATCAATGACCTTTCCATGCCCCATACGGAATCCGGCACGTGCCTTGTCCATCAAATATGGTGCGTTCGACATCGACTCCATACCGCCAGCCACCACAATCTCTGCTGAACCGGCTTTGATCGCATCTGCTGCCTGCATCACGGCTTTCATACCAGAACCACAAATTTTATTAATCGTGGTCGCCCCCGTGGAATCCGGTAGACCCGCCTGACGCATGGCCTGACGTGCCGGACCCTGTTTTAAACCAGCAGGAAGAACGCAGCCCATAATCACTTCATCAATATCATTGGCCGACAGACCTGCACGTGCCACTACTTCTTTAATTGCCACAGCACCCAAATCTGGCGCGGTACAGCTTGAAAGTGAGCCTTGAAAACCGCCCATTGCGGTACGTACAGCTTCTACAATTACAATCATTCTAATCTCATCCTTTTTCATCATTGTTATTTAACACCGCACAGCAGAAGCTCTGCAGTGTTTGTCCTTCGCAATACTTGCCGGTTTAAGCCTGTGCAGTGAAATAGTCTTCAGGTAATTGCATGACCAGTTCTGCACCTGCCTGAATACGTTGAATTCGGGCACTCAAATCCGGGAGAACTTTGGCGACATAATAATTCGCCAGTACCAATTTGTTCTGGAAATAGCTATCGTCTTTCGTTGCTGCAGCTTTGCTGATACGCGCATACATATACACAAAACTGAGCAGACCCACCGCATGCAGATAATCGACCGCAATCGAGTTAGCAAAGTCCGGATTCAGTTGAGACTGCTCGACGATAAAGCTGGTGATGTCTTCCAGTTGCTGACAGGTCTCTAATGTCGCCGTTTTAATCGTCAATGAATCATCCAGACCTTGGGCGAACTCGCGGATTTCAGCGATATACTCTGCAATATAAGCACCTTTACATTTGGTAGTTTTACGGCCAATCAGGTCAATTGCCTGCACACCATTGGTGCCTTCATAAATTTGTGAAATGCGCAGATCGCGAATACATTGTTCCATACCCCATTCACGGATATAACCATGACCACCGAAGCACATTTGCGCTTCCAGTGCAGAATCTAATGCTTTATCAGTCAGATATGCTTTGGCAATTGGGGTTAACAGAGCCACACGGTCGGTCGCTTTACGCACCGCTTCAGCATCGGTCGAATATTTGGTGATATCCAGCTGCTGACCGACATAGACAGCAAAGGCACGAGATGCTTCATTGTTGGCGCGCACATTCAGCAACATCCGGCGCACATCACCATGTACCAGAATCGAATCGGCTGGTTTTTCCGGTGATTTCGCACCGGTCGAGGCGCGTCCCTGTAAACGGTCTGTCGCATATTGTGCCGCATTCTGATAAGCAAATTCTGCCGCGCCAATGCCCTGAATTCCCATCGACAGACGTTCGTAGTTCATCATCACGAACATGCCGGCCAGTCCTTCATTTTCGTTACCGACCATATAAGCTTTGGCACCATCAAAGTTCATGACGCAGGTCGCTGAGCCTTTAATTCCCATCTTATGTTCGATTGAACCCGCAGATACTGCATTACGTTCACCGAGTGAACCATCTGCATTCACCAGAAATTTCGGCACAATAAACAGGGAAATGCCACGTGAACCGGCGGGTGCATTTGGTGTTTTTGCCAGCACCAGATGAATGATATTTTCACTCAGGTCATGTTCACCGCTGGTAATAAAGATTTTGGTACCGCTGATGTTATAGCTGCCATCTTCATTGGGTTCAGCCTTGGTTTTGATTATGCCAAGATCAGTACCTGAATGTGGCTCAGTCAGACACATGGTGCCCGACCATTCGCCTGTATAGAATTTTGGTAAATAGGTTTCTTTCTGTTCTTGTGAAGCGCGATCATTGATCGCCATGCCTGCACCTACGGTTAACAGCGGGTAAAGCATAAATGATGGATTAGTACTCCAGATCATTTCATCGGCCAGCACGGTCAGCATTTTTGGCATATTCTGCCCGCCCCATTCTTCACTGGCACCTAAACCTACCCAGCCACCTTCAGCAAACTGCTTAAAGGCATCTTTAAAGCCTGTAGGTGTGGTCACTTCACCATGTTTAAACTGAGCACCACCTTCTTCATCCGCAGGACGATTCAGGTCAAGAATGACATTCTTGGAAAATTTGGCCATCTCTTCCAGAATTGCATTTGCAGTTGCCATATCTAAATGTGCAAGATTTTCATTACCTTGCCAAAATTGTTCAGCTTGAAACACATCATTTAAAATAAATTCCATGTCTTTTAGCGGCGCATTATAAATAGGCATTCTTACATTCCTTAACTGGTGATACTCAATTCTGTTGCTGAGCGTTTTATAATCATTGATTAATGAAAATCTTTTTTATGATTTTACTTCAATCAATGCATATCAATCGAAAATCATCATCTCGAATTAATCCAGCAGTAAATCTCATTCAACTAAATAAGCGACATAAAATTTAAAAACCCAAGCTTTATGTCACCGTTATTTACTGAACCAAGCAGGCTTAAAATGATTCTTTATTCACCACTATAATCCTTTGCCAGGACGGTCTTAAACCGAATAATGATTTCACTTGATGTGCTGAAACAATAAAATAATTATGCTGAAAATGGAATTTTATTTAGCAAAGTTGATCTCTAGGGTTCAGTTTTCTTGACAATATTTCCAGACTGACACCATATATATTTTTCATTGTCAGCAGTTGCTGCATAAATATACAAAATTAGATAAATATCACGACCTTAGTTTTATAGCTATCTTGGGTAAAATTGAATATTCTTGAAAGGTTCTTTTTCGAAAAATATGGACCAAGAAGATGACGACTGTAAGACAGCAGAACTTCCTTCTTCGTAAAGAGAAGATCCTGAGCATGGCTGAAAGCCTGCTACTGGACAATAATCAGGACATTACCCTGAGTGAACTTGCCAGTGAACTGGACATCGCGAAAGGAACGATCTACAAGCATTTCAAAAGCAAGAACCAGTTATATTTAGAACTAATTATTCTGAATGAAAAAAGAATCCTGGAAATATCAAAAAAATATAATAACGATATTAAAAATTATGTTTCGCAATATATGCTCTATCACATGCTCAATTCCAATCGCACCATCCTGTTGCATGTGATTGAAGAGCGTTTAACCAATAATGAAAAAAACCTGAAAGATTTATTTCAGGAGCTTTATCGGATTCGTGAAGAACGGATTATCCGGATTAAAGACATGACCCATGATTATCTGGTGGCTTTAGAAAGTGCCATGTCGATTCGGGATTATTTGTCTTATATCTGGACCGTGACTTATGGAGCTTCACTATTATTAAATTCAACCAATTATCAAAAAGCGATTGGTTCGCGTGAACGTCTGATTAAACTGTATATTAATCAGGCGCTGATGACCCCGGATAAAATCTCGTCAGTCTAAGCCCTATAATAAAAAATGCCGGATTGAATCCGGCATTTTATTTCAATTGAATGACTTAACAAATATCAAGCAGCAATTGGCGGAAATCCGTCTTCGGTTAAAGCCGCGACAATCTCGGACTCAGTGACTGTCGATTCAACTTCGACCAGCTTAGTCGCCACATCTATATGAACGGTGGCATTTTCATCCAGATCTTTAATCGTAGCAGTCACACTGCGTGCACAGCCACCACAGGTCATATTTTCAATACGGAATTTCATATTTAGCTCCATAGGATCGCTTTAAAAATTAATGTGATTGGGCAGATTATATTTAACCTGAGCTGCAGATCAGCTCAGTGCTGCTCAGGGACGACACCCTGTTCAATCTGTTTTAAAATCTGGCAATCGGACTGTTCATTGCCGGCACACTGCTCCACCGATTGCTGTAATATCACCAGCATATGCTGCATATCGGCAATTTTCTGTTGTAAAAACTGGATATGTTTTTCGGCCAGCTGTTTCACCTCGCTACTCTGACGTGAGCTGTTCAGCCACAGGCCGAGTAATTCTTTCATCTGCTCTGAAGAAAAGCCGAGTTCGCGTGCATGTTGAATAAAACTTAAGGTTTTAATGTCCGCATCAGTATAAACCCGATAACCTGCATCGCTTCGTTTCGCAGCAGGCAACAACCCGATGTCTTCATAATAACGAATCATTTTTGCAGAGATGCCGGAACGTTTTGCCGCCTGACCAATATTCATCCTGCTTGCTCCTTGAACTGTACCGCTTTGTAGGCTTTTAATCTCAAAGCATTAGTGACAACAAACACGGAAGACAATGCCATCGCGCCTGCGGCAAACATTGGTGATAACAAGATGCCCCAGAATGGATAGAGCACCCCGGCAGCGATCGGGATTAAAGCAATATTATAGACAAAGGCCCAGAACAGGTTCTGCCGGATATTGCGCATGGTGGCCTGACTCAGACCAATTCCGGTGGCCACATGCTGTAAATTACCTGACATCAACACCACATCGGCTGCCTCAATCGCGACATCGGTGCCTGTACCAATCGCCATGCCAACATCAGCCTGTGCCAGTGCCGGGGCATCATTGATTCCGTCTCCGACAAAAGTGAGTACGCCATATTGCTGCTGGAGTTGACGTACCGCATCCACTTTCTCATGCGGTAAAACTTCCGCAATTACCTGATCAATTTTCAGCTGTTTGGCAATGGCCTGCGCGGTATGCTGATTGTCACCGGTGATCATCGCCACTTTCAGACCCTGCTCATGCAAGGCCTGAATCGCACTATAGGTAGTTGCTTTAATCGGATCCGCGACGGCAATAATAGCCGCCAGCTTTTGATTGATCGCCACATATAAGGGACTACGGCCCTGATCACCGAGTTTTTGTGCAGTAGACCGAAACAGATCGACATTTAGACCCAAGTCCTGCATCAGACGTTCAGCCCCAATATGCAGCTGCTGACCAGCTACCTGTGCCTTGACCCCTGCGCCGGTGATCGAATCAAAATCTGTGACTTCACTCAGTTCCAGTTGTTGCTCATGAGCTGCCTGAACAATGGCATGGGCAATCGGATGTTCTGACTTGGCTTCAACCGAAGCCACCAGTTGCAATACAGTCTGCTGATTAAAATCTGCTGTGACTTCAAAGTCCGTCAGCAACGGTTTTCCTTCAGTCAAGGTTCCGGTTTTATCAAGTGCGACGACTTGGGTTTGTTGTAATAACTGTAAAGCTTCACCCTTACGAAACAGCACGCCCAGTTCAGCGGCACGCCCAGTTCCGACCATAATTGAGGTCGGCGTTGCCAGCCCCATCGCACACGGACAGGCAATAATCAGCACCGCCACGGCGTTGACCAATGCATAGGTCAGATTGGGTTCAGGCCCAAACAGGAACCAGACCATGAAGGTCAAGGCCGCCAGTGCCATGACGGCAGGTACAAACCATAAAGTCACTTTATCCACCACCGCCTGAATCGGTAGTTTCGAGCCTTGTGCCTGTTCCACCATCTCAATAATCTGCGCCAGTACAGAATCCTGTCCGACCGCAGTGGCCCTGATTTGCAAGGTTCCATTCTGGTTCACTGTACCACCCACCACCTGATCCCCTGCCTGTTTGGCCACGGGTAAAGGCTCACCACTCATCATTGCTTCATCGATATAACTTTGCCCGGCAACCACTTCACCATCGACGGCGACTTTTTCACCCGGGCGGATTTCAATCAGCATGCCCTGTTGTACATCGGCAATCGCCAGATCAACCCAGTTGCCATGCTGTTGTACCCGTGCGGTTTTCGGTTGCAAGCCGACCAGATACTGAATCGCTTCTGAGGTTTTACCTTTGGCTTTGGCTTCCAGATACCGCCCCAGTAAAATCAGCGCAACAATGACAGCTGCCGCTTCAAAATATACATGGACGGTGGACTGGGGTAACAGCTGCGGAAAAAAGGTCGCAATGCAGGAAAATCCATAAGCTGCGATTGTTCCGACTGCGACCAGAGAATTCATATCCGGCGCCAAACGCAATAAAGCCGGAATACCATGCTGATAAAAACGCCGTCCCGGAATCAGCAGTACCAGGGTGGTCAATACAAACTGGATGTACCAGCTGTTTTGTGTTCCCAGTGTATGGGTAATCCAGTGATGAAAAGCTGGGATCAGATGTGAACCCATTTCCAGAATAAATACGGGAATTGCCAGAACAAGTGCCAACCATAAATCGCGTTTCAGCTGTGCAGTTTCATTGGCTTTCTTTTCCTGAAAAGCCACATGATTCTCTGCTGAGAGATCGGTACCGGATTTTAGTGTGGCTTGATAACCAGCTTTCTCCACAGCAGCAATCAATGCCGGAATCTGGGATTGTGAGGCTTTCACCCAGGCAGTTTCGGTGGCTAGATTGACCTGCGCCTCGCTGACGCCTTCTACTTTCAATAAGGCTTTTTCGACTCGTACCACACATGAAGCACAAGTCATACCTTCAATTGCCAGTTCAATCCGGTCAGTCTGAATATCAAAACCGGCTTTTTGCACCGCCTGAGTCAACTTGGACAATGGCACAGAATTGATTAGACTCACATGCGCCTTTTCAGTGGCCAGATTCACGTGTGCATCCAGTACACCTTCTACTTTTTTTAGGGCTTTTTCTACGCGAGCCACACAAGATGTACAGGTCATGCCTTCAATATTCAAAGCAAACTGTTGCGTCGGTACATCAAAGCCAGTTTTTTCAATTGCTTGAACTAGCACAGCGGCAGCAATCGACTGCTGGCTTTTAATAAAAGCTTTTTCAGTCGACAGGTTGACAGATGCCTCAACCACGCCCTCAATTTTTTTCAAGGCTTTTTCGACCCGAGCCACGCAGGATGCACAGGTCATACCGCCAATCTGCACCTGCTGTTCATATAACCGGATGCTGTCTTGTTCTGCCATGCCCATCTCCATGCATCAACTTGCTGCCGATGCTATAGCTTAAACATTCCCAGCATGGCAAGGTCAAGTCTTTCATTTAAATATTTTAGGAAAGATAAAGCGGTATTGCGATTGGATGTTCATCCAAGAACCAAATAAAAGCCCGAAGATGACTTCGGGCTTTTATAGCAGTGTTTAAAATATTGAATGCATCAATTTTATTCGGCAGAAATATCTTCAAACAGAACCGAAGACAGGTAGCGTTCACCGCCATCTGGCAAAATCACCACAATATTTTTACCGGCATTTTCAGGGCGTGCAGCCAGTTGTGCCGCTGCCGCCATGGCCGCACCACTTGAAATGCCGACCAAAATACCTTCCTGAGCTGCAGTTTTGCGTGCCCACTCGATTGCCTCTGCGCTATTAATGGCAATCACTTCATCGACCAGATCTAAATCCAGGTTGCCCGGAATAAAGTTGGCTCCGATACCTTGAATTTTGTGTGGTCCCGGTGTCAGCGTTTCGCCGCGTTTGGCCTGACCAATAATTGCAGATTCAGCAGGTTCCACCGCCACCGAATATAGAGGCTTATTTTTAACTTTCTCAAAGTAACGCGAAATACCGGTAATGGTTCCGCCTGTTCCGACACCTGCGACCAGAATATCGACATTACCCGCCGTAGCTTCCCAGATTTCTGGACCTGTGGTTTCTTCATGAATTTTTGGATTGGCCGGATTTTCAAACTGTTGTGGCAGGTAGTACAGTTCAGGATTTTCATTGACTAGACGTTGTGCTTCTTCAATCGCGCCTTTCATGCCTTTGGCCGGATCAGTCAATACCAGATTGGCACCCAGTGCTTTCACCACCTTACGGCGTTCAATACTCATGCTTGAAGGCATGGTCAAAGTAATGTCATAACCTTTGGCTGCCGCAACAAAAGCCAATGCAATACCGGTATTGCCACTAGTCGGCTCGACAATATGCATACCGGGTTTGAGCTTGCCAGATTTTTCAGCATCATTAATCAATGCTGCACCAATACGGCACTTGACTGAAAATGCCGGATTACGGCTTTCAATTTTCGCAAGTACAGTGGCTGGACCGGAAATCACACGATTAATACGAACAAGCGGTGTATTTCCAATCGCGTCTGCATTATTACTATAAACCGCTATCCCTAAATTATTTGGTGTTGGAAAAGCTGAATCTGTACTCATGATGATATCCCTGATGTTATTGGTTCAAGTCGCTTAAACATCATACAAGCATTTTTTTGCTTTGTAGATGTTTGATGAAACTTGCACTTGATTGCACGAATGTGAACTAAAATACTTTCTGCACTATGCAATAAATTTATCTTATCTATCAATATTTAAAATATAATTTTAATTGATAATTCAATTCATTAAAAACCATAAAACTTAACTGTTTTTAGCAAGGTATTACGAGCTAAGACCCGTATAATTAACGGGCTGTAACTTTATAATGGACATATTGAATGAAAACCGATTTTGAAATCACGACTATGCGCGATTCAGCAGAACAGGTCGTTGGCATTTTAAAATCCCTGGCCAATACCGACCGTCTCCTTATTTTATGCCATCTCTCTCAAGCGGAACTGAATGTTTCAGAAATTGAGGAAATAACTGAGATTAAACAGCCAACACTTTCCCAGCAGCTCATGATGCTGCGCAAAAGTGATGTAGTGAATACCCGTCGGGATGGTAAACAGATCTATTATTCAATTAAAGATCAAAATTTGATTGTGGTATTGACTACGCTTTATCAGCTGTATTGTGCGAATCAAATTAAATAGTTTATTTTTAAACACTATTTAACGCCAAAACACACTTCTCTACCCCATTGATCTGGCAGAAATAACGACTTTGTAGAAAATCGCTATAGCTGCTTCAAGAAAATGGAGGCCAGACCTAGCTGATTTATTTTAAAAACATAAATCATCACAAATTCGACCCCTTAAGATTTCTTAGCAGAATTTGTGCATAATATATCTATATTTGTGATTTAGACCTTTTTATGCCAAATTCCAAGTCTAAACTTCTGCATAGACTGCCTGCCTGGGCATGGTTAAGCGACTATACGCCGGTCAAATTTAAATCCGATGTGCTGGCCGCACTGATTGTCGTGGCGATGCTGGTTCCTCAGGGGATGGCTTATGCCATGCTGGCCGGTTTACCGCCGATCATGGGCTTATATGCCAGCATCCTGCCAATGATCATTTATGCGTTGCTCGGTGGCAGTTCGACTTTATCGATTGGCCCGGTGGCGATCATTTCAATGATGACTTTTGCCACGCTCAATCCACTGTTTGAAGTCGGCTCACCGGTCTATATCGAAGCTGCGACCTTATTAGCACTCATGGTCGGTATTATTTCCCTGCTCTTGGGATTATTCCGTTTCGGTTTCTTAATTCAGCTGATCAGTCATCCGGTCATTCAGAGCTTTATTATTGCCTCGGCACTATTAATTGCTTTTGGACAATTGAAGTTCTTGGTCGACCTGCCCTTAAAAGCCAATAACATTCCAGAATTTACAACAAGTCTCCTGGAGTATCTGCCGCTCCTGCATTTACCAAGCCTGTTATTTGGCCTGTTGTCGATGGCTTTACTGATCTATCTGCCCAAGTTGCTAAAATCTCAGGCAGTACAAAGCCGGATCGGCTCTACAGATTTTCTGGTACGGGCTGTGCCTCTCATTCTGGTATGTCTCGGGATTGCAGCGATTGTATTTCTGAATTTAAAGGGCCAAGGCATTAAAACAGTGGGTGCAATCCCGTCCGGTTTTCCGCCCTTGTCTTTTCCGCACTGGAACTGGGAACTGGTCATGACCTTGTTACCGGGTGCCAGCATGATCGCCATGATCAGCTTTGTGGAATCACTGTCAATTGCTCAAGCCACAGCCTTGCAACAACGCAGTCATTTAAACAGTAATCAGGAATTGATTGCCTTGGGGATTGCCAATATCAGTGCAGGCGTCAGTTCAGCCTTTCCGGTTACTGGCAGTCTGTCGCGTACCGTGGTCAATGCCGATGCCGGTGCCAAATCCCCCATGGCAGGAGTTTTGTCCTCCATTCTGATTATTTTCGTCAGCCTGTTCTTTACCGGATTTTTTGAAGATCTGCCCCTGACCATTCTGGCCGCCACGATTATTGTTTCCATCTGGAAACTGGTCGATTTTCGGCCTTTCTTTGATGCCTGGCGTTATTCTAAAGCCGATGGTATTGCCATGTGGATTACCTTTCTGGGTGTGGTGCTGATTGATATTTCCACTGGCCTGATTATTGGGATCATATCGACGTTTATCCTGATGTTATGGCGAATCAGTCGTCCGCATATTGCAGTGCTCGGACTGGTCGAAGGTACACAGCATTTTCGTAATATTCAGCGTCATCAAGTCAGTACCTCCGATCGGGTGCTGTCACTGCGGATTGATGAAAATCTGACTTTTCTGAATGCCAATAGCTTCAAAGGTTATCTGATCAATCAGATGAGCCTGAATGACAAGTTGCAACATGTGATTTTAAATTGCTCCAGTATCAGTGCCATTGATTTAAGCGCTTTGGAAATGCTGGAGGATTTAAATGCGGAATTGGCCAAACTGAACATTCGACTGCATTTTGCCGAAGTGAAAGGCCCGGTGATGGACAAGCTACAAGCCTCGAAGCTGATGATTCATCTGAGTGGCCACATTTATCTGACTCATTTTCAGGCAATTCGGGACTTGGCTCCAGAAATCTTTGAGCAGCATAAAGACTATACGATTTAGGACAGCAGATCGTTAAACTTATGGCCGGAGATTCAAACCGGTCATGACGCCAAACTTTTTTAAATTTTCAAATATAATTTGAATTTATCGATTTAACTTTGATATTTATTTCATGAATATAACTTTAAAAGAGATGATTTATTCAGCATCTTTAGATTGTTTTTTCAAATAAAAGTATTCTTTTATATTGATTAATTTTAGAATAAATCAATTATATCAATAACTTGTTTTTTATATAAAAATATATTTCAAGCCTTGTTTAAATTAAGTATAAAATAGCGCAACTTTTTCCCAAATTTAGCCCTCGTAATTTTCACAAGGCAATCTTATGTTTTCTGCCCTTATGCGTATGAGCCTAGTCTCTCGAATCATCATCGCCATTATTTTAGGTGTAGGTGTGGCTGTGGTATTTCCCGAAGCTACTCCCTCATTAAGCCTATTGGGCGACCTGTTTATTAAAGCCTTGAAATCTGTTGCACCGATTCTGGTTTTCATTTTAGTTTTAGCTTCTATCGCAAATTTTAAAGTGGGGCAATCCAACACCGCCATTAAACCGATTATGATGATGTATGCGGTAGGTATGTTCCTTGCTGCACTCAGTGCTGTCGTTTCGAGTATGTTATTTCCAAGTACGCTGTTTCTGGATATTGCTGCACAAGCGGACTTACAGCCACCTGGCAGTCTGGTAGAAATCCTGAAGAATCTGCTGCTTAGCTTTGTCGCCAACCCGGTCGTTGCTATTGCTGAAGCAAATTTCATTGGCGTTCTGGCCTGGTCTGTGGCATTGGGCATCGCCTTCCGTCATGCATCGGATACCACCAAGACCCTTTTGAATGATGCCGCCTTTGCGGTTAATTATGTGATTCGTTTAGTGATCAGTTTTGCACCTGTGGGTATTTTTGGTCTGGTTGCGGTGACTTTTGCTGAATCCGGTCTGGATACGCTGACCAGTTATGCACATTTACTTGCGGTACTATTAGGTACGATGGCTTTTGTTGCACTGGTAATTAACCCAATGTTGGTGGCTTTAGTGACGCGTCACAACCCCTATCCACTCGTCTTTACCTGCTTGCGTGAAAGTGGCATTACCGCCTTCTTTACCCGTAGTTCGGCAGCCAACATTCCCGTCAATCTGGATCTGGCAAAACGTCTAGGCGTCAAAGAATCAACCGCAAGTATCGCGATTCCTCTCGGTGCTGCGATCAATATGGCTGGGGCATCGGTCACCATTACCGTATTGTCACTGGCAACGGTAAATACCTTGGGCATTAGCGTAGATTTCACCACCATGCTAATTCTTTCCGTAGTAGCAACCATCTCGGCCTGTGGTGCTTCAGGTGTGGCCGGTGGTTCATTATTGTTGATTCCTTTGGCCTGTGGTCTGTTTGGTATTTCTTCGGATATCGCTATGCAAGTGGTCGCGATTGGTATGGTAATCAGTGTATTGCAGGATTCTACTGAAACTGCTTTAAACTCGTCTACGGATGTTTTATTTACCACAGCAGTAGACCGCGCATCAAATTGATTTTATATTGAATAATCAAAATTTTTTGCCAATGATGTTGTTATGCCATTACAGCGTTTACCTACCTGGATACAATTAGGGGCGTTCTTTCTTGCGGTGAATGCCGGCATGATTAACGTCCTGGGTCTGGTGACGGTATTACACCAGTCTGTTTCACATATGACCGGTAATGTCAGTATGCTGGCCATGGCGCTGCTGGACTGGCAGCCAGACATGATGCTATATCTGCTTCTGGTCACACTCTGCTATGTCATTGGTTCTCTGTATAGCGGGCTGATTCTAGGAAATAGTCACTTTCGCTTGGGACGACTTTATGGTTACCCTTTAAGCCTGGTGGCTTTTTTTATTCTGATCTGCTGGTTATTATTGCCCTATTTCCCGCGCTATGCCCTGTTATGGGCCTGTGTCGCGATGGGTCTGCAAAATGCCATGGTCAGCCATTATAAAGGTGCCATTATTCGCACCACGCATTTATCTGGTGTACTGACCGACCTTGGCTTGGCCATGGGTTACCGTTTACGCGGCTTAGATGTAGAACCACGCCGAGTCGTTTTACATTTACTTATTTTGCTCGGTTTTTTAAGCGGTGGTATTCTTGCCAGCTGGCTTTATCCTTATTTAAAATTAAATGCATTCCTGATCCCGGCAGGGCTGAGCCTGATGCTCAGTCTGATTTACTGGGTGATTTATTTACGTTATCGACATCAACACGATTAATTTCTGGACATTCTCATGGTTAAAAATGCATTGCAGGCACAATTGTTAAAGGCAGGTTTGGTCGATAATAAAAAAGCCAAAAAACTGTCTAAACAGGCTGTGCATGAAAAACGCACCGGTGATAGCACCGAGGCTGAAATCAAGGCGAAGATTGAGCAAGACAAGCAGCAGAAACTGGCCAAAGACCAAGCCATCGAGTTAGAGAAAAAAGCGGCCTTACAGGAAAAAGAACTGAAAGCCGCGATCATCCAGATGATTAACCAGCACAAAATCCGCGATACGGATGGTGATGCGGTGTATCAGTTTATTGATGACAGCAAGATCAAGAAGGTTTACCTGAACCAGCAGATCTATAATGCACTGGTGGCAGGCAGTCTGGTGATTGCACGTGAAAATGACAGTTATGTGTTCTTGCCTAAGGCTTTGGGAGATCGTATTAATGCCAAGATGCAAGGCTTTATCATTGTGAATAATTCAGAGAAAAATGAACAAATTACCGATGAAGAAGATCCGTATGCAGCCTATGTCATTCCGGATGACCTGATGTGGTAAGTTATTATTAGTATTTGATATCATACTAAACCGGCTTAGGCCGGTTTTTTTATATCAGATCACAGTCTAAAAGCTATTTCAGGTAAACACTTTCCAAAGATATGTATTAAAAGTTTAATTAAAATTAAAAAACTCAGCTTAAAGCTATAAACTCTTTCACAATTTTAACAGTGTGAGAAAAGATAAGTTGGAACAGTTTAAGGTTGTCCAGAATATACAAGTGTGGGCAGATCAATATCCCTGGCTAGAAATGCTCTCTTCATTGAGCATTGTGATTTTACTGGCAATTATTGCAAATTTATTTGCCAAACAAGTCGTTGTTCGCGGAATTCGTAAACTGATTTCCAAAATGCCTTTTGCACATAATGAAATCATTGCTGAGCATAGCGTGATCCGCCATATTGCCAATATTGTGCCGGCCATTGTGATTATGAATGGAATTACCACCGTTCCGCATTTATCAGACAAGGTCGAGACCTTTATCCAGATGGGTGCGCAGGCCTTTATCTTCCTGACCATTGCCCTGGCGATTGGCGAATTGCTGAATATTTTTAACCTGATTTATCAGCGCAATCCGAAATCGCGTAACAAGCCGATTAAAGGCTATTTGCAACTGGTCAAGCTGATCATCTTCATCGTTTGTGGTTTGATGATTCTGGGGACTTTCCTCAAGAAAGATGTCTTTACCTTGCTGGCCGGTTTTGGTGCCATGGCTGCGGTACTGATGCTGGTGTTCCAAAATACCATCCTATCGCTGGTGGCTTCGGTACAGATTTCCTCTTATGACATGGTGCGTATTGGTGACTGGATTGAAATGCCATCTTTAAATGCGGACGGCGATGTCATTGATATGTCATTACACACCATTACCGTGCAGAACTTTGATAAAACAGTCACCACCATTCCGACCAATAAACTGGTGACGGATACCTTTAAAAACTGGCGTGGCATGCAGGAAGCCGGTGCGCGCCGGATTAAACGTTCCATTCATGTCGATCAGAGCAGCGTGCATTTCATGTCAGCTGAGGAACAGAACAAGCTGAAAGAATTTATTCTGCTGGATCAATATCTAAATACCAAAACTGAAGAACTGCAGCAATTTAACTTGCAGCTCAGCCATCATTCGCAATATAACCAGCGCCGTCTGACCAATCTGGGGACTTTCCGTGCCTATGTGGAGTTTTATCTGCAACAGCATCCGGGAATTAGTAAAAATCACTCGCTGATGGTTCGTCAGTTACAACCGACCAGTGAAGGTTTGCCTCTGGAAATTTATGCATTTACCAATACCACGGTCTGGGTCGAGTATGAAAATATCCAGTCGGATATTCTGGATCACCTGTTGGCGATTATTCCTGAATTTGGCCTAAAAGTGTATCAGGCACCTTCAGGTTTCGACCTCAAGGAATCTTTTAGCGTTTCCTGAAAAGCTGCGACAATCTTCAAATAAAATAAAAGCCTGAAACTGGCTACAGTTTCAGGCTTTTGATTGGCCTGATTAAATAAAAATATAAAAATCGACAACTTAAACAAATATTAGATTGGGTATTGAGATGCTCAGGCTGAGATTGCAGACGCTTGCAGCTGCATCAGTTCTTGTAGCATTTTATAAAAATCATGTTCTGAGTCGAACTGCTCTTCACAGATCCTTTCGCCGTTTAATAATAAATGATGATAGCTTTGATGTTCATAAATCACCGTGTTTAGAAACTGTGCACCGGGCATATGCTTGAGCAGATGCTGTGTCTGTTTCATTTCTGCAAGTTGCTGCTGTTCAGGAATCTTATTCAATACCGTATAAATTTTTAATTGAGTATTATATTGTGCGATCCCAATCGCCAATTGCACCAGTTCGGTTTCAAGCCGGATATCTTCTGGATTGATGGAACTGGGAATAATCAGCTTATCTGCATGTTTCAGGACTGAACGCAAGGCAGATGTATCCTGCCCGTCAATATCAACAATAATATAGGCGAACTGCTGTTTCAGTATCTCCAGACGATGATCCAGACTACGACCATCTTGTTTTAAGATATCCAGATGCTCGAAAGAAAATTGTTTATTTTTCAGATTTGCCCATTCATAACCATAGGGTTCCAGATTGGCATCAATGAGCAAGGTCGCGCCTTGCCCACGTAATAACTCAGTGATATACATCGCAATTGTGGTTTTTCCTGAGCCTCGTTTACGGCTGGCCACTACCCAAATACTCATCTTTAAGCTCTCTCGTTTTTGATTCTTTTTATGAGGAAAAATGGTTTAAACTTTAATATAATTATGGATTTAGAATTACGTATCTGGCATGAAAAGTAAAGTCTGATTTGGATAATAATTTTGTGGCTATTTCATCTAATCCTAGGCTTAAAAAAATTCAATCCTTTATAATCACTACAAAGCAAAATGCATGATAAGAGTACGATAATGTTTCGATGGCTTGAAAGACTGGTTGATCCCTATCCCACCAAAAACCTGAATCAACCTTTACCGACCAAGTTTTTTCCATTTGTCTGGCAGGCAGCCTACGGTGTGCGCCGTTATTTGCTGATTCTGGTGCTGTGTACGGCCGGTGCTGCCAGCTTTGAAGCCTTACTCTACTCAAAAATTGGCGATCTGGTAAATTGGCTCAGCAAAAGCCAGCCAGATACTTTTCTGGAACAACATGCCAGCAACCTAACCTTGCTGAGCATTATCCTGCTGGCCAATATTTTCTTTGCCAGTGCCCAATCCCTGATCAAGCACCAGATTTTGTATAGCAACTTTCCGATGCGTTTACGCTGGCGCTTTCATAATTTACTGATGAAACAAAGTCTGGATTTTTTCCATAATGATTTTGCCGGACGTTTATCTGCCAAAGTCATGCAAACGGCGCTGGCCATCCGGGAATTCTGGGTCATTTTGGGAGATATGCTGGCCTATGTGCTGATTTATTTCGTCACCATCAATATCGTTTTAGGCAATATTTCTCCCTATTTAGTTATCCCTTTGATGGTGTGGCTACTGCTATTTATCTGTGCGGCCTGGTACTTTATTCCGCGTTTAAGCAAGATTTCCAAGTCACAGGCCGATGCGCGTGCCGTCATGACCGGCCGTGTCACCGATGCCTATACCAATATCCAGACTGTCAAGCTGTTTGCCCATGCTGGTCGAGAAAGCCAGTATGCTAAAACCTCCATGCAGGAATTTATGGTCACGGTTTACAAACAGATGCGTCTGGGGGCTCAGTATGAAATCAGTATTTTATTTCTGAGCATTATTCTCTATGGCGGTGTGTTGGGTACGGCCATCTGGCTATGGATGGAAGGACAGGCCGAATTGGGCATTATTGCAGCCACCACGGCCATGATACTCAAACTGAACAGTATTGCCGAGTTTATGATGTGGCAGACCTCTGCCCTGTTTGAAAATGTCGGGACCATTCAGGATGGTATGAAAACTTTAGGCCGCAAGATTGCCATTGAAGATAAACCCAATGCCAAAGAGCTACAGCTTCAGCATGGTGAAATTAAATTCGACAATGTCAGCTTTGCCTATAATGATAAAAATGTCATTGACCAGTTTAACCTGACCATTCGCCCGGGTGAAAAAATCGGGATTGTGGGACGTTCAGGCGCAGGTAAATCGACCCTGATTCAGTTATTGCTGCATTTTTATCATCTTGACCAAGGTCGTATTTTAATCGATGGGCAGAACATTGAAGATGTGACGCAGGACAGTTTGCGTAAGAACATTGCTTTAGTGACTCAAGACACTTCGCTGCTGCATCGTACCGTTGCAGAGAACATCAAATATGGTCGTCCTGATGCAACCGATCAAGAGATGTATGAAGCGGTACGTAAAGCCAAAGCAGAAGAGTTTATTCCTCATCTGACCGACTTACGCGGCAAAAGAGGCTATGAGGCTTATGTCGGTGAGCGTGGTGTAAAACTTTCTGGTGGTCAACGTCAACGTGTTGCAATCGCACGGGTATTTCTAAAAGATGCACCCATTCTGATTCTGGATGAAGCCACCAGTGCGCTGGATTCTGAAGTCGAAGCGGCCATTCAAAACAGCCTCGATGATCTGATGCAAGGCAAAACCGTAATTGCCATTGCGCATCGTTTATCGACAATTGCCCAGATGGATCGCCTGATTGTAATGGATCAAGGCAAAATTGCCGAGCAAGGTACCCATGATGAACTGGTAGCATTAAATGGAATCTACGCCCAGCTTTGGCAGCGTCAAACGGGCGGATTACTGATACAACAACAGATCAAAGCAACGAAGGATCGTGAATAATGCTGTATTTGGAAGATTTGAACATCGCTGACCGCTTTAGCAGCCGTAAATATCATATGGG
This sequence comes from Acinetobacter sp. YH12254, assembly GCF_013417415.1. NCBI lineage: Bacteria > Pseudomonadati > Pseudomonadota > Gammaproteobacteria > Moraxellales > Moraxellaceae > Acinetobacter > Acinetobacter sp. YH12254. The sequence continues at coordinate 38,278 of NZ_VPEB01000010.1, read as the reverse complement.
ACTGGAAGAAATTCAAAATTTTGCCCGGGCTTATGACCCACAAGTCTTTCATACTGATGAACAGCAAGCTGCAGCCCATCCGGTATTTCAGGGAATTGCCGCCAGTGGTTGGCATACTGCGGCAGTGGTTATGCGCTTGTGGACTGAATGTTTTCCTGTGGCTTATGGGCTCATTGGTTCAGAGTCGCATCTGCGTTGGCCTTGTCCGACCCGCCCCGGGGATGAGATTCACGTCGAAGTCGAAATCATGGATATTCAGCCCTCCAGAAGCAAAACTGACCGTGGGATCGTTAGCTACCAGACGCAGGCATTTGACCAGCATCATAAAATGATTTTTAGTTCAACCACTAAAATTGTGGTATTTAAACGAGGATTTTCTCCGGTTTAAATTGATTTTTAGGCGAAATTCAGGCTAATCTGCCACAATGATTGTGGCAATAGCCAAAACTTTGTCCAACAATTTTAATGAAAAAAATGGCAGTTTCATGCCAATATCAGACCATAAATAAAAAAATTTAAGTGAGTGCAACGGATCGCGCATGAAAACAATTGCTCCACGCCAAGATCATGGAATTCCAGGTGTATACGCTCTTTTGCTGCTCGATGTCATTTCCCGCTGGGGATATAATGACGAATCGTTGTTCAAGCCCTTTGGCCTGAGTACGGAGCAGCTGGCGGATCCTGATTTTCGCATCCCGACACCTGTGGCCAATGAACTGGTCAAACATGCCCTCAAGCTGAGCGGTGAACCGACACTTGGTTATCATCTGGGTACCCAGATGCGGATTTCTATTCATGGTTTTATTGGCTATGCCATCATGACGGCCAAGGATATTACCGATGCATTAGTACTGGCCAACCGTTTCATCCAGCTGCGTATGCCCTTTTTACAGCTATTCTTTTCGACCTTTGGTGCCAAGGCTACAGTCCAGTTGCAAACCGATATTCAGCTGGAACCCTTACGCACCGAAATCTCGATTGCACTGATTTTTGGCATGATCAGTATGGCCAAGGCCATTACCGGAATTGATTATGCCGCTGGAGAAATCGATTTTGATTTCAAAAAACCGGAAGGCTTTGAACGCTTTATGGCCAAATTTCCACATCATCAGTTTCGCTTTGAACAGCCGCATTTGATCTTGAGTTTTGATAAGAGCTACCTGATGAACAAGCTGGTGCATGCCGATCCGATTGCCAGCCAGATTGCAATTAACCAGTGTGAAACTGAACTCTCGGCCTTGGGCGAGCGACACCGGATTGCGATGCGGGTCCGTGATATTCTGACCCATTCCGAGCAGCATTATCTGAGTATTGAAAGTGTGGCAGATCGTCTGCATATGTCCGACCGCACCCTAAAACGTCAGCTGGCGGCTGAAGGTACCTCTTTTTCTACGCTGGTCGATGAAGTACGCTACCGGCATGCGACGTCGTTATTGTCCCGGACCGACTTTAGCTTGGAACAGATTGCTGATGAACTTGGTTATAGTGATGTCGCCAATTTTAGCCGGGCATTTAAACGCTGGAGTGGTCGCAGCCCGAGCAACTGGCGCAAAGATCCTTATTTATAAAGGGTCATAAGCCTTTTGTTTTGGCCAAAAAGAATGTATAAAACATGTCAAAAATGATCTAAAGATTTTTAAGGAGTTATCAATGAATCATCCTTCAGAATTAAAGTACGCAAGTACGCATGAATGGGTACGCATTGAGGGTGATCTTGTTGTGACCGGTATTTCCGACCATGCACAGGATGCATTAGGTGATTTGGTCTATGTAGAGGCACCAGATCTTGATTCACACATCACTGCGGGTCAGCAAGCCGGTGTAGTTGAATCGGTCAAAACTGCGTCTGATATTCATGCACCTGTTTCTGGTATTGTTGTTGAAATCAATCCTGATCTTGAAGATGATCCTGATTTTATTAATGACGATCCCTATGGCAAAGGCTGGATCTATAAAATCAAACCAGACAATATGTCAGATGTTGAACACCTGCTTTCCAATACAGCATATGAAGCTGGCCTATAAACCCGCTTATATTTAGAAAATCAGCCTGCGGGCTGATTTTTTTTATGCCATAGATATTGTTCCGCTTTCCCAATCGGCTTCAATTACATATATTCATATTAAAATATTATTGTATTTTTCACGTATATTTCCTAAAGTACTGAACAGGATGCGCTGCACTCCTGAATATGCCACACTTATTTATAACAATAATTCCCCCATTCTAAGACCAGCGTCTCATCACCCATCATTTTAGGATAATCATGAATGCCATTGTAGCGCCGTTATGGACCAAGTCATTTGTACTGTGTCTGGCCAACAACCTGTTTTTATTTATTTTCTATTTTGCGCAAACCACAATTCTGCCGATTTATATCTTAAAGGAATTAGGTGGTAATCTGACCCAAGCTGGTCTGGCCATGACCTTATTTATGGTCTCTGCCATTGCAGTACGTCCTTTTAGTGGCTTAATTATCGAAAAATTTGGCATACGCAAAACTTTAATTGTCTCAGAAATATTTTTCAGTCTTTTTTCCTTAGCTTACCTGCTCGCTGATCAGCTCACGATTCTGTTTATCATCCGTTTCTTGCATGGCATCTGGTTTAGTATTCTGACCACAGCCTGTGTGCCGGTGGTCAACCAGTTTATTCCAGAACAGCGTAAAGGCGAAGGCATGGGTTATTTTGTCATGTCTGTCAATCTGGGAATTGTCTTGGGGCCTTTAATTGGTCTGAGCTTGATTGAATATTGGTCTTATTTTCAGGTCAGCACCTTGTTGATCGCTTTGGTTTTTATCGGCTTTATCTTCTGTTTACTGATTCCGGTCAAAGAGCCTGAAAAAATGATCGACCACACCGACAAGAAAACATCACTAGGGCTGACTGATTTTGTCGAAAAGAAAGCACTGCCTGTGGCAGGACTTGCCATGCTGATTTCCTTTTCTTATGCCAGCATCATGTCTTTTATCGCGCCATTTGCAGCCAGTAAGGATTTAATGGCCTATGCCGGTTTATTCTTTGTGGTATTTGCAATTTCCATGATGAGCCTGCGTCCGATCACTGGAAAAATTTATGACCGCAAAGGTCCACAATACGTGATTTATCCGGCACTGCTGGCTTTTAGTCTGGGTCTGTTTTTACTGAGCCAGATTCAGACTTTATGGGGTTTTATGCTGGCTGCGGTTCTGGTCGGAGTCGGTTTTGGTAGTGTGCAACCGTGCATTCAAACCTTAGCCATTCAACGTGCACCAAAACACCGGATTGGCTACGCAACTTCGACTTTTTATACCTGCTATGATCTGGGTATTGCCATTGGCTCAGTCCTGATCGGTGCTATCATTGCAGCTTATAGTTATCAAACTGCTTTTGTGATTTGTGCCGTCTTGACCCTAAGTAGTATGGGATATTTTCATCTGGTGGTTCAGGCTAAAGCAGTCAAAAATAGCTAACCCAAAACAGGCAGAATTCAAATCTACCTGTTTTGATTGTTTCCCAAGACAGTCTTTATTCAGCTACAGCTTGATTTTCTGCTGATTTTTCTTCAGGTTTTGGTTTTTGTAGCATAGAAAACTGCGTACTTTCTCCGACTGCTGCATTATCCTGACGATTACTTTTTAGCTTGATCTGTAAGCGTAATTCATTGGTGGAGTCGGCATTGCGTAACGCTTCCTCATAAGAAATTTCGCCCTGGTTATACAATTCAAATAAGGCCTGGTCAAAGGTTTGCATCCCCAATTCACGGGATTTTGCCATAATCGCTTTCAGCTCATGAAACTCACCTTTCAAAATCAGGTCGGAAATCAATGGCGTATTTAACATGATTTCAATCGCTGCACGACGGCCTTTACCATCCTGCGTCCGAATCAGACGCTGGGAAATAATCGCCTTCATATTCGAGGATAAATCCATCAATAACTGATTGCGGCGCTCTTCCGGGAAGAAGTTAATAATCCGGTCTAAAGTCTGATTGGCATTGTTGGAGTGCAAAGTTCCCAGACAAAGATGCCCGGTTTCGGCAAAAGCAATCGCATGTTCCATGGTTTCAGTATCACGAATTTCCCCGATCAGAATCACATCGGGTGCCTGACGCAAGGTATTTTTCAGCGCATTGTGCCAGGAATGACAGTCCACACCGACTTCACGATGCGTAATCATGGATTTTTTATGTTTATGTACATACTCCACCGGATCTTCCACGGTAATAATATGCCCGGCTGAATTTTCATTGCGGTAGTCAATCATCGCCGCGAGCGAGGTTGACTTTCCTGAGCCGGTTCCCCCGACCACCAGCACCAGACCACGTTTCTCCATAATCACATGTTTAAGTGAATCAGGAAGTTTGAGCTTCTGGAAATTTGGAATTTCTGCGGTAATAGTACGAATCACCATACCAACATTCAGTTGTTGCTGGAACACGTTAACCCGAAAACGCGAAACACCCGGCACAGTGATAGCAAAGTTGCACTCCAGTTCTGTTTCAAATTCCTTGCGCTGCTTTTGATTCATCAGGCTATAGGCAAACAGCTTGGTTTTTTCAGCCGTCAGTTCTTGCTGTCCAAAAGGCTTCATTAAACCCTGATGTTTAATACTCGGTGGAAAGTCGGCGGTAATAAATAAATCTGAACCACCATATTCGACCACTTTGGTCAGCATGTGGTGCATGAATTTTCGTGCTTCTTCTAAGAGCTCTGTTGCAAACATCAAGATCCCCAAACAACCTGCCATGACATTAAATTATTGAAAAAAAGGTTATATATTCAAATGGATATATTCTCTTTTAATTGTGTAGGGATTTATAAGAGGACACAAACAGATTTTATTTATTTTATAAAATTTATCATCTTATTTGTGTGATGTATTTCATGTTAAGTCAATTTACTGGGAAGCACTTTAAGCTTCTAAAATAAAATGCACTTTCACCAAACCTGTTCAGAGAAAGTGCTTTTAAAGCTTTATGCACTGCGTTTTAGACAGCGAAGCGATAAATGCTGAGCAATGCCAAGCAACAACTGTTCAGTTTTTACCCAGCCCAGACATCCATCAGTAACTGATTGACCATACACCATCTCTGCAGAAATTTTCTGGTTGCCATCCACCAAGTGACTTTCCAGCATTACGCCGCGAACATTGGTCTGCAGGCGTTCTGCGACGATTTGCTCCAGCACTTTAGCTTGCAGCATTGGATTTTTTGCACTGTTGCCATGACTACAGTCAATCACCAGTGCTGGCAATTCTGCTGAGTGTTTCGCTTTGATTTTCTCGATTTCTGAGCACTGGTAATTCGGCCCACTGTTTGAGCCACGTAAAATCAAATGTGCTTTAGGATTGCCCTGAGAGTTTAAAATACAGGGTAAACCGGACTGACTCATGCCTAGGAATTGATGCGGATGAGAGGCAGACTGGATTGCATCCAGAGCAATCTGGATTGAACCGTCAGTGCCGTTTTTGAAACCGATGCTGTAGGGCATGTGACTTGAGATTTCACGGTGAATTTGCGATTCACTAGTGCGTGCGCCAATGGCACCCCAAGCCAGTAGATCATCAAAATAAGCAGTTGCCATCGGACTTAAAATTTCAGATGCAATTGGCAAGCCCATTTCAATAATTTTAAGGTATAAAGCACGGGATTTTTCCAGGCCCAATTGCATATTGGAAGAACCATCGAGGTTCGGATCGTAAAGAAAACCTTTCCAGCCCACGGTCGTGCGTGGTTTTTCGATATAAGCACGCATGACCAGAAAAATTTGATCAGACACCTGGGCTTGTAGCTGTTTTAATTTTTCTGCATATTCTAGAGCCGAGGCTTCGTCATGAATGGAACACGGGCCTGTAACCACCATTAAACGATGGTCCTTGCCTTCTAATATATTTTGAATGGTTTGACGTTGTTCAGCGACTTGATGAGCCAATTGCGCAGACAGGGGCAATTGCTGTTTCAGTTGCTGAGGTAAAGTTAAAATGGTTTCAGCGTGATGTTGTTGTGATGTATTTAAGGTATTCATGACTTTAATCCTGGGACTGGCAATCAGTCCAAACTTTTATTTGAGCGTTATGGGTCTAATTAACGAGGTCGAGAGTGTCATGAGCTGACTAAAGTAAGACCAATAAAAGTTGTTAAAATATGAATAGTTAAAGTTTGTCATGGCTGTCTCCAAAGTTTTGTAAAAATGATAAGCATAAAAAAACCTGATCAGGGTTGCCGATCAGGTATAAACTGGTGGGCAACCTGTTCATTGCCCAAACGCATTCAGGCAATTATCTAAACTGCCAGAAATAAAAATATGCGTTTGAAATGATAGGTTGCTTTAACATGTTATGTCTTTCATAAAATGTGAATCTAAAATTAAAATACGCGGTCTCTGCGCATTTGACAAGCATTAAATATAAAAAAATATTTATTAACTTTTCTACTTTTATTTATCAATTTACTGAATAGTGTTGAATATCGATAAAATTGGCAAAACCTGTAAATTTAATATAGGTCTTGCCAATCAAATTCAATACACAGATTAAAAATTAGTGTGTAACGCGATTCCAGGCATCACGTACCGCATATTTCGCCTGTTCCCAGTTTAAACGCGATTGGCCCTTCATCTGTTCCCATTTTACTCTAAGCTCAGGTTCAACATCTTCAAAACGGGTATTGGCATCATAGCTGCCGCGGTTTTCATAACCGACCCGATACGCCGTATCATAATCACGGTCATAATCCAGATCGCTATAGGTGGTACGAGCCTCTGAATAGTATGGTGTATTAATGGAATTATCACGCCAATAAGCTTGTTCTTCTGTTGGGTTCATCGCTTCGCCGACACCCTTACCTGCCAGACCGCCGACCACTGCACCAACAACCCCACCCACAGCTGCACCTACAGGGCCACCTGCTGCACCAATGGCTACACCTGCTGCTGCGCCACCTGCAGCGCCTACACCTGTACCAACAGGGTGTGCGCCCGGTTCACCGGTAATTGGATCGGCATTTAAATCATCACGCACATCTTTAGGAGAGTTTTTTATTACATCACGATCAAAATTATCATTCGACATAGCGCTTATCCTTATTCTTTAAAATGGTTTAATCACGTATTTTGATACGCTCTATTTAATATAAGCATCTCGAATGTAATGACATTAGCAGCTTTGTGTTAGTTCAGTGATTCTCTGTCAGGCTTTCATGCACTAATGTATCCTGAATTAAGTGAAACGCACATAAAAAAGACCGGTATTAAACCAGTCTTTTCAAAATCAAACGCTCACTTATTCAAAATGAATAACGGTACGAATTGATTTGCCTTCATGCATCAGGTCAAAAGCATCATTGATCTGTTCAAGCGGCATGGTATGCGTCACAAAAGGTTCAAGTTGAATTTCACCTTTCATGGATTGTTCTACCATGCTTGGTAATTGTGAACGACCCTTCACTCCACCGAATGCAGTCCCCATCCATTTACGGCCTGTGACTAACTGGAATGGACGGGTGGAAATTTCTTTACCTGCTCCAGCGACTCCAATAATCACCGACTGACCCCAGCCACGGTGCGCACATTCAAGCGCTGAACGCATTACATCAACATTACCGATACATTCAAATGAATGGTCTACGCCCCAACCCGTCATTTCTACAATTACCTGCTGGATTGGCTGATCAAATTCTTTTGGATTTAAGAAATCTGTGGCACCAAACTGTTTTGCCAGTTCAAACTTATCCGGATTGGTGTCTACCACAATAATACGACCTGCTTTGGCCTGACGTGCACCTTGTACCACAGCCAGACCGATACCACCTAAACCGAATACTGCAACACTGTCGCCTTCTTGGACTTTGGCCGTGTTATGCACCGCACCAATACCAGTGGTTACGCCACAGCCGAGCAGGCAGACATGCTCATGATTGGCTTCAGGATTGATTTTTGCCAGGGAAACTTCAGCAACCACGGTATATTCAGAAAAGGTTGAGCAGCCCATATAATGATAAATCGGCTCACCATTATAAGAAAAACGTGTGGTTCCATCCGGCATGACACCCTTACCTTGAGTTGCACGCACAGCCACACACAAGTTGGTTTTGCCAGATTGACAGAACAAGCATTCGCCACATTCAGCAGTATAAAGCGGAATTACGTGATCGCCCGGTTTCAGACTGGTGACACCTTCACCAACTTCGACCACCACACCTGCGCCTTCATGGCCTAAAATCGCCGGAAATACGCCTTCAGGATCTTCACCAGACAACGTGAATGCATCGGTATGACACACTCCGGTATGGCTAATTTTTACCAATACTTCACCTGCTTTGGGTGGAGCAACATCTACTTCCACGATCTTTAAGGGCTGACCTGGACCAAACGCAACCGCTGCACGTGATTTCATGTAAAACTATCCTTTTTTGCTGATTTACAGATGACTAACAGTAACCTCTTTCTATTCGGAGATTCAACTATTAACATCAGAAGATAAGGAATAAAAAATCCTATAATTAATGGAACATCAATGACTAACCCTTCACCTTTTGTTTGTTTGAACATTTTAACTTTGAGCATGATTCTTTCTGGCTGCGAACTGGCTGCAAATACTGCTGAACAAGCAGAAATCACGCCGGTTCGACCTGCGCACTGGATTGATAATCAAATTTCAAAACAGCAGATGAATGAAGGAAAAACTGCTTTTTTACCACTCTATGATGGTTTTATGAGTATGGCCGCACGTTTGCACCTGATCAATAAAGCCCAATATCATCTGGATCTGCAATATTACATCTGGAAGGATGATTTTATCGGCAACATAATGCTGGCCCAGCTGTTAAAAGCCGCAGATCGCGGTGTCAAGGTGCGAGTGCAGATTGATGACCAAAATGGCACCCAGCTTGATGATAAACTGCTGGCCTTAAGCCAACACCCAAACTTTGAAGTGCGGATTTTTAATCCTTATAAATTCCGTCATTTACGTGCGCTGGATTATGGCTTTAGAATGAAACAGATCAATCATCGCATGCACAATAAACTGATCATTGCAGACGGTACCGCAGCTGTCACTGGTGGCCGTAATATCAGCAGTGAATACTTTGATGCCAGCGAAAATTTCCAGTTTACCGATGTCGATATTTTCTTTGCAGGTCAACCCGTAGAAAATGCCAATCAGACCTTCATCAATTTCTGGAATGATAAGCTGAGTTATGATGTTCGGCAGATTCTGAATGATTCAGGTCATCCGGAAATGTTAAAAAGGCTAAGAGCTGATTTTGCGCGCGAAGAAGTGGATGAAACTGAATTAAAACGCCGAGTAGGCATTGCCGAAAAACAAGTTGCAGAGCACTTAAAGAAACAACCCATTTACTGGGCACAGGCTTATTTTGTCGCGGATACACCCGCAAAAGCACGTCCTCATGCAAAAAATGGCGATTATATTTACACCCATATGCTTGAACTGATGGGCGAGCCGAAAAATCATCTGGAACTGGTCTCCTCGTATTTTATTCCCACACAAAAAGGCACAGATTATTTAAGTATGCGTGCACAACAGGGTGTCAAAATTAGAATCCTGACCAATTCTTTTCAGGCCAATGATGTAGCTGTGGTACATGCTTATTATCAGCAATATCGTCAGCAGCTCTTGAAAAATGGCATCGAACTCTGGGAGTTTAAACCGTATATAGTCCGGCCAGAACGGACTTGGTATGAAATTATGACTGGTGACATCATCCCGGCCAAAAATAAAAACAGTTCGAGTCTACATGCCAAATTTTTTGATCTGGATGGTATGGTGTTTGTGGGTTCATTTAATTTTGATCCGCGTTCAGCTTATCTGAACACCGAAGTCGGTTTGGTGGTTAAATCGGAAGATTTTCAAAAGGAAATCTCTAATGCGATGAATCAATTTTTACCGCGCGTGGCCTATCAGCTCAAACTAAATGAAAAAGATGAAATAATCTGGTTAGAACATCAAAAAGATGGCCGTACTATTCAGCATGTACATGACCCTGAAACCACAAAATTTCAGCGTTTTATGATGAATCTGGTGACAAAATTCCCCGGGGAATGGCTAATGTAATGACATTGTAATGACTTTGGTATTACACAACGTACAGAATCTATTTTCCGGGCATGGTAGCGTCAAGTCATCTGGTGCTATCATCGCTTAAAGGGTTTTACAGGCGATTAGCCTTGCTTTAAAATTCAACTTTTCCAATATTTTGCGATTTTTTCGCCCTCTACTCCCATGCAATTTTTTGATTTAAGCCGTCAGTTTAAATTCAGTGATATTCTGACGCCTGTAAAAACTCTCCATGATTTATCTCAGCAAGAATGGTATTTGGCCAAAATTCGGGTAGAACATGATTGTCTGTCTGAATCCGATATTATTCAGGGTCAAGTTGTTCTAAAATCCAGTGAAAATATACAGCTCGAGTTAGAGTGGTTGATTCACGATAGCGGTCATGATTTACAGGTATTATTCAAAGGTGTCGAAACTGAAGCGCTTGAAGAAACCTGCGTGATCTTAAAAGGCGCACAACTAGTCGATGAACAACAGCAATTGCTCTCTGCACAGGCGCTCAGTTTATGGATTGATGGGACGTTATTGCCGATGTTGCCAGAGATCCGTCAGGAAATTAAAACCCGTTTAAACCTGTGGGACTATGTGGAATATCAGGATTGAGCAGTGATTTAGCATTGAAATAAATATAGGGTGACCACATTCACCCTTTTTTATGTGTGAATGTTCTTAAACCAATGAATGCCGAGTATAGCATCCAGCAATAAGACTCTGCTTAAATCATGTCAGCCTGTTCATTATAAAAATAATGAGAAAATAGCAATATAATCACCAAAATTCAGAACAACCTCTTGTTTTAAAAATTCTTACATATTCTAAGTTTAACTAAGAAAAAATCAGAGTGAGCTTCGATTTCATTAATTTTCTCCTGTCATCCGCTAGACCAGTCCAACATCTAAAAAGAGTTGTCGATAAGCTTCAGCTTTTCTATCTAAAGCCAGAGGATAAGCTCGAGATGAAGATGGCATTCGATATAAATGCAGTTCGCGTCCTTCCAGGTTGGTTTGCGTCGGCTCTCCAATTTTGGGCTTTTCTGCATCTTCAGGCATAGACAGCATCATGGTATCGGTGGCTTTATCACCGGTGGTCATAATGTAGGTACATTCTGGGATCTGTAGCAATAAATCCTTTAAATTGGTCGGTACCACAATTTCCAGAAACTTATCTGAAGCATTGCCCGTCAGCCGTCTGATCTGAGAGGCACTATCAAAAATCGCAATTCCAGTCTCCAATAGAAATTCACGGATCAATGATTCCTGAAATTTTTTATTCTCAATATCCAGAAAGTAATCTTTATTTTGAAAGAAAATTAAACCAAAAATCCGCCACATATCGTTTTGATAATTTGGATAATAAAAATTCATTTTCCAGCGAGTTGCTGGTGGTGGAAAACTACCCAACATCAGTAATTTGGCATTTGGCGGTAAAAAAGGCGGTAATGGATGCGTTTCAATATCAGACATAGAATTCCTTAAATTGAGAACTTTCAACTATTTTAGAGTGTCTGCCGAATCTTGCTAGCCACTTCTTGTCCCCAAAGTGTATAAACTTCCTTACTCGGATGAAAACCATCTGCAGCCATTTCTAAATTCATGGCACGATATTTTTCAATATCATATTCAATCCATTGCATGCTGTCTTGGCTTGCTACGAATTTCGCCAGTTGCTGATTCATTTTTTTGGCATATTGTCCAAATAACCAGGCCAAAGGATTTGGTAATGCCGGGAACATATTCATGGGTGGCACACCTGCTGCAATGACCAATTCAGGACTGAATTTTTGCTGAATCATAGCATATAGTTTTTTCTGTTTTTGAATCCAGATATCAGCCGGCATGAGCTTGGTTACATCATTTACACCAACTGAGCTAATGACCACATCAAAATGTTCTGTCTCCAGTTGTTCTATGGCACGAATCACTTTAGCTGTGCTATCCCCTGTTTTTGCATGCAATTTCCATTGAATTTTAAAGTTATGCTGCAAATCTTTTAAAATGGCGCCCAGCAATGCATCATCCTGATGCTCTACCCCAACGCCGGCAGCCGCAGAATCGCCGACAATCAGTATAGAAAGCGGCTGGCCTTGACCGCACGTTCCTTCACGTTCACCCTCCGGTTCTGGGAGTTGCACAGTGTTTTTTTTGACGCGATTGCCCTGAATTACCAATGCTGGAATTAATGCAAGAGTCGATATTTTCAGCCACATAAATCTATACTTTAAATATAAAACAATGAATTAGAACTTTATTGTAACCTGTCATGCTATGAATTTTGATAAAACATCATGTAAATAATTGAATAAATATATAAAAATAATTGAAAGACAAATCTGTGTTTATAATTGATAATAATTATCATTACTTTTTTAAACTAACAGGGGATGATTTGAAATACTTATACTTAAGCACACTCTTACTAAGCGCACTATCATTACATAGTTTGGCAGATTCACCTTCCTCAATGGAGCAAGCACCTTATGCTGCAGCGTGTGAAGCAGTTCAACCCGAAAGCGACCTGTTAAAAAGTTTACAGCAGCAATTAAAGCAGTATCCTGAAAACCGAGCCGGATTAATCCAACAATTCTGGGAAAAAGTGCAAAATCAAACTACACCGATTATTGAGCCACTTGATCAGGATCATGTTCGACTGATTTTTTTATGGAAAGCAGCCAAACATAATGTGCGTCTGGTCGGTGGCCCGAGTAATGATCATGAATGGTTGACTCGCCTGCCCGATACCGAGATCTGGTTTAAGGAAAATATTGTGAACCGTCGCTATATCGGCAGTTATAGTTTTGCAGTGGATTTACCAAATCTGGAGGGTTATCTATCGAATTACTGTGCACATTTAAACCCAGAACTCAAAGAACCCCGGGCGCAGCGCCGTGCTGTATTGCAGGTATTACAACTTGATCCATTGAATCCAAAACGCTGGCTTAAAGAAAATACTGCCTCTAAACTGAGGAATGAAAATATTATCGCCCTGGATCAAGCCCCTCCCTTTATCGATCCTAAACGCTATCCAGATCATCCGCAGCCTGAACTAAAACGTTATCAGCTATCCAGCCAGTTTTTAAAAAATCAACGTCGCGTTGAAATCTATCAATCTAAAAAAACTGCACAACAATCTTATATCACGGCTATTTTCTTTGATGGAAATGAATATGCCCATTTGCTTGATGTGCCAAAAGTGCTGGATATTCTGGTGGAACAAGGCAAACTTCCACCGATTCAAGCGGTTTTTTTACATGCACCGAATAGTGAACTTCGTCCTAAAGAGCTGACACCAAACCCGAGATTTTCAGGTTTTTTTAATCAGGAATTTTTGCCTTGGCTCGATCAGAAAATTGTACGTGATAAGCAAAAAACAGTTCTTCTCGGTTCCAGTTTGGGAGGGCTGAGTGCAGCTTATCTTGCCTTGGAAAATCCGCAGCACATTAGTCATGCTGTGCCTTTATCCGGCTCGTTCTGGTGGTCACCTGAACCACACTCAAAAATCAATGGTATGAATCAATTGATTCATAACTTAAAGAATCAGCCTCAACAGTATTTTCATATTTCAGCGAATCGTTATGAATCCTCGCGTACCAACAATGACTTAAGTATTCTGGAAACGTCACCCATCGTGGCACAAGCTTTAAAATCCAAAGGGCATGAGGTCAGATATCAGGTTTATGAAGGCGCACATTCCTATGCAATTTGGCAGATGATATTACAAGATGCTTTGCTGCACTTCTTTGCAAATTCCAAAGAATAGATAAAAAAATCCTGCATTTGCAGGATTTTTTTAATTCAGTTTTATTTTGTTTGAATATCATTCCAGCGGTTTAAACGTTTAAATGTGCCTAGGTCATTAAAACGTACGCCCACTTCTTTCATCACTTTATGCGCCGTTTTCGAGGTCATTTGACGAATATAAAAAGGCTCTTTAACGACAAAGTGATGAATCGCATGCGTGGCCCCAAAGTTGCAGCAGAACAACTGAAATGGCATCATCCACCAAGGCGTCAGTACTTGTGTTTGCTTGATGACATCCCTCGGATCAATATCGCCATAATAATGCATATTCGAGCTGACAAATTGCAGGCTAAATGAACGGATAAAATTGGGAATCAGCCAGATGACTGCAATAAAATTAATGATTGGCATTGCTTCGATTACGACTTGCGACCAGCGCATCTCATAGCCAAATAAAGGCACGATTGCATTTGAAACATGGAACACGACAAATAAATAGAACAAGCCATAATAAAGAATGCTTAATGGCACAAAGCCCAATAGCTGGGAAATCATGGCAATTTTACGTTCTTTTTCAGGCTGTTTTTCCAGAAAAAGATGGATCATTTTAAACATCTGGAAAGGACGCAGATAAACCGACATCAATTGATCACTGATGATCAAAATCCGGCGAATTCCCCACGGCATACCATTACTGATTCCACGTTCTTCCAGATCATGTTCAGTTCCAGAATATTTATGATGATGCAGGTGTAAACGACGACGTGCCCACGGACTAATGGTATTTGGACGCGCCAACCACACCAAAGCCAGCATCAAGTGATGTGCCCAGGGCGTTTTTTTGAAATACATATAATGAATTAAGTCATGCTCTAATTCATGCGTCAGTGAAGCAAAAATTGCAATTAAAGGAATCGTCAGCCATACAGAAAGATAGCCATAGGCATAGGCCAATGCGCATAAAACCATACCGATCCAGGCAAAACCGAGAATACTGGCACCAATAAAATTTTGATGTTTCAATATTGGATAACGGTTACGTAAATCTTCACCTGCCTGTGTCACCACAGTTCTAACTTTGGAGATACGCTGCTGGTCTGTCATCTCTGAAGATGTAGACATATAGAGAACCTTTAATTTCTGGACAGTTGCACATTAAAGGAAATTAAAAAAAAGAGAAGTGATCTTTTGACTGTCCGAGCGAGTATGTCCAAGTTTTGGACAATTTTGGCACTTTTTCTAAGATGAATAAAAATACAGGGAGGTCATGCGTAATTTTTTATGAGATTCAGTCTCTAAAAAATCTGTTTTTTAACAGAAATTTATCTCTATATTAATTAAACTTGGTTTGCCTTGAAATAATAAATATTTCATTATTAAAAGCTTATCAAACTACCTGATCCTGATTAATCGAATTAACGAGCTTTGTTTTCTTTACACAGGATAGTGCATGTATTTGGCACATTTTTATCTGTAACTTTGATAACGTCAGCATTAGCGTTGACTTTGCAAAGCAATTTTTTCAAGTGAAATTACCAGCAAAAAAATTTCTGAAGTTCTAGAAAAGTAAAAAGCCCCTTATGGAGCTTTTAGATTTTAAATCTTAGCCTAATTTATTCACCAATTTCAGCGGCAATATTTTCATCGCCAGACCCAATGGCAGCCATGGCCATTTTGGCACATAAGCCTTTACTGGCGCTTTTTCAATTTCAGCAGCAAGTAAACGCGATCCGGTTTTTTCATCCACTTCAAATGGCAGTTTCTTGGCGCCTTCATTAAGTTCGGTACGAATATAGCCCGGGAAAATTGTGGTGACTTTGATTGGTGTATCAATCAGTTCGGCACGAATCCCTTCGGCCAGATGTGCAACACCTGCCTTACTTGCACCATAAGCGGTTAAATGTTTAGGCATACCGCGCATGGCACTCATTGAAGAAATCATGACCAGATGGCCTGAATTTTGCGCCCGGAAAATCTCTACTGCTGCTTCACATTGTGCCAAGGCCGAAATGAAATTGGTTTCAACTGTGGCCTTATTAATGGCAAAGTTGCCCTTGCCAATACGACGGCCTTCACCGACTCCGGCATTGACAATCACTCGGTCAATCGTGCCAAAATCTTGTTTAAAAGCACGAAATACGTCAAAGACCTGATCATAATTAGTGACATCTAAAGTTTTAGCAATTACTTGAATGCCGTATTGACTCTCCAACTCTTGTTTAAGTATTTCCAAACGATCCAGGCGACGCGCGCAGATGGCCAGGTTATAGCCTTTCTGAGCAAATTCGCGTGCCATACCTGCACCAATTCCTGAACTTGCACCAGTAATTAAAATTGTTTTTGCCATGTGTTTTACCTTATTCCTTTATTTTTCTAAGCAATCAGATTTGCAATATAGATTTAAATCCAGGTCAATAAATCCGGACGTTGCGCTTTAATATAATGATGTTCATTTAGGCTTAATAGCTGGGGTTGGTTGCCTACCAGACGTAGCGTGGTCATGCTGGTATTGGTAATTGCCCAGTTTAAAGCAAAAGTTTTATTCGGAGACAAACCGAGAATTTTGCCCGCAGCAACCGAAATGACTCCGCCCGACGTAAACACTACAGCATAGCGCGGTTTCTTTTCAGCCAGATCATCACACAAATGCTGCAATGCCGTTTCCACCCGATGTTTGAAATCTGGCCAGGATTCTTCATATTCATGGTGATAGTCACCGCCAGTCCAGCGCTCAATTGCACCTTCAAAAATTTTACTTAAATAGGCGCGTGGATTGGCATGCTGCGATACATCTTCTTTCAGCAGTTCTGGCTGATTAAAGCGTGGCTCATATTGAGCAAAGACTTGTTGATGATTAAATTCGTTCCAAGCTGAATCTGTAACTGGCTCACTTTCAGGAAAACATTCAGCCAAGGCCAATTGCGCCGTTTGTTGATGACGCTGCATGGAGCCTGCCACCACATAAGGTGCTTCTTTTAAAATTTCATCAAA
Source organism: Acinetobacter sp. YH12254 (assembly GCF_013417415.1). NCBI lineage: Bacteria > Pseudomonadati > Pseudomonadota > Gammaproteobacteria > Moraxellales > Moraxellaceae > Acinetobacter > Acinetobacter sp. YH12254. The sequence goes on along the minus strand of NZ_VPEB01000010.1, from coordinate 21,497 downwards.
ATAGCGGCCCAATAATTTGGCTTGTAATTCACCATTTGGAGAAAGTTTGTCATAGCTTTCTGCACCGAAAGACGCCTGTCCATGGCGGATTAAATAAATCGTCGTCATTTCGGCATGAACTCCTTAAATTTGGTCATATATTTCTGTGCAATATCATTGGCCTCAATTTTCTGGCGGCCAATCAGTTTTAAGGCACGAATATGCAAGGCATGAATCACAATCCAGAAATCCTTAAATGCTGGATTATTGGTCTGTTTATGATAATAGCGATAATAAATTTGCTGCGCGATCACCGCTAAACGGAAAATTCCAAAGACTTCATAGAAGGTCCAGTTTTCAGGGGTTAATCCGGTTTTTTCCAGATAATAATCCACCACTTCTTTACGGCTAAACATGCCTTTTAAGTTGGTGGGTTGACGACGTGTGGCTTTAAAAATTGCATTATCCGTATCTTCAACCCAGTAAGCCAAAGCTGAACCCAGATCCATCAATGGATCACCGAGTGTCGCCATTTCCCAATCCAGAACGCCAATGACTTGAGTCGGATCGTTTGGATCTAAAATGACATTATCAAAACGCCAGTCATTGTGAATCAGACAGGTTTTAGCATCCGCTGGGGTATTGTCTTTAAGCCACTGACGGACATATCTGAAAGATGGCACATTCAAGGTCTTGACTTTGGTATAACGTGCATCCCAACCGTCTACCTGACGATGACAATAGCCCTCGCCTTTGCCTAATTTCTCCAGTTCAGTACCCACATAAGGCACCTGATGCAACTCAATCAGCTTATCAATGACGTTAATACACAGTTCACGTACCTGAGCTTCATTAAAATTCAGCTCTCTGGGTAAATTGGCGCGTGGAATAATGCCTTCAATGCGTTTCATCACATAGAAGTCGCAGCCAATCACGGATTCATCCTGACAAAGTGCCACCATCTCTGGTAATACCGGATAAAACTCGGAAAGTGCATACTGAACCTTAAATTCACGGGCCATGTCGTGGGCAGATTTGGCTTTGGTACCTTTGGGTGGACGACGCAGGATTAAATCGGCATTGTCATATTTCAGACGATAGGTCCAGTTCGATGCGCCACCCGAATATTGAGTAACTTCGACCGGGCCTTCAAGTTGAACGCCCTGCCCAATCAGCCAGTTTCCTACAGCCTGAACATCCAGTTCCTCACCTGCACGAACCGATCCACCGACATCAATAACTGCCATAATTTTTCCTTCAATTCTTTTTCAAATGTCTTCAAACTTTATATCGTGTTTAAGCTTATTTTTTATGGCGTGTACTGTAACCGCGTTTAGCCAGTTCCAGTTTTGCGATCATACCTTTATGCACTTCATCTGGTCCATCCGCCAAACGTAGGGCACGTGCCTGAGCAAAGAATCCGGTGAGTGGCGTATCACGGGAGACACCAGCACCACCGTGAATTTGTATGGCCATGTCCACTACTTTTTCTAATACACTTGGCGCAACCACTTTAATGGCCGAGATTTCAGTCAAAGCCGCCATATTCCCTAAAGTATCCATTTTATAGGCTGCATACAAGGTTAAAAGACGTGCCTGATCAATCGCGACCCGTGCTTCAGCAACACGTTCCAGATTGCCTCCCAGTTTTAAAATTTCTTTACCAAAGGCAGTCCGGTTCATACCGCGGTCAATCATCAGCTCCAAAGATTTTTCCGCAGCGCCGATACAACGCATACAGTGGTGAATACGGCCTGGCCCGAGACGACCTTGAGCAATTTCAAAGCCTTGACCGGCACCACCAATAAAACTGGCAACTGGAACGCGGACATTTTCAAAACTGACTTCACCATGACCATGCGGTGCATCATAGTCGCCAAATACCGGTAACATTCTTTCGATTTTCACACCCGCCGTATCGACAGGAACCAGAACCATGGAATGCTGATGATGACGGTCTTTGCTTTCATCTGGCGTATGTGCCATAAAAATAATGACTTTGGCATTGGGATCGCCCAGACCTGATGACCACCATTTACGGCCATTCAGAACAATTTCATCACCTTCGATGACCGCCGTTGCTTGCATATTGGTCGCGTCACTAGAAGCCACCGCCGGTTCAGTCATACAAAATACAGAACGGATTTTGCCTTCAAGTAATGGCAGAAGCCATTGCTGTTTCTGTTCTTCAGAGCCATAACGCCAGAGGACTTCCATATTGCCGCTGTCTGGCGCATTACAGTTAAATACGGTCGGTGCAATCAGGCTACGGCCCGAAAGCTCGGCAATATGAGCATATTCATTGACTGATAAACCTTGGCCCAGTTCAGGACATGGCAGAAACATATTCCACAGCCCTGCTGCTTTGGCTTTGGCTTTTAAAGTTTCCAGTTCAGTCGGCCATTGCCATTTGGTCCAGTCACTGCCTTGATTTAACTCATGCACTTGCTGCCAAAAATCGGCTTCAACAGCGTCGATTTCATCTTTAATAAATTTTTTAGTCCGTTCAACATAGTCTTGTGCGCGTGTGGATAACTCAAACATGGCTATTTCCCTCTGGATATTTTGTATTCTGCTTTACAAGACCTTAACTTAAAAACTATTATGAATAAAATGATTTTAATCCATAGCTCATCATGCATAGCATTCATAATAAAACACTGATGGATATGAGTGTTTTCTATCGTATAGATATCAATTTATATCCACTTTTTGTCGCTATTTTTGAACAGAACAGTATTTCTAAAGCAGCACAGCGATTATGTATCACCCAATCTGCTGCCAGTCACGCTTTGCAGCGGCTCAGAAATCAGTTGCAGGATGATCTGTTCGTACGTTTTGGTGCAAAAATGCAACCCACGCCGTTTGCTGAACAGATTTATCCCGCCATTAAAAATGCCCTGATGACGATTCAAAGTATTTCTATTCAGCATCAACAATTTCAACCAAATATGGTGCAAAGTTTAAAAATTGCCGTACATGATGAAATTGAACCAATGATTTTTCCAAAGTTGGTGGCACATTTTCAGAAAATGAATCTGGATATTCAGTTTAGTAGCATCAAACTGGATCGTAAAAATATCAGTGCTGACCTGGCAGCGCAGCAGGTCGATTTTGTCATGGATCTTGAGCAAAAACTGGGAGATAAAATTCAGTTTGAACCCTTAGTACAAGATGAATTTGTCGTCTGTACGCAGCAAAATAAAATTTCAGAACAATCCTATCTTTCCTCCCCACATATAGGCGTATCATCTCGCCGTACAGGTATCCTAATTGAAGATCTGTATTTGAGCCGTAAGCAGCTTTCAAGACAAATTTTTTTACGCTGTCAGCATTATTCAACTGCGTTGCAAATTTTGGAGCAATATCCCCAAGCGATGTTGACTATGCCACGCAATATCTTAGAGCATTTACAGATAGCCAAAATTCTGAATTTTTTTGAAGTGCCTGTGCAACTGCCTAAGATTAATATGGGAATGTATTGGCACAAAGATTTACAGGAAAATAAAAGACATCAATTTTTGCGAAGCGAAATTAATAACATTTTTACTTAGGCTATTTTAAGTGGATATTAATTTTGCTTAGGCTATTCTAATGGTTGGTATTGTAGCCTGAAATGTCAGGCTCAACCTAAATCTCTTAGGCTATTTATAAATACAAAATGAAACACTGACTGTTTAGCTTTTGAACTCTAGTGCTTGGGGCTTTCCTCTACAATCATGCATCTGCTTGCTGTTGTTCTTCTGCAGCTTTTTTTGATGATCTGGATTTTAGCTTGTTGCCTCTTTCTCCCACCTGGCAAATTGTGCTGGGTTTATTTGCCTTATGCTTTTCCTATTATTTGCTGCACAAACTCACCATTTACCTCAAGGATATATTTCGTCCCTTTAAAAAAGGACAGAAATACTGGTGTCGTGTTAAGGCGGTTAGCGATGGGGATACCCTCACCTGCTACCGTTTCAATATTAGACGTTCTGAAACCAGACTACGTTTTGCCTATGTGGATGCGCCAGAATCCAGCCAAAGCTATGGCAAAGAGTCACAGCGTCTAGTTAAAAGCATGGTGAAAAACAAAATAGTTCGCGTGAAAATTACAGATATTGACCGTTATGGTCGCTGCGTCGGCGTCGTTTACCGCTATCGTAAAAATATCAATGAAGAAATCGTGAAACGCGGCGCAGCATGGGTCTACGAAGATTATATTAAAGATAAAAACCATTTACGCTATATGCTGGACTTGCAAAACAAAGCCAAAAAACAGAAAAAAGGACTCTGGAAAAGTAGCCGACCTGTACGCCCAAGTGTGTATCGAAAACAGGTAAAATCCTAATCTTTGCTGATTTCTCTTCGCTATTAAAAAGTGATCCGGCTCGCCAGATCACTTTTTAATTTTTAAATTAATACGCCAGATGGACAAAAAACCTGAATGCGCCTGCAATTAAAGCCAGAGTAACGAAGCCTAAAATCCATAGGCCCACAAACCATAATATCTGCTTCCCTTTCATTGTTGCTCCTTAATGATAGCCATCATCCCCGACCCGCACTTTATGGCGGAATACCCAGTACGACACGCCGGTATAAATCAGAATGATTGGAATAAGTAATAAAGCACCAATTAAGGTAAATAATTGACTACTTTCTGGCGCTGCCGCCTCCCAGATGGTCAATGACGGTGGAATGATATAAGGCCAGAGACTGATCAGAAATCCGGTATAGGCCAGAAAAACCAGCACCAGCATGTACATGAATGGGCTAAGTTCCTTACGTTGTTTGCAGGCACGTAAAGCCAGCCAGGTAAATAACAGGACTAAGATCGGCACGGGCATGAGATACATAAATTGTGGCTGACTAAACCAGCGTTCCGCAATCTGCGGATGAGTCAGCGGCGTATAAATACTGACAGCGCCCAGGATAATCAATAAGGCGATAATCATTTTTGGCATTAGCTGATACATACGGTCTTGTAACTGATCGGCCGTTCTAAAAATCAGCCAGCCACAGCCTAAGGCAGCATACAGCACCATGACACTCAGACCGGTAAACAGGCTAAATGGTGTCAACCAGTCCAGCCCGCCGCCCGCATAAATGCCATTTCGGGTTTCAATTCCCTGAATATAAGCGCCTAAAATCACCCCTTGCAGGAAGCTGGTCAGCGCAGAACCACCAATAAAGGCTTTGTCCCACCAATGTTTACTGCGATTGGCCTTAAAACGGAATTCAAAAGCAACACCACGGAAGATCAGCGCAATCACCATCAGGATGATCGGCATATACAGTGCAGATAATACGGTGGAATAGACCAGCGGAAATGCTGCAAATAAACCTGCGCCACCCAATACCATCCAGGTTTCATTGCCATCCCAGACAGGCGCAACAGTATTCATCATCACATCACGGTCATCCTGATGCGGAAAAAACGGAAATAGAATGCCAATGCCCAGATCAAAACCATCCAGAATGACATAGATCAGGACACCAACGGCGATGATCACCACCCAAATCAATGACAAATCAATCATTTTTTATTCTCCTGATCTGCATTATCGGCCCCATCCTCAATACTCTCGCGAATACTGCTCAATGGCCGGCGAGATGCCTGAATTACGTCACTATCAATTTCATGTGGGGGTGTAGAATGAATAAATTCCGGGCCTTTGTGCATGAGTCGCAACATATAATAAATACCGGCGCCAAAGACCACACAGTAGACCACGACAAAGATAATCAGGGTCAAGCCTACCTGCTCTGCCGATACCGGCGATAGGGCATCTTTGGTACGCATGATGCCATAGACCACCCAGGGTTGACGGCCAACCTCCGTCGTAAACCACCCAGCCAGCATGGCAATAAAACCGGAAGGCCCCATAATCAGGGCAAACCGATGTAATCCTCGGGATTCATAAAAGCGACCTTTTTTACGTGACCATGCCCCCCAGATTGCCAGCAGTAGCATCAACATTCCTAGCCCGACCATGATCCGAAAACTCCAGAACACGATTGCCGAATTAGGACGGTCTTCAGGTACAAAATCCTTTAAGCCGGTAACAGTGCCGTCCATGGAATGTGTCAGGATCAAGCTGCCCAGATTAGGAATGGCGATGGCATATTTGGTTTCCTCAGCCTGCATATCTGGCAGTCCAAACAGATATAAAGGCATGCCGCCATCATGATTGGTTTCCCAATGACCTTCCATTGCCGCCAGTTTGGCGGGTTGATGTTCAAGCGTATTTAGACCATGTACATCACCCACCAAAACCTGTAGCGGCGCAAGTGCCAGAATCAGCCACATTGCCATGGAAAATGAAGTTTTGACCAAGGCATCACGACGGCCCTGAATAAGATGCCAGGCTGCTGTGGCTGCCACCAGCAATGCAGAAACCAAAAAGGCAGCAATGGCCATATGCGCCAAACGGTAGGGAAATGACGGGTTAAATACGATGGCGATCCAGTCTTTGGGGACAAACAGACCATTTTCGATGGCAAAGCCTTGCGGCGTTTGCATCCAGCTATTGGAGGATAAAATCCAGAACATCGAGATACAGGTGCCTACCGCGACCATCAAGGTCGAGAAAAAGTGTGCACGTGGCCCCACCCGTCCCCAGCCGAAGAGCATAATTCCCAAAAAGCCCGCTTCCAGAAAAAAGGCGGTAAGAACTTCATAGGCCAGTAATGGGCCAGTCACGCCACCTGCAATCCGGGAGAATTCACTCCAGTTGGTGCCGAACTGATAGCTCATGACCACGCCAGAGACCACGCCCATCCCAAATGCTACAGCGAAGATTTTCACCCAAAACTTAAACAGATCCCGATAAATCGGGTCTTGGGTTTTGAGCCAGCGCCATTCCAGAATCGCCAAAAAGCTGGCCAATCCGATTGAGATTGCAGGAAAAATAATATGAAAAGAGACAGTAAAGGCGAATTGTATTCGCGCTAACTCTAATGCGGTTAAACCCAGGGTCATACATTTCACCTATATATAATTATTTGTAGGAGCCTTGCTTAGATTTATTAGTGAAGTGTTTTTTCTTGGTCTTAGCTTAGGCTTAATTTGGCTTGGCAATATGTAGACTTTTGTCGGTTATTTTTTACTCAAGTTAACAATGTGTAAGCGCTATTTAATTAAATATGCAAGTGAATATTTAATTGAACGGTGACCACTTGTGTAATCCCCCAAATAGGCGTAAATTGGCTCTAAATTAGTTAGCCAGGTTAACTATATGCCTTCTGCCTCTCTTCCATTTCGCGCCTTGTTATTACGTTGTGCACGGTTACTCAGTGATGAAATAAATACGATTTTATTATCTTCACAGTTAAATTATTCCTTATGGCAAGTGCTGTATGTGATTCAGACGCATCAGCAATGTACCCTGATGGATATTTCTCATTATTTGAACGTATCTAAACCCAGCATCAGTAAACGTATCCAGAATTTAGTGGAACTCGGTCTAATTAGCCAACTCGAAACTGCAGACAAGCGTCAGAAGCTATTCACACTGAGTGAGCAAGGAGTCGAGACTTTTGCCCTGGGTTCCACACAGATTGAGGCATTTGAAAAGCAGTTGCTTGAGCAAATTGCCTCAGATGATATTGAAAGTAGTAAAAATATCTTGATGCAGCTCATTCAGCAGTTACAACCCGCTTCGCAGGATCGACTTTAATGAGCCAAGAACAAACGCCTTTATGGACTCCCAATTTTATTTTGATCAGTCTGGTGAATTTCCAGTTGGTGCTGGTGTTTTATTTGCTGGTGATTGTGATTGTCGGCTACTCGGTAGCAGAATTAGGTGCAACCACGGCACAGGCAGGGCTGGTTTCTGGCTTGTTTATTGTCGGTACCTTATTCGGCCGTCTTATTATCGGGAAACTGCTAAACCGTTTGGGCCTAAAAATTACGCTTGTGGCCGGTCTGACAGGTTTTCTGCTTTTTTCTGGCCTCTATCTGATTCCGGCCAAGCTGGAAATTTTACTGGGCATCCGTCTGATGCACGGTTTTATGATGGGTGTGGCCTCAACGGTATTAGGCACCGTGATTGCCCAGACCATTCCTGCGACTCGACGTGGTGAAGGCATTGGTTATTTTAGTATGAGCAGCACACTTGGCACAGCGATTGGCCCCTTCTTAGGCATCTGGCTAATGTCAAATTTTAACTATCAGGTGATTTTTGTTTTTACCAGTGTAGTCGCACTCAGCTGCCTGATTTGCAGCCTGTTTATTCAGCCGCCACAGATTAAAATAACGAATCCAGTCAATCATATAGAAAATCAATCATCTAGCAGACTGGCGCAATATATTGAACCCAAGGCTTTGCCGATTTCGATGATTGTTCTGATTGTGGCAACCTGCTATTCCGGCGTCTTATCTTTTATTCATTTCTATGCCAAAGAGATTAATTTAGTCGAAACGGCTTCTTTTTTCTTTCTGATGTATGCCATTGCGATTTTGCTTTCACGTCCATTTACCGGCCCGCTAATGGATCGTAAAGGTGAAAACATCATCATCTATCCGGCCATTGTGATTATGGCCTTAGGAATTTTATTACTCAGTCAGGCCCATAATGCTACGATGTTATTGGCCAGCGCCGCACTGCTTGGTTTTGGCTTTGGTAATCTCCAGTCCGTCTGTCAGACCATTGCGGTAAAAAGTACCAGTTTGCAGCGTATGGGGCTGGCGACTTCAACCTTCTTTATTGCGCTAGATGCAGGTTTGGGTTTTGGACCTTATTTCCTCGGCATGCTTCTGGATCAGATCGGTTATCGTCAACTTTACCTGTACTCTGCTGTACTGACCATCAGCTGTCTGATCTGGTATTACCTGTTGCATGGCCGTAAAGCGGGGGAAATACAACCTTCTTATTAAACACTTCTAAAAGCGACGGCTAAAGCGGCGCCGATATTCCAACGGCGTCAAGCCAGTTTTTCTATGAAATAAACGGCGAAATGAACTTGGGTCCTGATAACCAATATTTTGCATAATCACATCCACAGCTTGATCGGTTTCTTCCAGTCGTTTACGTGCGGCTTCAATCCGGATCGCTTGTAGATACTGATTGGGCGGTATGTCTAAGGCTTGTTTAAAGCGTCGAATCAGGGTTCGGCCGGTCACATTAAACTGCTCTGCCAGCTCGTTCAAACTAAAATCTTCATGAAAATGCTGCTCTAGCCAGTTCTGGATTTTTTGTACCAGTTCATCATGGTGCGGCTGGCCAATATTCAGCAATGAATAAGACAACTGGCTATCTCGGCGGTAATCAATCACAAAAGATTTGGCCGATTGCATGGCCACCTCAAAGCCATAAAAGCGTTCAATCAGATGTAAGCCTAGGTCGAACCAGGCCAGGCCTCCACCCGCACAATAGATATTCTGGTCGCGGCTAATCATCAGATCGGCATTCAATTTGACTTGCGGATAATGCTTCCGGAAAATATCTTGAAAGCCCCAATGCGTCGTTGCCACGCGATTATCTAAAATACCGGCTTCTGCCAGAAAAAAATTCCCGGTGCAGTTTCCGGCAATTAAAGTCGCATCTGCATGTGCAGATTTTAAAAAATGAATCAGTTCTGGATTCTGTTGCAATACATCCTGAATCGGTGCAGCGATGGTGGGCACCACCACAATATCTGCGGTTTGAATCTCTTGATAGGAACAATGTACCTGTAATTCCAGACCATTAATACAACGAATCGGGTGTCCATCTGGACTGGCGATACTGACCTTAAACAGGCGTTGTACATCCTGCTGCTGAATCCGGTTCCAGCTTACGCCAGCCATGGCAAATAAATCGACCACGCCCGTAATGGCTGAAGCCAGAGCCCCATCAAAGCCTAAAATCACCACCTGTTGCATATTTTTCTATTTGTCACTTTTCACCCGATTCATGTCATTATTGACAATCCTCCTCAATAAAAGCAACTGCTAGTCTTGATGCTATCTCAAGGATTGCACACTCAGGATAGTACCGTGACCCAACTGATTAATGATAAAGATCTTCATTTCCAGCTTTATGACGTATTCAAACTTGAAGCTCTGACAAAACTGGAACGTTATCAGGAGCATGATAAAAATACCTTTGACAGTATTTTAGATACAGCCAAGGGTATCGCGACCGATTACTTTGCCCCGCATAATGCCAAAGCCGATCAGCATGAACCGAGCTTTGATGGGAAGCAGGTCAAAACCATTGCTGAAGTCAAAACGGCGTGGCAGCAGTTTGCCGAGGCCGGCCTGCTCTGTGCCCAGCATGATTATGAACATGGCGGTATGCAACTCCCGACTTTATTAAATATGGCCTGCAATGCCTATTTTATGGCGGCCAATCCTTCAACTGTTGCCTATTCTTTTCTGACTGCGGCGGCGGCAAATCTGATTCAAGCCTTTGCTTCACCAGAACAAAAACAGCTATTTTTACCGCATATGTTGAGCGGCCGCTTTGCCGGCACTATGGCCATGACCGAGCCGAATGTCGGTTCTTCTCTGGGTGATCTAACGACCAAAGCTATTCCTCTGGCAGATGGAACTTATAACATTAAAGGCCAGAAAATGTTTATTTCTGGTGGTGATCAGGATATTACCGAAAATATTATTCATCTGGTTCTGGCGCGGATTCAGGATGCACCGCAAGGGGTCAAAGGTATTTCCCTGTTCATTGTGCCGAAATTTAAAACCAATCCAGATGGCTCTATAGGTGAATCCAATGATGTACAGCTGGCTGGTTTACTGCACAAAATGGGTTATAGAGGAACGACTTCAACGGTTTTAAGCTTTGGCGAAAATGATGCTTGCTTAGGCTATTTGATTGGTGAAGCAGGTCATGGCTTAAAATATATGTTTAAAATGATGAATGAGGCGCGTGTCGGCGTAGGCTTGGGCGCAGCCATGATTGGCTATCGCGGTTATCTGGAATCCTTAAACTATGCCAAAAACCGTCCGCAAGGTCGTCTTGCACATGAAAAATCGCCTGATTCCAAACCGGTCAATATTATTGAGCATAGTGATGTCAAACGTATGCTGCTGGCACAAAAAGCTTATGTCGAAGGATCACTGGCCCTGTGTTTATTTGCGGCGCGTCTGATTGATGAACATCAGGCAGCACATGATGAGAACAGTGCCCTCTTGCTGGATCTGATCACACCGGTGGTGAAATCCTTCCCTTCCGCCTATGGTCCGAAAGCCAATGATCTGGCCATTCAAGTCTTGGGCGGCGCGGGTTATACCCGTGAATATCCGGTGGAGCAATGTTACCGTGATAACCGGCTCAATCCGATTCATGAAGGAACTTACGGCATTCAATCTCTGGATCTGCTGGGACGTAAACTCTGGCAGCATAATGGCAAAGGGCTAAATCTGCTCATGCAGCGCATCCAGAAGACCTTGTCAGAGATTCATGAACCTGAGATAGTGGAACTGGCAGAGATATATAAACAGCACCTTGCCACTGTACAAAAAACTACTCAGGTTTTAGGTCAGGCCCTACATCAAGGCAAAGTCAGTGAAGCTTTGGCCAATTCAGGCCTGTATCTGGATATGATGGGCAAAACCATCCTATCCTGGCTATGGCTGGAAATGGCAAATCAGGCTCAACTCAAGTTTGGCACATCTTCGCAGGCAGAAGATCAGACTTTTCTGGCAGGGAAAATTCAGGCAGCTCAATATTTTATTCGCTGGGAACTCCCTGAAATTGAACATCAGGCCAAATTACTGATGAATCTGGATGATACTTGCCTGAATATGCAAGGCGACTGGTTCTAGGCAGAATTCATCAAAAAATGCGCCTTTATCGGCGCATTTTTATTTTTTAATTCATTAAGCTGCAGAGTCTTTTACACCAAATTTTTTTAAAAGCTTGGCACGCTTGGAAGGCAAGATATTGGCCTTGCTTAAATCGCCCTGATAATGCTGATAGACTCGCTGATCCATGATTTTGTACCATAAAGGTGGAATCAGGGCTGGAATCAACATGGTCGCATAACCGCTCGGTAATTCTGGCGCTTCATCAAAATGCCGTAGCGCCTGAAATGGCCGGCTTGGAAAGGCATGATGATCGGAATGGCGTTGTAACTGATACAAAAACAGATTGGTCACGATATTGTTGTTATTCCAGCTATGTTCCGGCAAGGTTCGCTCATAACTGCCATCCGCTTTCTGTCCGCGTTTTAGTCCGTAGTGCTCGATATAATTCACAATCTCAAACAGGCTGACGCCATAAAATGCCTGTGTCAGTGTATAAGGAATAATTTTCTTGCCATACGCCTTTAGCATCAAGGTATGATAGCCGGCACTCATGGCCCAACCATGAAACAGTTCATTTTCCTGACTAAAGAATTTCAGTCCCTTACGCTCGAGCCGTCTTTTTTCAATCTGGATTGCAGATTTTAATCCGCCTATTACGGTACGTGGCCAGAAGCGGTAAAAAGATTCACCCATTTTCGAAGATGCCGGATCTTCAGGCGTGGCTACCCGTTTATGGTGTCCATAAGGATGTTCAATCCGGAAATGGTTATAGCCCAAAGGCATCAGGCTGGCATGAGACCAGTAATGGTCTTTTTTCTGCGGACGATGGCTGAGTTCATGTGCGGTATTTACGCCCACACCATTAATCGCACCCATAGAAATTCCAAGCAGTACCTGATCCAGCAAAGACACATTTGGTCGGCTTACGACATAGCCAGCAAAGGCATTGGCTGCCATTTGCAAGGGAATAAATGCTTTTACAATGCGGTCATAATAAGGATCGTTAACCAGTGCCTTGATCTGCTCATCATTTGGATTATTGGCATCATCGCCAATCAGGGCATCTAATGTCGGAATAATCACATGCAGTAATAAAGGCCCGCCCATCGCAAAGATTTTTTGAGTGGCTTTGGGACCAAAATGATAACCGGCCAGAATTCCCATTCCGATCACAGGCAGACCTGGGCTGAGCAACCAGCCAAAACGTTTTTTATCCAGCTTTACACCTTTTGGTGCGTACGCTTCCTGCGTAAACTGCGCTTTCTGGATTTGTGCAGGGGCATTCATTGCGACCTTCCTTTTTTATGTTACTCTGCACTTATAGTTGAATATTTCAGCAGTAGCGAACAGTATTCAACGTCCAGAAAAGCTATGTCAGCGTCTTTGGCACATGCTGCCAAATTCTGGCCTAAAATCACAAAGTTAAAAAATTTATAGTCAATTAAATGAAATAAAACAGAAGAATAGAGTTAGGCATGGATGCTTTAAGTAAAATTTTTGATGATATTCATCTGGAAAAATCAGAATATCTTTATCTGAATGTGTTTCATCCGGGCGGCTTTGACTATCAGCATGAACCCTTTATGTTGGCCTATATCCTATTACAAGGACAGGCGCAATTAAAGTTCATGAATGGTGATCTGCTCGAGCTACAACAAGGTGATCTGGTGCTATTACCCGCTGGTTCCGCCCATCATGTTTCCTGCCCAGACAATGCCGATTTTTCTGAGCACCATGCGATTAATCCTTATTTTCAGAGCAATGCACAGCAATGTGTTGATCTCAATCGGGAAAATTCGGCGGAGCATAGTTTCATACTGGCTATTCGTTCCAGCCTGGATATGCAGATGGCAAAGCCTCTGCTAAGTGCCTTACCTAAATACCTGCATATTCAGCATATTCTGGGCGACACCGCACCGGAATGGTTACAGGTCGGTTTACAGTTTCTGGCGCTGGAAACCCAGCAGATGCGGCCGGGACGTGACAAGATTCTGGATCATCTGGTCAGTATTTTACTGATTGAATGTGTGCGAGATTATATTTTAAATCTGGAAAATTCCTCGAGCTGGCTGAATGCGCTCTCGCATCCGGAACTGTCCAATGCACTCGCTGCAATTCATGGCAAACCTGAGCAGTTCTGGACCGTAGAAAGTCTGGCTGAGCAATGTCATATGTCACGTTCCAAATTTGCCCAGCTCTTTACCCAGATTGTCGGTGAGCCGCCACTGGCTTATTTGCAACAGCATCGCCTTCGGCTGGCGGCACAATATTTGCGAAATAGCGGATTTAGCATTCAGCAGATCGCACATGGCGTTGGTTATTCATCCGAGACGGCCTTCAGTCAAAGTTTTAAAAAACAGTTTGAACAGACGCCCACCCAGTACCGGCTGAATTGTCAGAACAATAATGTCAAATTACTGGATTAGCGCGAGCACGGCTTTGACCGGGTCTTCGCTATTACCAGACAATAGCTGCTTATGCATGGTGATATGCTGCATCACCTGAATTTGTGCAGTTTCAATATTCATCAGTTTTTCAATTTCAGCCGCCAGCTTTTCAGGCGTAGCATCGGCTTGAATCAGCTCCTGAATGACTTTTTTGCCGGCAATGATATTTGGTAGCGAATAATAAGGAATTTTGATGAGAAATTTCACCACATGATAAGTCAACCAATTCAGCTTATAGAAAGTCACCATCGGACGATGTAATAACATCGCTTCCAATGTCGCAGTACCTGACGCCAGCGCAATAATATTGGATGCATTCATGACCTGACGGCCGATTTTTGACTCGGTACCGCTGTTTTCCATTAAGCGGATTTGAATCTTTAGACTTTCAGGATAAGTCACCAGCAAGCGTTCTATCTGTTGCTTGCGCGCCTCATTAATTGCCGGAATCAGGAAAGTATAGTCCGGATATTTCTGATGCAGAATCTTGGCTGCATCCAGAACCAAAGGCCCCAAACGTTCAATCTCACCGCGGCGACTTCCCGGTAATAGTGCAATATGCTTCTGATTCGGATCAAGATTCAGTTCTTGTTTAGCATCGATAATCGGATTTTCAAGCGGCAACTGACTGGCCAGAGGATGACCCACAAAAGCGGCTGGCACATCCCATTTTTTAAAGAAGGTTTTTTCGAATGGGAATAAACACAGCACTAGATCAATGTTGGCCTTAATACCATGCACACGTCCCTGACGCCATGCCCAGACCGAAGGACTGACATATTGCACGGTCTTCATCGGCAACTGTTTTTGTTTAATGGTTTTCGACAGGCGCAGGTTAAAATCAGGTGCATCTATACCAATAAAAATATCGACAGGGTTTTTAGTCCAAGTTTCGACCAGCCCATCACGTACAGCAAAGAGTTTTTTAATATCCTTGAGAACTTCAACAATGCCCATCACCGATAAAACATCCATCGGATAATAGCTTTTAAAGCCTTCTGCGATCATTTGTGGACCACCGATGCCTTCAAATTCGGCATCAATCCCTTGCTCACGAAAACGGCGAATCAACTTTGCGCCAAGCGTATCTCCAGAGACCTCACCGACCACGATTCCAATTTTTAGTTTTCGATTTAGCAAGTGAGTTCCCTCTCAGATCCGTATTGAACTGTATTTAATCGTAATTCTAACATAAAGCTGGGTTTATGCCTGAATAAGCAGTGAGCATCTTATATTTTAAGAAAGGTATGCTTTAGAATTACTTAGCCTACTCTTAATCTTCCCTGATGATTTTTTCTATTGAAGTTGTTTTCCTGATTCATCTTCATTTTCAGGCAGATCAAAGTGTCCTTTAAAATAAGTGACCGGTCTTTCACGTTATTTTCTATAGCGAGGATGAACATGAAACTTCATTTAATTTTAAGCCCAGTGCTTTATCTTTTTTATGCATAAGTAAATCAATAATCAAGACAACGACTTATATCCAAAAGTCATAAGATATCCACGTTTTTTGATTTTGGCATATATGCATGTTTGGTCCGATTGAGTTTATTTTAGCAGGTGTGTTGGTAGGTTTTTGTGTTGGAGTAACCGGTGTCGGTGGTGGCTCATTGATGACACCCATTCTGATCAGCCTATTCCGGATTGAACCCCACATTGCAATTGGTACGGATCTGCTCTATGCCGCGATTTCAAAATTCTGCGGTTCTTTTGTGCATGCCAAAAAAATGAATATTGTCTGGCCAATTGTGATCTGGCTGGCAGTAGGCAGTATTCCAGCATCTTTTGCCACGCATTGGGTACTCGACAACTATTTAAGCCAATCGACACATTACAAGGCCGTCCTGACCATGGTATTGGGCTTTATGCTGACCATTACCGGCTTGTCTATTCTGTTTCGCACCCAGATCGAAAATCTTTTCAACAAATACCGAAAACAAGAACTGCCAGATATGACGCAGGATCTGGAAAAAGTAAAACTGCAAGCCAAGGAAAAGCGCATCGCCATCATGATTATGGGCGTTATCTTGGGTATTTTTGTCACCTTATCTTCAGTCGGTGCAGGTGCATTTGGCATCATGGCTTTAGTGGTGATGTTTCCGAATCTGCCGATGATTCGTATCATTGGCTCAGACGTGGTGCATGCGGTGTTACTGACGCTGGTTGCAGGCTTGGGGCATATGTCATCAGGCAATGTCGATTTCATGCTGCTCATGTGGTTATTGGTGGGTTCTATTCCAGCGATTATTGTCGGCACTTTACTCAGTTCACGGATGCCAGAAAAACTGATTCGCAAAATTTTAGGCATTACCTTATTTGGGCTCGGCCTGAATTTCATGCTTAACCCTGTAAAATCAAAACCGGCTCAACCTGCCGAAACAGCGATGGTCGTCATGAGCCAGAATTCCCAGTCCGTTTAATTTAACTATGCGATTCATCACTTTTTTTTCAAAGAAGTATTCATCTTTTTTATAACAAAGTGACGCATCATTCATGTTATATTCGGGCTATTAAACAACCTTTTGTATGATCGAACCAGTGACGGCAATGAATACACAACAGTCAAATCCCATTTCAGCATCAGATATTGATGACGTGAATATCCACAGCATGATTCCTTTGGTAACCCCTGCTGAGCTTAAAGCAGAATTACCTTTGACTGAAACTGCTTATCAAACCGTACTGCATGGTCGTGAAACGATTCGTAAAATCCTGGATGGTGAAGACAAACGCCTGTTCGTTGTCATCGGCCCCTGTTCTATTCATGATCCTGCGGCTGCACACGAATATGCTGAACGCTTAAAAGCGTTAAGCGAAAAAGTTAAAGACAGCTTATACATCGTGATGCGGGTTTATTTTGAAAAACCACGTACCACAGTGGGCTGGAAAGGCCTGATCAACGATCCGGATATGAACGACTCGTTCAATATCGAAAAAGGTCTGCGTATCGGTCGTAAGCTGTTACTTGAACTGAATGAAATAGGTTTACCATGTGCCACTGAAGCACTTGATCCGAACTCACCGCAGTATTATCAAGACCTGATTTCATGGTCTGCAATTGGTGCACGTACGACTGAAAGCCAGACGCATCGTGAAATGTCTTCAGGTCTGTCTTCACCAGTCGGCTTTAAAAACGGGACGGACGGCGGTTTAACCGTGGCAACCAATGCGATGCAATCGGTCAAACATGGCCATAGCTTCCTTGGTTTAAACGATCAAGGTCAGGTGGCTGTGATTCGTACTTCAGGTAACCCTTATGCTCACGTGGTACTGCGTGGCGGTAATGGCAAACCGAACTACGATGCAGGCTCGGTGGCAGATGCAGAAGCGGCGTTGGCCAAGGCCAAAGTCAGCACCAAGATCATGATTGATGCCAGCCACGCCAACTCAAACAAAGACCCGTACCTGCAACCACTTGTACTTAAAAACATTTCAGAACAAATTCTTGATGGAAACAAGTCAATTGTTGGTATTATGGTAGAAAGTCATCTTAAGGGCGGTCGTCAGGACATTCCGGCCAACCTGAATGATATGGAATACGGTCAGTCCGTTACGGATGGCTGTATCGACTGGGAAACGACTGAAAAAGTTTTACTCGACATGCATGAGGCATTGAAAGACATTTTACCTAATCGTTAAATGATCTGACCAACGCCATCGCCAAGATGGCGTTTGCATTTCTAGAATAAGGAAAATTTATCTGATGAATGATATTGAAACGGCATTAAGCCAGATTGAGAATTTTCAGTTCATACACGAACATCTGTTTAGCTCCGGCCAACCGACCACTGCCCAATTAAAGCTGATGAAAGAATATGGTGTATCTACAGTCATCAATGTGGCATTAACCGATAGTGAACAGTATCTACCACATGAAGATAAAATTTGCCTTGAGCTGGGACTGAACTATATTCAGGTTCCGATTTCCTGGGAAACACCTTCAGACAATCAATGCCTGCTGGTACTGGACCTGATCGATCACCTGGTGAAAGAGCAAATGGTCTGGGTGCATTGTTTGCAAAACTATCATGTCAGCTGTTTGATGTATTTATATCGTCAATACTATATGGATATAGATTTGCCTACGGCGCATGAGCATTTGCATCAAATCTGGGAACCGAATGAAACCTGGACCGGTCTCATGCATGCGGTTGCCCTGCAACTACAAGGCCGTAAAGCTACTCAGGAACTGGAATTATCCCTGATTAATCCGAATCATTTTGCCTGATCTTATTTGCTGTGGCTCAATAGCACGGTTGCCATGCACATGATGCCTTCCTGACGACCGGTAAAACCTAACTGTTCAGTCGTCGTGGCTTTGATACTGATTTGAGTAACATCGACACTCAACACATCCGCAATACTTTGACGCATTGCCAGATTGTGTTTGGCCAGTTTCGGACGTTCACAGGCGACCGTAATATCGGCATTGTTCAGCTGATAGCCACGATCCAGAATTAACTGATAAACATGCTTCAACAATACACGGCTGTCCGCACCTTTAAAATCCGGATCTGTATCCGGGAAATGCTGGCCAATATCTCCCAGCGCCAATGCACCTAACAAAGCATCACATAGTGCATGCAGAATCACATCACCATCCGAATGTGCTTTCAGACCGTGCGTATGCGGAATTTGAATGCCTGCCAAAGTAACAAAATCACCTTCTTCAAATGCATGCACATCCAGACCCTGACCAATACGAATTTGTGCGATCACCTTATACATCCTTTAGAAATAGCCCATTGAAATCTTGTACACTTGCTTTCTATTTCGCTATAGTTAGACCAAGCGTAACACAGTGAAAGTATAAGCGATCATGCTACTGAAAACTGATATAAATATGTTGAAAATAATTGGCCTGATGCTCGGCCTGGGGATGATATCTGCGGGTAGTTCAGCGAACCCACTCGAGTGTAACAACGACAGCAAAAAAACAGCGGCCATGAATAAAGTCTGCTCAGTAGCGCTGTCCGAAGCTCGGGAAAAACTCGCTGACCAATACTTGACCGCTTTTTTAATTACTGATGCCCCCGTTCGCTTATTGCAAGACACCCAACAGTTATGGGCAAATCGGTTACAGCAATGCAAAACCCTAGATTGTTTTAAACAGCAGTTTGAATGGCGCCTCGATGATTTAAATATCTATATTTCACTGAATCAAAGCCTAACTCAGCATTATATTAAGTTCGAGCAGGGACAAATGGCCAAACAGCCTGTGCATATCAAGATTCATCAACTGACTAAAGACCGCATCAAGATTGAAGGTCTGGCCTATCGCAATCCCAATAACCGGGCCGAAACGCAGACTGTTCCATTTTTAGCCTATACCACGCCTGCAGCAAAAGAACAGATCATGGATAATGAAAATGACTGCCGCTATGAGTTTAACTATAGTAAAGCAATTCTAGCCGTCAACACTCAACAAAAAGGTTGTGAACGTTTTACTGGGATTTATCGCTTATATGATTGATTCAATTTAAAAAATATTAAAAACTTAACCTTATATAAAATGAGAAATTTGATGTAAAAAATAGCCCGCATGCGGGCCATCAATTTAAGCAGGATAGTATTGAGCAATTTCCTTGCTAATCAGTGCAGCCGTTGCAGCCGACAAGGTCCAGCCCAGATGACCATGGCCGGTATTATAAAATACCCGCTCATGTTTACCACGGCGCACCACAGGCATCATATTTGGCATCATCGGGCGTAAGCCAGCCCAAGGTACGACATGCTCGGTACACAGATCAAAGTTACGATTGCTCCAGTCAATCAGTGGTTGAATCCGGTCTGCACGAATATCCCGGTTATAGCCATTAAACTCGGCGGTTCCTGCGACTCGTAAACGATCCTTACCCAGACGTGACAAGACAATTTTGGCACTTTCATCGAGCAAGCTGACCCATGGTGCATTGTTTTGGCTCTGTTCATCATTCAGCTGCACGGTAATTGAATAACCTTTGACCGGATAAACATTGACTCGTTCCTCTAAAATCTCGGCCAATTGATAACTGCCCACACCCGCACACACCACAATGGCATCTGCATTAATTTCCAGAATGTCATCTGTAAAATGATGTACATTTTCAGTACTGGGTTTGCATTTCACCCGAATATGTTGAGCCTGATGATCGACGGCAAAGACATCTTGGCCAAATTCAAATTTCACGCCTTTTTGCATGCAGGCTTTGGCCAGTCCTGTACTGAATTTATGAATATCTCCGGTCGCATCGCTCTGGCAGTAAAATCCGGCATAGTAATCGCCTGTTAATGCAGGTTCGATCTGCTTGATTTCCGCATTGGAAATGGCATTGCGCTCCAGTCCGCCGCTACACAACAGGTCATTGACCTTGATCGCGACATCGTAATCCGTCTTGTTATGATAAAAATGTAAAATGCCGCGTTTTTCCAGGTCAAAATCAATCTGTTCTGTTTGGGCAATTTCATACAAACGTGCTCTGGCCAATAAAGCCAAACGTACAGTCTCTCGGGTATTGGCTTCATAATGTTTGATATTTCCCAAAAATTCCATGAGCCAACTATATTTATGCACACTAAAAGAAGGATTGAGCAAAAGTGGTGCAGTTTTTTGAGACATCCATTTGATACCTTTGAGTACCGTGGCTTTCTGGTTCCATACTTCGGCATTACAGGCCGAAAGCTGGCCGCCATTGGCAAAAGATGTCTCCATGGCCGGATAGAGATGTCGATCTACCACAGTCACCTGATAGCCTGCCAAAACAAGCTCATACGCTGTGGTTACCCCAGTAATACCCGCCCCAATCACCACGACATGACGCATAGACACCTCCTTGATTATATTGATGTCTTTTCCCATCTGTCATGTGTACCTGAGAGCTTCGGTCGCTGCATTGCACATCAATGCGAGCACCTTCCCCTTCGGTGAGTGATTGAACACTTCTCTCCAGAGTTTTTATCCATTATCACAGTCCTTTTGCCTGAGAGTTTCCTGGGAACTTGCTCCTTCGGCGAATGCAGAAGCATTTCTCTCCTGCAATAATGTTTTATTATCATGAGCAATTTATATACCATTTTATTCAATAAGACAGTTTTTATTTATGTGAGTTCACGTGAATCAATTTGTAATTACTGTTCCGAATTAAACTGAATTATTGCTGCTGACTGATATTGCCCATCTACCAAATTTTTAGATTTCACTTTTGTTCTATTCAGCGAGATACAACAGATTCTAAACTTTACGCCAATCTCAACTTAAAATGAGTTTTTCGAGTTGAATTGGCGAATGGCCAAGCTTCTTATTCAAAACAACGCAGACGGTGTGTGACAGAATCTTTCTAATAAAGCGATGTGATAAATGCCAT
>NZ_VPEB01000009.1:0-161455 GCF_013417415.1 Acinetobacter sp. YH12254 | reverse complement strand
TAATCAGACTTTGCACAAAGCCAGTGACCATACGTAAAGACAGACGGAATAAGGATTTAATCATTAAGCAGCATTGGATGGCTGCGTCGGAGTAGGTTTGATTTCGCCCTTGTTTGCCTTTTGATGGCGCATACCATTGCGTAGCAGGATCAAACCAAATGGCAATATTTCCGCGACTCATGAGTGCTCGGTTATATGCGGGCCAATTGGTTGTGCGGTAGATTTTGTGTGTAGGCTTCTTCATTTGAAAATTATATCGCTGAAAAAGCCTTTACAGATAGGTTTGTGCAACAAAGCCACCTTTATGCAACAAAGCCCTATTGTAGTGCTTTTCAGATTTTCCACCAACATCATCACCAAATATCAGACATAAAAAAACCCACTCAATCGGAGTGGGTTTTTTCAGAATATGGTGGCTATGACGAGACTTGAACTTGTGACCCCCGCATTATGAGTGCGGTGCTCTAACCAACTGAGCTACATAGCCTTAAACTGTGCGCGCATTATGAGATTTTCTTTAAAGAGCGTCAACCCCATAATGCACTGTTTGATCAAAATTTGTTGAAGTGAGCCGATAAGCCGGGTTCTGTCGTGAACGATCATTCCTCTAGGCGCACAATCACTCATGCGCTCAAGCGACCTACCCGAATCCAGCATGGGCCATGCCTAATGGATTCCTATTTGGTCTTGCTTCCGGTGGGGTTTACCTCGCCATGAACTGTTACCAGCCATGCGGTGCGCTCTTACCGCACCCTTTCACCCTTACCTCCGATTCCGATTGCTCGAAAACATAATGAAGGCGGTCTTCTCTCTGCTGCACTTGCCGTCGGTTTGCACCGCCCAGGCGTTACCTGGCACCTTGCCCTATGAAGCCCGGACTTTCCTCCCCTGCTTCAATCACGGAGATCTCCACAGCAGCGATCGTCTGGCTCACTTCGAGCGGCATAGTACCAAATATCGAGACTAATTGCTTGATGTTTTTTGAGCAGTCAGTTTTTCATACTTGGCTTGCAGCTGCTCCTGCGTTTCCGCATGGTTCGGATCCAGTGGAATACAATCCACCGGACAGAACAGCTGACATTGCGGTTGATCATGATGTCCGACGCACTCTGTACATAAATCTGGATGAATCTCATAAATGAGTTCACCCATATAAATGGCCTCATTCGGGCATACAGGTTCACAGACATCACAATTAATACATTCATCGGTGATATATAAAGACACGCTACCAACCTTGTTGAAGTTTACGCTCGAAGGCAGCAACCACGTTTGGTGGTACAAACTTGGTCACATCACCTCTTAATCGAGCAATTTCACGCACCAAAGTGGATGAAATAAAAGAATATTGCTCTGAAGGAGTTAAAAATACCGCTTCAAAGTGGGAGTCAAGCTGACGGTTCATATTGGCCAGCTGAAATTCATACTCAAAATCGGACACTGCACGCAAACCACGCAGTACAGCCGTCGCTTTTTGTTCACGAAAGAAATTGACCAGCAAACCATCAAAACCTACAAATTCAACATTGTCCAAATGACTCAATGACTCTTTTGCCAGGGCAACACGCTCTTCCAGACTAAATACCGGATTTTTATGATGACCGATGGCAATCGCCACAACGACCTCATCAAACATTCGCGCTGCGCGGGTTACCAAATCAATATGTCCATTGGTAATTGGATCAAAAGTCCCCGGATAAATCACACGAGTTTTAGACATCCATTTGTACTCTGTTTGTTATGTAGAATCTTATTTTAGCAAAAACTTGTTTTTTTGGTGAATAATCCTCATTAATTTAAAAAACTTCACCTTATTTCTAGTTGCGGTACAATAGCAGCACGTTTGGAAGTATCAGATTATGGCGAAAGCATCTATTGTAGTAAAAAAAAATAATGGCGGTACCATTGCACTGAATAAACGTGCCCGCCACGATTATTTTATTGAAGAGAAATTTGAAGCGGGGCTGTCATTAAAGGGCTGGGAAGTCAAATCAATGCGTGCCGGTCGTATGACCATTGTAGAAAGCTATATTACCTTTAAAAATGGTGAAGCTTTCCTGTTTGGTGCGCAAGTTCAGCCTTTGCTGAGTGCTTCAACACACGTGGTGCCTGAAGCGACCCGTACCCGAAAACTGTTGTTGAATCGCCGTGAAATTGAAAAGCTGATGGGCGCGATTAACCAGAAAGGTTATTCCTGCGTGCCACTGGCCTGTTACTGGAAAGGCCCACATGCCAAGCTGGAAATTGCACTGGTCAAAGGTAAGCAGCTCCATGACAAACGTGCCACTGAAAAAGACCGTGACTGGCAACGTGATAAAGCGCGAATTTTCCATAAATAATGGATCAATACTTGAATATAAAAACCTCCAGCATGTGGAGGTTTTTTTATCAGTGACTAAGCTGGATGATTTAAGCGCGCCAGTGTCAAAGCAATATATTCGCCAAACCAGAGCGCGGTTTTTAAATCCCCTTCAGGTGGGGTGACTTCTACCGGTGCATTGTCCGACTGGGTCATCAGCCCCAAAAAGCTCGACATACGATTCAGATCAGTCACGGCACGACCTGTCGGCATCAAGGGCAAACCGCTCCACAACATACCATGCTGCATCGCAAACAGGTTGATTTGCTGCAACACTGCCAGTTTGTCGCCACTAAGTCCGCCACCATTGGTAAAAGCTGCTGCCAGTTTGCCCTGCCAGCTACGCGCCAGCCAGCGCTTGGATGACTGCTCCATAAACAGCTTCATGGCAGAGGTCAGGCTTCCCATATAGGTCGGACAACCAAAGACAATCGCATCTGCGGCATCTAGCACATCCCAATCAATATGTTCGACATTCATCATATGCACCTGAACACCAGTTTCCCGTGCACCATCAGCAATAAAATTTGCCACTTTAGCCGTGTGTCCATAAGGACTGTGATAAACAATCGCAACAGATTTGGAAGATAGGGACATAATGCTCAAAAGCCAAAAAATTCAGTTAAGTTTAACATTTTCATGCCATAAACACGAATGTCGCCATACGACCCATTTTAGGCTCACGGCGATAAGAAAAATATTCATCCGCCTGACGATAAGAACACTGATCCCCGCCCAATACGGTATGTATCCCATGTTGTCGCAAGATATAACGCGCAATCGCATACAGGTCGGCATAATATTTACCCGCCTGCTCGCCCACCTGAAATGCACTGTCCAGTTCAGGATATTTACTGCAAAAAGCCACTTTCACCTCAGTGCCAATTTCAAAACAGGGCTGACTGATGGCTGCACCAAGCCAGGCCCAGGTCGGCGGAGTCTGCATGGCCGCAATGGTATTTTCGATAATACCACCGGCCAGACCACGCCAACCGGCATGCAAATTGGCAACTTCCGTACCATCGGCATTACCTAACACCACCGGCAAACAGTCTGCGGTCATCATCATCAGGGCATGCGCTTTGCGCTGCGTCACCAGACCATCGCCGACCAATGCCTCAAAGGGTATCTGTTCATTAATGCTATGACAGATGGTGCTATGCGTCTGGGTCATCCAGGTAATTTTATCTACGCCAAAGGCAGCGAAATCTTGCAGTAAAGCCATACGATGCTGTTGTACCCGCTGCGCATCATCCTGCACATGCAAGGCCAGATTAAAACCTGCAAGCTCAGGCTGCATGGATGGCTGTACTTTCGCATGATGAACGCGGGTCTGACCCACATACACACCTTGTGGAAGTCCTGGTACAAATTGCATCTCGATTCCTTGCTTTGACGCGAGCTAAATAAAAAAATTAATAGGCTTTGTTTTCGGTGCGCAGCACTTCAATCAGATTGGCAAAATCTTCCGGCCACGGCGCTTCAAAGGTCATTTCTTCTTTGCTACGCGGATGGGTCAGACCGAGTTTTGCTGCATGCAAGGCCTGACGTTTAAAGCCACGTAAAGTATCATCTAATAATTGTGATGCACCTGCCGGCATACGTACACGCGGCATATACACCTGATCACCAATCAAGCCAAAGCCGATATAGCTAAAATGCACACGAATCTGGTGGGTACGTCCGGTTTCAAGACGGGCTTGAACACGGGTGAAATGCTGGAAGCGCTCTTTGACGTTATAATGCGTTACTGCATCTTTACCGCCCGGAAGCACAGTCATTTTCACGCGATCCACCGGATGGCGTTTGATCGGTTCATCAATGGTACCGCCAGCAATAATATTGCCATATACCACCAGATCATACAGACGATACACTGATTTTTTCTCAAGCTGTTTGCTGAGAGAGAACTGTGCTTCCAGATTTTTCGCTACGACCAACAGACCGCTGGTGTCTTTATCGATACGATGTACCAGACCTGCACGCGCCAGTTCAGCTGATTTCGGATAGTGATGCAATAAAGCATTCACCAAGGTGCCAGAACTATTGCCAGCGCCCGGATGTACCACCATACCGACTGGTTTGTTGATGACCATAATGTCATCATCTTCATAGATGATGTCCAGTGGAATGTCTTCTGGCAGGCTGCGCGTTTGTGCTTCAAGCTCGACATTTAAGGTCAGGGTTTCAAAACCATCACTTTTAAATTTCGGCTTGACCGGCTGACCATTCACCAATAAATTGCCATCTTTGATCCATTGCTTTAATTTTTCTCGGGAAAAATCGCTCCAGACCATCGCGGCAATCTGGTCGATCCGTTGCCCGATATAAGTTTCATCCAGTTGAAATTGCAACGATAAACGTGTTGCAGTTGCTTCTGAAGTATGGTTATCTGCATCCTCAGAATCTTCAAGTAAATTGAAATCAGTATCAGGGATATTAGAATTGGAAGATTGTGCTTGACTCATTTGCTCATTCAGACAAAAGTGGTTTAATAGTGCAATTGTAGCTCATTGCCCGTATTAACAGAGGAATTTTTATGTCGCTACCACATTATAAAATGACAATGCTTGCCCTCACGATTGGCATTGCATCGGCAATGGTAGGCTGTAGCAGTAATCCCAAAAAAGAAGTCGTGGATAAAGGTCCTGAATCTAGCGAGCAAGTTTATATTCAAAAAGCACAGAAAGCGCTAGATCGTAATCAATATACCGATGCCGCAAAACAGCTAGAAGCACTGGAAACCTATTTCCCGACCAGTCAGTATGCTCCGCAAGCGCAACTTGAACTGTTATATGTAAAATTTCAGCAAAAAGATTATGAAGGTGCAGTGGCACTGGCAGAGCGTTTTATCCGTCTGAATCCACAACATCCAAATGTCGACTATGCTTACTATGTACGCGGCGTATCCAATATGGAGCAGAACTATAATGGTCTGCTGCGTTATACCTCGCTGAAACAGTCGCATCGTGATGTCAGCTATCTGAAAGTGGCTTATCAGAATTTTGTCGATTTCATTCGCCGCTATCCGTCTAGCACCTATGCGGTCGATGCAGCGCAGCGCATGAAATTTATCGGTCAGGAACTGGCTGAGCATGAAATGAATGCGGCACGCTTTAATTTAAAACGTAAAGCCTATCTGGCTGCGGTTGAACGTGCACAATGGGTGGTGGAACATTATCCACAAACCCCTCAGATTCCAGAAGCACTGGCAACGATTGCCTATGGCTATGATCAACTGGGTGATAAAGCAACCTCTCAGCAATATGTTGATGTGTTAAAGCTGAATTATCCAAATCTGGTGAAATCTGATGGTACGGTCAACTTGCGTGCAGCACGTAGCGAAAGCAGTTTCTTTAACCGTGCCACACTGGGTATTTTTGGTAAAGAAGCCAAGACGGTGACTGACAACAATGCAGAGTCGGATGCGCCAGAAACTGAAAAGCGCAGCCTGACCAATCGTGTGTCTTTTGGTTTGCTTGATCGTCCTAAAAATACCGAAGCAGAGCAACCTGAACCGACTGCCGAATAAGCCGACTGTCACAGGTGCATTTTCTTTAAGGGCAAGGTATCATACTTGCCCTTTTGCTTTGTCCCGGCCAGGCTTGAACAAATCGTACAAAAGGTATACAAAGGAAGTTAAAAAGAATTGACCTGAATCAGTTCAATCCTATTGATTCAATCACTTAAACCTTAGATACGCAGCACGAGAAGCTCAGCAGATTATGGCAATTCCTCAACATACGATTGATCAGATTCTCGATCGCACCGATATTGTCGATGTGATTGGTCAATTCGTGAAACTGAAAAAAACTGGCCGTACCTATTCGGGCTGCTGTCCTTTCCATCAGGAAAAATCGCCCTCTTTTCACGTCTATCGTGACAAACAATATTTTCACTGTTTTGGCTGTCAGGCCAATGGCAACGCCATCCGTTTTTTAATGGACATTGGTAGCCGTAATTTCGTCGAAGTGATGAAAGACCTGTCCAGTCAGACCGGCATTGAACTGCCAAAAGACAATACTGATTCCAATAAATTAAAATACAAACGGGAAGCAGCCAAACCGAAAATAGTCGCTACGACCAAAGTTGAGAATACGCAAGCTCCGCAACGCCCAGCACAAGAATATTCTGTGTCGGATGCTTCTTTTGATCCATTTGCAGAGTTTCAGGCCTCCGAACAGGATTTCTACGGCGACCCTTTTGCTGCTTTTGAACACATGCCAATGGCCGAAGTTCAGCAAGACGGCAACTTATACGACCTGCTGGAAAATATTGCGCAGTTCTATGAACGCCAGTTACCCAACAGTTCCAGTGCACAGCAATATTTCAAGCAACGTGGCCTGACTGCAGAAACCATTGCCTATTGGCGCTTAGGTTATGCACCTGAAGACTGGCAACATCTGGAAAAAGCCTTTCCTCAGGATATTGAAGGCCTGAAACTACTGGGGCTGATTCGTACCAGCGACAGTGGCCGTGATTTTGATCTATTGCGTGAACGGGTAATTTTCCCGATTCGTGATACCAAGGGTCGTGTGGTCGGCTTTGGTGGCCGTGCGCTCAATGACGAGATCAAGCCCAAATACATCAACTCGCCAGACTCTGAAGTTTTCCATAAGAACCAGTTGCTTTATGGGCTGTATGAAGGCAGAAAGCAGAAAGCCCAGGAATGGCTGATGGTCGAAGGCTATATGGATGTGATTGCATTGCAGCAATACGGCATTCATGGCGCAGTCGCGACACTGGGGACTGCCAGTAATACCGACCATCTGAACATTCTGTTTAAGCAGAACAACCGGATTACCATTGCCTTTGATGGCGATGCTGCCGGTCAAAAAGCCGCACGCCGAACGCTGGACATTGCCCTGCCATTACTCAGTGATGGCCGTGAGCTGAAATTCTTTGTTTTGCCTGCTGACCATGACCCGGACTCCTTGATCCGCCGTGAAGGCATCGAAAACTTTAGACGCTTGCTGGATCAGGCGCCGCTGATGTCGGACTTCGTGTTTGCCCATCTGACCCAAAATCAGGACATCACTACCCCTGAAGGTAAAAGTCAGGTCATGGGTGAACTGAAAAATCTGACCGAATTATTGCCTAAACATGGCTCATTCCGCTATTTGCTGCAGCAATTTTTCCGCGAAAAACTGGGCTTTAACCGTAAATGGCAACCCAAGGTTAATACCGATGCATCCTTAAGTTTTAGCACCAAAATTGATGCTGAAGAATATGTGATTGCAATTTTGATGAATCATCCCTATTTGTATATTCATTTTGAACCACTGCGTGCGCTGGTATCTGAAGATCAGCTGCTGTTTAAAATCCTAAATATTCTGAATGTGATTTTTGATGACCTGCCGGATGATCCTGAACTCTCGATCTATTATGTTTTAGGTGCCTGTGCAGTACATCATCATGAATTACAGCATATTCTACAACATGCCAATGTGAGCGATTATACCTCTTCGCCTGAACAGGCCGACAAACTGGCGGCAGACTTCTCGACCAAGCTGCAATATCAGTGTCTGAAAAACAAGATAAAATCGAAAAAATTTAGCAGCATTGCAGAAATGAAGAATCTGAAAATGCAGATTTACGAAATTGATAAAAAACGCTCCATGACCTTATTGGACGATTAACAGTTTTAAATCGCTTCAAATAAAAATAAGGCGTTTATCTCTAAACGCCGTTCTTCAAAATAGCTATTGTTAAAGAGCTCGCTAATGTTTGGTCTTGCGGCGTGTATCAACTACCTCTTGCAAGGTATCGCGCATCATTTCAAAACAGCTTGGATCTTCCGCCTTGGCCGCCTCACGCAGCACAATAGAAGTCGGATGTAAGAGTTTCTGTGTCAGGCGGTGCGAAAACTCAGCCATAACCATTTCTGCTTTTTCACCCTGGGCAATACGTTGCAGCGCCAATGCCAGTTCTTCCTGCCGCAACTCTTCACCATGGTCACGATAAGCATGAATGGTGGCCCCGGCCTGCTTGACCTTTTGCTGGGTCATCAGTTCTGTTGCGAGCTGATTCACCATAACTTCGGCTTCAACCGCAGCCTGACGACGATGCGCCAGATTTTCCTCAATCACGCTTTGCAGATCATCGACGCCATACAGATATACCCCATCAAGTTTTTCAACTTTAGGATCGATATCACGTGGCACGGCCAGATCGACTAACAACATTTGCTGGTAACGGCGTTTTTTCAGTGCCGCTTTGATATCTGCAAAATGAATCACCTGATGCAGACTGCCGGTACAACTGGAAATCACATCGGCGCGATGCAGATTGTCTGCCAGCTGGTCAAAGTCAATAATTTCTACTTCTACCCGATGCGCAATTTCCTGCGCCAGAATGTCTGCACGTTCTCGGGTACGGTTACAGATAATAATCTTGCCCACACCCATTTCTGCGAGATGCTTGGCGACCAGACTGTTCATCTCCCCGGCTGCTACCACCATAATGGTGAGCTTGTCTGGATGACTAAATACCTGTAGGGCCAACTGTGCAACCGCATAGCCCATCGATACCGCATGACTGCCGACAGCAGTCTCGGAACGAACCCGTTTGGCCGCATAAAAGGCATATTCAAAAATTCGGTTTAAACTGCGTGACACCGTCTGGGAGTCTTTGGCAAGAGAAAGTGCATTTTTGACTTGTCCCAGAATCTGCGGTTCACCCAGCATCAGTGAATCCAGACCACTGGCGACACGCATCAAGTGCGTCACGGCTTGGGCATTTTCATAACGATAGACATGATTTTGCAGTTGTTTGACATCCACCCCATTTTTTTGGGCGAGCCAGTTCAGCACCATGTCGACATTGTCAGACATCGCGTAAACTTCGGTTCGGTTACATGTAGACACCACCACCATGTCGTTTAATTCAGGGTGTTGGCTTTGCTCGGCAAGAATGGCACTTAACTTTTCAGGGTTAAACGCAACTTGTTCCCGCAGTTCTACAGAGGCAGTTTGATGGTTGACACCCAATGCAAAGAAAGACATATCAGGTCATCATTTCAATAAATTTATGCTATTGTGCAATATCGGTGTCATAAAAAGCATTACTTGGATCAAGAAAAATTGCGTCAAACAATCAGCCGTATCAACGGCCCTACAATTAAGCAATATTCTACCACATTCCTATTGGTGGGTAGCATGGCTTCAACTGCTCATCTTTATGCAGCGGAAGCAGTTTACCATGCAAATCAAAATTATGATGCCATAAAACAAAGTATGATGGCCGAGTTTGCCATTGCCGCACATGACATTCCGACTGCTTTGCACAACTATACGGTTCTGGCAATCAAGAGCAATTCCACCACGGTCAAGCAGCGTGCACTGAATGTTGCATTGGAACATGATGATTTACAGGCAGCCCTCGATATCTCGACCCACTGGGTGGTACAGGAGCCGCAGGATGTCCCCGCTTTATTTTATTTATCCCATATTGCCCTGAAAGCGCATGAGTATGAGCTGGCGGCAGAGACCTTAGAGAAAATCCTGCAAATTGATGACAGTGCCGATCTGGAAGAAATTCTCGCTGGGATTTCACCTGAAGGCACAGAAGACCGCAGCTATCTGATTCAGGCTTTAAGCACCACCAAAGCCAGAGACAATCCGTCTATTCTGGTGCTGGTGGCCGGTCTGGAAGCACAAAATGGTCAGCTGGAACAGGCTTTAAATACCATTAACCGTGCTCTAAAAAAACGTCCGAATGCGACTGGTTATATCCTGATGAAAGCCAATCTGCTGAATGCTCTTGGCGATCCAGAAGAAACCCTGCAATGGTATGAAAAATCCAGCCGTAAACACCGCAATAATCTGGATGTGCGTCTGGCCGAAGTCAAATATCTGGTCAAGCTGAACGAAGCGACTTTGGCGCTGAAAAAACTGCAAGACATTCTAAAAAAATGGCCAACGGCTGAAGAAGCCCTGTTCATTGCCGGACTGACCAGTATTGATCTGGAAGAATACGAGAAGGCCGAAAAACATCTGGTCGAACTGCGTTATTCTGCGCAGTATCAAAATGAAGCCTATTATTATCTGGCAGTGAATGCTGAACGCAAACAGCATTATGAAACCGCCAAAGCCTATTATCGTCTGGTCGATGGCAGTCTGTACACCGTCTCGCGTCGTAACATGATCTCGATTTTTGCCCAGCAGGATAAGCTGCATGATGCGCTGCGTTTCTTGACTCAGGAACGGGTGAATTATCCACAACATGCCAGCTTTTTATATCTGGCCCAGGCAGATATTTTAACGCGTATGCAGAATAAAAAAGCTGCGATCCGCCTGCTAGAAGAAGCCAGCAAAAACCTGCCGGATGATCCGGAACTGGTTTATGCGCAAGTGCTATTGCTAGATCCACATCAGGATCGCAACAAGCTGGATAAATTGCTGGCAAATTTACTCAAGATTGAACCGAATAGTCCGACCTATCTGAATGCCTATGCCTATACCCTGGCAATGCAGAACCGGCGTCTGGAAGAAGCGCGCCGCTATGTCGAACAGGCACTGGAATATGCACCGGAACAGGCTTCCATTCTGGATACTTATGGTTATATCTGTTATTTACAGAATGACTTTGCCACGGCTGCAGATGTCTTATACAAAGCATATCAACTCAATCCAAGCGTGAAGATTGGGGTACGTTATGCGCGTTCGTTGTACATGAATGGTGATATACAACACTTCCATCAAGTGTTACAACAATTACAACAAAACCATCCAAATGACCCCGAATTAAAACAACTTAATTCGCTATTGTTAGCACCACAAAACCAAACGAGTTAATTCTTTTATGCGCAATTTAAGCCAATTGGGCTGCTGTGCCTTTGCAGCAACTGCTTTATTCTTAACTGGCTGTCAGCAGATGATCAATCCGCAAACGCCAGTGACACCTTCTGTACAGGCAGATAATCAATTCCAGCTGCAAGGTAAAATTGGTGTGCGCACACCGCAACAGACCGGCAGTGCATTCTTTACCTGGGTACAACAGCAAGAAGAATTTGATATTGAGCTGAGTGGTATTTTAGGTGTGGGCAAAACCCAGATTTCCGGCACGCCCGGCCAAGTCACATTAAACAGTGCTAAAACAGGTGTGATTCAAGCGGCAAGTGCCGAAGAATTACTGCAACGCGCCACAGGCTGGCAAGCACCGATCAGCTATTTAGTGGACTGGGTACAGGCCCGCCCTGCGACAACGACTGCCAAATTGCAAAAAGATGATACACAGCGGATTAGCCAGATTATTGAACAGGGCTGGACGGTCGATCTCAATTACAATGCGCAGGCCAAAATACCAAACCGCTTGATTTTAAAGCAGTCACTTGAAAATGGCGCGGAAAACCGTATTACAATGATCATTGAAAACCGTTAATTGACCTGATGTTAGCCCATGATGATTCGTGTTCCCTCGCCTGCTAAACTGAATTTGTTTTTACATATTACCGGTCGCCGTGAAAATGGCTATCACGAGCTGCAAAGCATTTTTCAGCTGATTGATCTGTATGACTGGCTGGAGTTTGAACAAACAGATAATCAACACATCCAGATTGAAGGGCTGGCCTCCGTCGACCTAGAACAGAATTTAATCTATCGTGCGGTACAACTGTTGAAGCCCTATGCTCAAACACTATCCGGACTAAAGATTCATCTGGAAAAAAATATCCCGATGGGTGCTGGACTCGGGGGCGGC
Organism: Acinetobacter sp. YH12254; assembly: GCF_013417415.1. Classification (NCBI taxonomy): domain Bacteria; kingdom Pseudomonadati; phylum Pseudomonadota; class Gammaproteobacteria; order Moraxellales; family Moraxellaceae; genus Acinetobacter; species Acinetobacter sp. YH12254. The sequence goes on along the minus strand of NZ_VPEB01000009.1, from coordinate 149,397 downwards.
TCGTCTAATGCAGCCACCACCCTGATTGTGCTGAACCAGCTCTGGCAGTGCGGTTTAAATATCGAGCAACTGGCAGATCTCGGAGTCAAGCTGGGTGCAGATGTACCGATATTTGTACATGGTCGAAATGCTTGGGCTGAAGGCATTGGCGAACACTTAACATTCATAGACTTAGATCAAAAACAATTCATTGTGTTAAAACCTGACTGTTTTATCAGCACTCAACGGCTTTTTTCGCAAAAAGCATTGACAAGAGACACGAAGAGCACTAAATTTTGCGCCTATCAGCAAACGCCATCTGATTTTGGAAATAACTTTGAGCCACTGGCTCGATCCTTATATCCTGAAGTCGATGAAGCGATGCAATATCTCGACCAGTTCGGTATTGCAAAACTTACAGGTACAGGTGCTTGTGTGTTTATTGAAGTCACTGAAAATCTGAATATCGAAGATATTCTTGCAAATGCACCATGTAAAGCTTACCTGGTCAACAGTTTACAAGAATCACCTTTAGTTCAGTTTAAAGTGTAGATAGGGGTATCGCCAAGTGGTAAGGCACCGGGTTTTGATCTCGGCATCCGTTGGTTCGAATCCAGCTACCCCTGCCATTTTCACCTGTAGATGTACTGTATTAGGGGTATCGCCAAGTGGTAAGGCACCGGGTTTTGATCTCGGCATCCGTTGGTTCGAATCCAGCTACCCCTGCCATCTTACAGTTCATCAAATTTAGGGGTATCGCCAAGTGGTAAGGCACCGGGTTTTGATCTCGGCATCCGTTGGTTCGAATCCAGCTACCCCTGCCATTTTCTCGAAAAAAGACAGAACACTCATTTGCTGTAAGACTGTTAATTTACCTTGACACTTTACCGTAAAAATATTAAAGTTCTGCCGCATTAGGGGTATCGCCAAGTGGTAAGGCACCGGGTTTTGATCTCGGCATCCGTTGGTTCGAATCCAGCTACCCCTGCCATCTATTCCCATATATCCCAACCGCCAAGGGTGCTTCATGCCCAATCTTGTCGTTTTTAGTGGATCTGCGCATCCACAATTCGCTCAAAAAGTCGTAAGTCACTTACATATTCCTCTAGGCGCTGCCTCTGTAGGTCAGTTCTCTGATGGTGAAATCGCTGTCGAGATTACTGAAAACGTTCGTGGTAAAGACGTATTCGTCGTGCAACCTACTTGTGCTCCTACTAACGATAACCTGATGGAAATCTTAGTCATGGCTGACGCTTTGCGTCGTGCAAGTGCAGGTCGTATTACTGCCGTGATTCCTTACTTTGGTTATGCTCGTCAAGACCGTCGTCCACGTTCAAGCCGTGTGCCAATTACTGCTAAAGTCGTTGCAGACATGCTGACGACTGTAGGTATTGACCGCGTTGTGATGATTGATCTTCATGCTGACCAGATCCAAGGTTTCTTCGATATCCCTGTAGACAACATCTACGGTACACCAGCGCTACTTGCTGACTTACGTCAGCAGTCACATCACAACCTGATGGTGGTTTCACCTGACGTCGGTGGTGTGGTTCGTGCACGTGCTGTTGCGAAACAAATGGGTGATATCGATCTTGCAATCATCGATAAGCGTCGTCAAAAAGCGAATGAATCACAAGTGATGCATTTGATTGGCGATGTGAAAGATCGTGATTGTGTCATCGTCGATGACATGGTAGATACTGCAGGCACTTTATGCAAAGCAGCTGATGCATTGAAAACTTTCGGTGCTCGCAAGGTTGTTGCTTATGCAACGCATCCAGTACTTTCTGGTAAAGCATTAGAAAACTTAAGACATTCTGTGATTGATGAGTTGGTGGTTTGTGACACCATCCCACTTTCAGATGAAGCTTTAGCACTGGGCAAGATTCGCCAGGTTTCCGTAGCCAGCATGGTTGCCGAAACGATTCGTCGCATTAACAACGAAGAATCTATTAGCGCAATGTTCGATTCTTATCTATAATAGAGCGCTGAATTTTCAAAGCCCTGCCATTTGGTAGGGCTTTTACTCACTAGACTGGTCGCAAGTCTGGTTCATTTAACTTAAATAGGATGTCTATCATGGCAAACTTCGTATTAAACGCAGCAGCACGTGAAGAAGCAGTTCAAGGGAAAGGTTCGAGCCGCCGCCTTCGTCTTCAAGCTAAAGTTCCTGCAATCATCTACGGTGGCGAAGCTGCTCCTGTAGCTGTTACTCTTGAGCTTCGTCAGCTTGTTAAATTTTTAGAAAATAACTCTTTCTTTGAAGAAGTTATCGAAATTGATGTAGACGGTAAAGTTGAAAGCGTGAAAATCCAAGCCTTACAACGTCACCCAGCTAAAAACACGCCTATGCACGCTGACTTTAAACGCGCATAAGTGTTAATGGTGTAATTAGTGTCAAATATTTCACTGATTGTTGGTTTGGGCAACCCAGGTTCTGAGTATGCCCAAACCCGCCATAATGCAGGGGCCTGGTTCGTAGAACGCCTTGCAGAGCAATATGGCATTACCCTCAAGAAAGACCCGAAATTCAATGGATTTAGTGGTCGTGGCAATATCGAAGGTCAAGACGTTCGTCTTCTTCTACCTACAACCTTTATGAACCTTTCCGGTAAAAGTGTTGTTCCTTTCGCCAAATTCTACAATATCGCACCTGAATCGATCCTGATTGCCCATGATGAACTGGATATGAATCCTGGTATCATTCGCCTGAAAACGGGTGGTGGTCACGGTGGCCATAATGGTCTACGCGATATCGTGCCGCATATTGGTTCAAACTTCCATCGCCTGCGTATTGGAATCGGTCATCCTGGTGCCAAAGACCGTGTTTCTGGTCATGTGCTCAGTAAAGCGCCCAGCAGCGAACAAAAGTTAATGGATGATGCAATTTCACATGCGCTCGCACGTACCAAAATGCTGGTGAATGCAGAAGTACAGCAAGCCATGAATCAAATTAATGCCTATAAGCCTAACTGATCATTCAAAAATCGCTGGACAATTCCGCTTGTCAGAAAGATCATTTAAGCGCAAAATGCGCAAGCCTACCCACTTATCCAGTGTCGTAGAAATTGATTCAACCATATGATGATCAAAGTCTTAGTTCAACTCAGGGGACGCTAGCCATGCTATCTCGTTTATTAAAATGCAAAATTCACCGCGCTCACGTTACACATGCAGAATTACACTATGAAGGTTCATGTGCAATTGATGGCGTTTTGATGGATTTAGCTGGCATTCGCGAATACGAAGAAATTCATGTGTGGAACGTGACCAATGGTAAACGTTTTGCAACTTATGCCATTCGTGGCGAAGATAATTCAGGCATCATTTCAGTCAATGGTGGCGCTGCACATCAAGCCGATGTAGGCGATATCATCATTATTGCAACTTTTGGTGATTTCACTGAAGCTGAAGCAAATGCACATCAGCCACGCTTGGTCTATGCAAATCCAAACAATACCGTCAGCCATACTGCCAACTGTATTCCGGTACAAGTCGCTTAAGTCGATTCGACCAGATTCCCAAAGCTCGCACCTCGCGGGCTTTTTTATGGCCAGAATGACTAAATATAATTAACTGCCCTGCCGCCAGCTTTTAGAACTTTCACAATTTAGGGGCTTTAAATGGGAGTCAACAAGATTAACCAGTAAAGCCTTTCCATTTTCCTTAAGCTTAAGTTCGGCAAATTTGGCATTGCGATAACACGGCTCCAGGCCTTCGGCGAATAAAAAACTATTGGCCGCCGGATATAAAGCTTCAAAACTATTGCGTGGATTCTTTAAAAGCAGTTTTGCGGAAGATGCCGGATGAACTTGTAACAGACGCGGATCAAAACTGCTTCGTATCACCCGTCGTTGTGCATCCAAGCGTACATAGCTCATGATCTGAGACCGATCTTTAAAATCCTGAATAGTGATATCTGAACCTGTTTGATTCAGGGCAGTTTCATCAGCATCTAGACCAGCAAAATGCAACTGATAATTCAGCGCCATATAATCGCCCTGCAAAATCGAACGCGGATCGACGGGCGCCAACTTAACAAAAATACTCTGACTATTTCTTAAATGCCATTCATGCTGGATAATTAAGCCCACAAATAAGGCAATACTAAAAATACTCAGGTGTAGCACCCAGAACTTTTTCATGAGGCTACTCCTGTTTTCGACTGAAATTTCGGTGAGCTCAACACATAAGCCAGAAGCAAAACCAGCAGACCTGAAGCAAAGATACTGACACTCTTAAATAAAAAGCTGAGTCCCAGATTGTAATACAGCAACCATAACCAGAAGATCAGTAACAGAACCAATAAGGCCTGCATCAATCGCTGTTGATTGACCATCGCCCAGGCCATAAGTACCAGAATGATGAAAATTTCAAAATAGCCCAGTGCAATCAGTAAAATGCCTACGGCAGGAATCAGCCAGAGTGGTGTCAGCGAAAATTGCTTCAGATGTATTCCGATAAAACTCAGCAGCCATACTGCGGGTAAAATATAGAAAACAATTGCTTCATCTATACCGCGCGGATGCAGTTGCTGCGCTACGCCAAATTGCAACAGACATTGAAAAATAGCCGTTGCTGCCAAAATACTGATCATCCACAGATTCACACTTTTGGCATAAGCTGAAGCAAGCCAGTGTCTTGCAGTGAGTAAAGCCACGGTCAGCACACTGTAATTCAACAGCATGATCCATGTGATCAGGCGATGGTCATGAGAAAATGGGTGCTGCTCGATTAAAACTGCAATTCCCAACGCATGAGCCAGTAATAACTGTAATAGCAGCACCAGCCAATGCATGCGATTCATGATACTTAGCAACGTAATACCGATTTGTATCAGCCAGATCAGCAATAAACTATCTGTCAACAATTCGGTATGAATCAGGACAGCAGCCTGACCGCAAACCCACAAACAATAAGCCAGTTGCCGCAGAAAAACTGAAGGCTTGCTATGAATCAGCCACCAGGCAATCCCGATAAAGATTAGCCCCATCAGGATGGATAAACTTTCCCAATAGGTCAGCAACAGCATGGCCAGTATCACACCAGCAATCCATGCGCCCAGCGCCAGTGGAATGACCGAAAACCGGCTCTGGGGTAACAGCTTTATCAGCAGCGCACTAATCGCCGCAAACCAGCCAAAGATGAGCAAAGCCAGCACCAATAAGCCTGCAGCTGAATTTTGCAAATATTGGTCTGTGAGATCAAAAATCAGAATGCTAAAACTCAGTGCCAGCCCTGCAACCAGCAAACTGGTTTCCAGCTGTTGCTGCCGAGTATAGAAATAAGCACTAAATAACAGTGCTAAGACCAGTACCGAAGCCAAATACCAGATCGAATTCGAGTCGATAAATCGAAACATGCTGAATACCGAAATGAGTACCACCACGGCAATCAACAGATAGCGTAAAACCGGATAATAGCGTAATGCATAGATCAGACTCAGTCCGGTCAACAGATTAAGACTGAGCAGATAGGCAGTTTCAGCACGCACCAACCAAAAGCTTTGTTTAAAATAAAAATAAAGCGCCAGCTGGCTGACCACGCAAAATAATGCAAACACACCAATATTCGGTCGATACAGCCAAGGCAAAAGTAACAATGCCCAAAGCAAAAATAGTTGATAACTGTCCGCGCCAGTCTGATAGATCTGCCCAATCACCGCCAGACTTAAGCCCAGCATTAAACCCGATACAGTATCCAGACTTTGTCTTAACTTTTCTCGCGCAGCAAAATGCACACTCAGCAATGCCGAACCCAGCAATAAAACTTGCGGCATAAACAACTGGACAAATTTCGGCAGCATCCACCAGTTTGCTGCCAGCAGATACACGATACTGACAGCGATCAGCGCGAGTCCAATGATTTGAAGAATCTGAATAACAGCAGGTTGAATAAATAACAGCGGTGAGAATGGATGATCGGGCTTGGTTACTGTTTTAGACATGCTGATCTGTTCAATTTTTATTTGATTTTACCTTAGCATGATTTTTAGCGCATATGCCAGGCAGGAACCTTACAACTGTGCAGTACTTTTTTAAATCAGGATCTGATAAATGCCGTAAAGAGCAATGATCAGCAGAATGAGACCACACAAGGCCAGCAAATGCGGATACAACCGAGAACGGGATAAACGGTTAAAACCCAAATACACCACCGACAGGGTCAGGAAATCCAGCACGATCCAGCTCAAGGTTAAGATTATGAGACTCAAATCGAGATCAGATGTAATACCAATAAACTGCGGGAAAAAAGCCGCAAAGAAAATAATATCTTTGGGATTGGAAATACCGACCAGAAAACCCTGCTGAAAGCCGCCACGTACCGGAGATAACTTCTTTTGAGTTGACTCTGCTTGCTGGAAAATCACCTCCCGAAATATTTGCAGCCCCAGATAACCAATATACAGACAACCCAGCAACTTGATGGCATCCAGCCACTGTTCATTAATGACCAGCAAGCCTTTCAGGCTTAATATCGATAAAGCAATCAATATCAATGAAGCGAAATTGGTGCCAAAAATAGTTCTTAAAGCCGCAGCATAACCGCCTTTTAGACCGGCACTGGCCACCAGCAACATCACCGGACCAGGCGTGGCGATCATTACCACAACAGCCAGACAATACAAGAGATACTCACTGATATTCATGCTTTTCCCTCAGCTGTTGTTATTTTTCTGCATAAAAAAAGAGGACTTATTCCTCTTCCTGCAGATGAATCAGATGCTGACTAATGCCATCCGCCCGCAGAAAAGCCAGATCATAACTGGCAGTGGCCAAAGCCAGAATCCGGCGCTCAAACTCATCCCAGAGTGGACGTACCTGCTTATAATGAATCCCCAAACCACTATCATCGGTAAAATGCCGATTTTTTTCACAGAGCTTTAAAGCATGATACAGCTTACGTCCTTTGGAGGCATCGTCACGTAAACGTACCCGTTTTGACAGCACAAAGGCTTGAACCTTGACGATATCTGCATGTGGCAACAACGGCACTAAAATCTGATCCAGCTGTGCATCCAGACGCCGCCATACGGCATGATGTTGATCAGCGCCATAAGTGTTCCAGTGAATCACCTCATGATTGAAACGGCGGCAACCACGACATACCGCATCACCAAATACGGTCGAGCAACGCCCAGCACACGGGGTTAAAGACGCAATACGACGATCTGAACTCAAAACACACTCCAAAGATACTACAACTTCCAGTACCTGCATCACTGCATAAAACTTTACAAAATTCCGGGTCGGGCATGACTATACACGCTCTCCCCCACGAATTGAAGCCTGTTAAAAGGCAAGTGTTTTACTCGCTTATTCACTCGAATCACGCTAAAATATGCGCCTTTAAATTATCATGCTACGTTGGAGTATTCCATGAACGCTACTGTAGAACAGCTTGCACCTGTAGAACAGCAAGCGACCTCAGGTTGGGTTGTTGCCGCACTTTATCAATTCAAAGAAGTTCAAGATCCTGCCGATCTTCAACAACGTCTTTTAGACTTGGTAAAAACAATCAACCTTTGTGGAACACTCATTGTAGCGGGTGAAGGGATTAACGGTACGGTTGCAGGTGACCGTGCATCGATTGATCAAATTCACCAGTTCCTTCTCAATGAAGGCTTTGTTGAGATGGAATATAAAGAGTCAGACAGCTCTGACAAGCCATTTCGTAAAATGAAAATTAAATTAAAAAAAGAAATCGTGACTTTAGGGGTAGAAGTGAAACCACGTGATCTGGTCGGTCACTATCTTGATCCTCAGGAATGGAATGAACTGATTGCGCGTGATGACGTGATTCTGGTTGATACCCGTAACGATTACGAATACAAAGCAGGAACGTTCAAAGGCGCGATTGACCCGAAAACTGAAAGCTTCCGTGAATTCCCTGAATATGTGAAAAATAATCTGGAACAGCACAAAGACAAGAAAATTGCCATGTTCTGTACCGGTGGTATTCGCTGTGAAAAATCAACCTCTCTGCTTCTGCAAGAAGGTTTTACAGAGGTGTATCACCTGAAAGGCGGTATTTTAAAATACCTGGAAGAAACTCCGGCTGAAGAAAGTATGTGGGAAGGCGAATGCTTCGTATTTGATGGCCGTACAGCAGTAACACACGGTGTCGAAGAAGGTCAAAACACCAAATGCCATGCCTGTGGCTGGCCTTTGCTTCCTGAAGAAGTGGCGCTGCCAAGTTATGAACATGGTGTCTCTTGCGTGTACTGCATTGACAAGACCACAGAGAAACAAAAAGACGGTTTCCGTATGCGTCAGTCCCAAATTCTGGCAGCAAAACGTAAACGTCTCTAAGCCAGCCGCTTTGTAAGAAAATATATAAAAACCCTCTTCGGAGGGTTTTTTATTTACATAAAAATTACAACAGTAATAAAACTCTCACCAATTCATTACCAAGAACCTTATTTTTTTCCAAGCAAGATTGCTAGTCTATTGAAAAGTCTATCTTAAGCCAAGTCTTTCATTATTAACTTAAATTTTAAAATGAAAAGGAATATAACATGACCAGTTCACTTGCTCGAGATCCAGATAATCTGGTTCAGTTTCAACCCAAAGAGAATATAAAACAACAACGACTTCATCAGGTTAATGACGAGCTTGAGAGCCAGTCACATGTGTTTGTGGTCATCTTGGGAACTGTGATTGGCGCGATTTTAGCGCTGTTTATTGGTTATCATCTTAATACCAGTGTCATTCATTTTATGCTGCTGAGTGTTTTACCTGTCTGTTTGGCCTATGGCTTACGCAAAGTCTATATTTATACGCTGACACATAGCTGATTCTGCCTGCTCATTTATATTCCAAGACTTTACCGCATAAAAAATACTGCTTAGGATACAGGCAGTATTTTTTATTTTGACCATCTTATGAATTTAACTGAATGGATTATTTCCGTCATGGAACAACTGGGCTACTGGGGTATTGCCCTGCTCATGTTTCTGGATAATGTCTTCCCACCCATCCCTTCCGAAATCATTATGCCTTCTGCGGGCTATTCGGCCTCTCAGGGTGAGTTAATACTGGTCGGGGTGATCATGGCCGGTTGCATTGGCTCATTACTAGCAGCAGCCTTGCTGTACTGGGTGGGTTATAAATTCAATCACGATTCCATTTTCAAGTTTGTCGACCGTTATGGCAAATATCTGTTTATCAAATCCAATGATGTGAAAAAGTCACTGAGCTGGTTTGAACATTATGGACATCGGATTGTGTTTTTTGGCCGCATGGTTCCTGCCGTCCGCTCACTGATCAGCATTCCTGCCGGCATGAGCCGTATGCCCTTCTGGAAATTCATGTTCTATAGCGCACTCGGAACCATCATCTGGACCACGTTTTTGGCCTGTGTCGGATTTTACTTTGGTGAAAACCAAGAGTTGATGCAGCAAATTTTCAGTAAAGTCAGTTATGTGATTATTGCGATTGTTATAGTCATTATTGCCTGGGTTATCTACCGTAGACAGCAGCGTAAAAATCGTCCATCCTGAATAGACCTCAGCATGAAGGAGGCTAAAACGATGTCGCACTATCTTAAATATTTTGCCACCGTTTATCTTAGCTTGGTTCTATTCGTGGGCGTACTCATTTATGTATTCAATCTGGGCGCGATTCTCCTGATCCCGGCCCTGATCGCGTCAGCCTTTCTCAGTGCCCGATACTTTGTGAAGAGAGAACAACATTTACCCAGCAAGGAAGAGAAAAGCAAACTGGTATGGGGTTCTACCATCATTGCGATTACATTTGGGTTTATTTTTATATTTGTTGTGATCTGGATGCATCCACAGACTGAAGCCATCTTCAACAACATGGCTTATACCGGAAGGGGCCCGAATTCATTTCTGATGGCCGCTGTGATTGCGGTGCATGGTTTGATCTTTCATATTGCCTATAATAGCTATGCCCGCTACAGTCTGAGCAAACGGGTCGGTATTGAAAGAAAATAAAATCCCTTCGATGCTTTGATAAAAGTCCAAAGCTAAAAAAAGCACCGTGCGGTGCTTTTTTTATGAATTATTCTGGAGTGTGATACATCAGATACAATTCATTTAAATTGTCTGGAATTTCTTCTGCAAGTTCGTCCATTAACTGGCCATTGCGACGGAAAGTTTCCATTTGCGGATCTTCATCATCGATACCGCTGAAGACCATGATTGGCAGAGTTAAATCTACCAGCTGTTCTTCAAATTCTTCAGTAAACCAAGCTTCTTCGTTCAGGAACATGGCATCGACAAAGCCCACACTCCAGTCACCCAAGCTTGATTCGGTGTCTGCTTCTTCAATTTCAAATGGGAATGTAATCCCTTCTTCATTGGCTAAGCTTTGACGGATAGACTCTAACCATGCTTGTACCTGAGTGATGATTTCTGCAGGCACTTTCTTTTGATTGCTATCAAAAAGCTCGTCTAACCATTTGTCGAATTTTGGGCCTACTGCAATAGCACATAAGAAACCATGGGTTGCTGCGAAATCTAGACCATGTTCATTTTGGTCACCATCTAGATATTCACTCAACAGGTCTAAATCTAAAGCACTCATCTAACATCCAAACTTAGAAAACCGAAAGGTTTAGCATAGCATTTATTCAGGCCATGCTAAATCCGAATTCGTTAATCTTCGTCATCAAAATCGTCATCATCGTCGAAGTCATAGTCAAAATCTTTGAGTTCGCGTTCCAAGCGACGTTGTGAAAGTAAGTCATCAATCAGACGACGTTTTTCCAACGACTCTTTAGCGCTCAGCTTACTGGAAGCTTCATCGAAATTAACATCATCCTCACCGAAGCTATCATCTAGTTCAAAATCTGTAGAAGACACTAAAACTTCCTCATAGTGAAAAATGTAAATGGTTTTAGCGCTATTTATCTTGCCTAAAACCACAAGTCAAGTTTTATTTAAATTTTCGTATTTTAAAGTTGTAAATAGGGCTTTTTTTTAAGGACATTGTGTGACATGATATAATCCACCCTGCGTCCTTATGTTTTTTGACTACACATTTTTTGGTCAAATACACAGATGCCGGGGTTGGACTTGAAAATAACAAATTCATCCCCATCTTAAATTACTGAATTTCATTTTAAATATTTTATCAGACAGCTTGAACGCTGAATACTCTGATGAAATACGTAGGCTATTCACTAAATTTAATGAGCTTAAATCGTGCATAAGTTGTACGGTTTTTCCTGTCACAGATTCAACGAAGAGTAAGCAAAAGATGAGCGATATGACTTCCCCTACTTCACAAGTAGCGGCTCTGATTAGCCGAGGCAAAGAACAAGGTTACTTAACCTTCGCTGAGGTTAACGATCATCTGCCGGACTCCATCACAGAAAGCGAGCAGATTGAAGATATCATTCAGATGCTGAATGACGTGGGTATTCCTGTACATGATCGCGCGCCTGAATCTGATGATACGATGTTCGAAGATACTACAGAAGCTGCCGATGAAGTTGCAGAAGAAGAAGCTGCAGCCGTACTGGCCTCTGTAGAAAATGAGCCAGGTCGTACAACTGACCCTGTGCGTATGTATATGCGTGAAATGGGTACCGTTGAGCTTTTAACCCGTGAAGGCGAAATTAGCATTGCAAAGCGCATCGAAGAAGGTATTCGTGATGTTTTGCACTCGATTGCTTACTGGCCCAATGCGGTAGAAGTTGTACTCCAAGAATATAAAGATTATGAAGCGGGCGAACGCCGTCTTGCTGACCTGTTATCGGGTTATTTAGATCCTGAATCAGACGAAGAAATTCCTGAAGTACTTGAAGAAGAAGTCGAGATCGCTGAAGACAAGACTGACTCGAAAAAATCGACCAAAGATGTAAAACTGGACGATGATGAAGAGGAAGAAGCTGAAACTGAAGATGATTCAGAAGCTGATTCTGGTCCAGATCCTGAAATTGCCAAAGCGCGCTTCACTGAACTTGAAAATGCATGGTTGAATACCAAAACAGCCATCGAAAAACATGGTCGTGATAGTGAAGAATCTGAAGCTGCGCTGGAAGCACTGGCGACCGTATTCATGATGTTCAAATTCACGCCGCGTCTATTCGATATCATTTCAGAAATGATTCGTGGTACGCATGACCAGATCCGTGGTGCAGAACGTGAAGTGATGCGTTATGCCGTGCGCCGTGGTCGTATGGATCGTACCCAGTTCCGTACTTCTTTCCCGGGACAGGAATCGAATCCAGCCTGGTTAGATGAACAGATCGCGAAAACACCTGCAGACCAGAAAGCCTATCTGGAAAAAGTACGTCCAGATGTATTGGCCTTCCAGCAAAAGATTGCCGATATTGAAAAAGAATTGGGTCTTGATGTTAAAGGCATTAAAGACATTGCCAAACGCATGGCCGTTGGTGAAGCTAAGGCACGTCGCGCCAAGAAAGAAATGGTCGAAGCCAACTTGCGTCTGGTGATTTCAATTGCGAAAAAATACACCAACCGCGGCTTGCAGTTCCTGGATCTGATTCAGGAAGGTAACATTGGCTTGATGAAAGCGGTGGACAAGTTTGAATATCGTCGTGGTTATAAATTCTCGACTTATGCAACCTGGTGGATTCGTCAGGCGATCACCCGTTCAATCGCCGATCAGGCACGTACCATTCGTATTCCGGTGCACATGATCGAGACCATCAACAAGATCAATCGTGTATCGCGTCAGCTTCTTCAAGAAATGGGGCGTGAACCGACACCTGAAGAGTTGGGCGAACGTCTGGAAATGGACGAAGTCAAAGTACGTAAAGTGCTAAAAATCGCCAAAGAACCGATTTCGATGGAAACACCGATCGGTGATGATGAAGATTCGCATCTGGGTGACTTCATTGAAGACAGCAACATCACGTCACCAATTGATGCTGCGACTTCAGAAGGCCTAAAAGAAGCGACACGCGAAGTTCTGGAAAACCTGACTGAACGTGAAGCCAAAGTCCTGAAAATGCGTTTTGGTATCGACATGCCGACCGACCACACCTTGGAGGAAGTGGGCAAACAGTTTGATGTGACACGTGAACGTATTCGTCAGATTGAAGCTAAAGCGTTACGCAAGCTTCGCCATCCATCACGTTCAGAACACTTACGTTCATTCCTCGAGAATGATTAAGATTTGATGCTTATTCTGGAGACTTGAAATTTAATCATCAGTCTCCACTTAAGTAGCCAAGACAGACCCAAACGCCTGCATGATTGCAGGCGTTTCAAATCAGGGGGACTACCATGTTAGACCGTACACCATCTCGTGAACTTCAAGAACATCTTTGGGTTTTCCCTATGGATTATCCGATTAAACTGATTGGCCTTGCTGGCATTGAACTGCGTCAGGCCGTAAATGATATCTTTGTAAAACATTTTCCTGAGTTTGATGGCAGTGAAATGACCATCACACCGTCGCGTACTGGCAAATATCATTCCATTACCGCACAACTGCGCTTTTTGGAACTGGAGCAGGTGCATGCAGTATATGCAGATTTGGCCGCCTGTCCGCTGATTAAAACCGCACTGTAATCAAAAATACAAAAGACACGCTTTCGGGCGTGTTTTTTATGCCTGTACAATGACTGAGCTAGCGCTTAAATATTGTAGGTCTCGCCCCTATTTCATGCCGAAATCATTATAATTATGATCAGTTTTTTATAATTACCAAGGACACTTCCTGTGACTGATGTGCTGCAAAAGCCCGAGCTGATCATTCGTCAATATCACGACCTCACACCTTATGAAGATCGTTTTCTGGAAATGAAAACTTTTACGGAAAACCGTGATGAACATAGCCCGGATCAGCTGTGGATTCTGCAACATCAGGATGTATTGACTCAAGGTCAGGCCGGTAAGCCAGAACATATTCTGATACCGAGCAATATCCCGGTAATTCAAACCGATCGTGGTGGTCAAGTGACCTGGCACGGCCCGGGCCAGCTGGTGGCTTACTTCATGTTTGACCTGAATCGCCTGGGCTGGAATGTGCGTACACTGGTGTCCTATGCTGAAAACCTGATGATCGATCTGCTGAAAAAATACGGCATCGATGCTTATGCCAAACCCGATGCACCGGGGGTCTATGTGGCTGAACGAAAAATTGGTTCACTGGGTTTTAAAATTCGTAAAGGCCGTAGCTATCATGGTCTTTCCTTAAATCTGGATTGTGACCTGAGCGGATTTAATACCATCAACCCTTGTGGTTATGCGGGACTGGAAATGGTTCGCATGAGCGACCTACTGGAACAACCGCCACAATTCAACCAGTTATGTCGTGAAATTATTGAAACTTTGCGCCACAGCGGTTACTTTAATCAAGTCACCGTCGAGCAAAGATAAAGCCTTTGCATTTCACCTCCAAATAAATTAGAGTATTTACTCTAAACCAATAATATTGAGATAGGGATCATCACGTGATTGCAACTAAATCCGTAAAACCCGCTTTGCAGCTTGCCTATGTCAAACTCATGATGGATGTGATTGGCCGCGGTCTGGTCATGGCAAGCCAGGTGGATGAAGAAATCAAACAGGAAGTTGCCCAATTTCCAGTCCATTTCACTCTTTCCATGAAAGTCTTTCCGCATGGCCCAGCCTTTGTGGCGCGGGTCACTGAGGACAAGCAATTGGAACTGGTGAAAAATCTGGAAAAAGCACCTGATCTGACTATTACCTTTAAACATCTGCACCATGCTTTTTTAGTTTTTTCCTTTCAGGAAAGCACCTCTCAAGCCTTTGCCAATGACCGCATGATTGCCGATGGCGATATTTCCAATGCCATTCGTCTGGTGCGTTGTCTAAATAAAATGGAAGCACTGATTTTGCCTAAACTGGTGGCGCAACTGGCTGTCAAAGAATATCCAAGCAATCTCAGCCTCAAAGAAAAACTAAGCGAAGCGAGCAGTATTTATCTAAAAATCGCTCAATCTTATTTAAAACGGAGTGTATAACATGGCTAAACCTTATTATGAATTTTTCTGTCCGGTCAAAGTCATTGCCGGGCATGCCGCGTTAGAACATATTCCGTTTGAACTTGCGACTTTAGGTGCAAAACGTCCACTCATCATTACCGACAAAGGTGTACGCGCCAATAATCTGCTGGCACCGATTGAAGCAGCATTTGAAATGGCGGATGCTGCAATTGTAGCCATTTTTGATGACGTACCACCCGATTCTAGCTTGGGTACAGTACGTAGTGCGGCGAAACTGTATCGTGAAAATCACTGTGATGCGATCATTGCTGTGGGCGGCGGTTCAGTCATTGATACCTCCAAAGCAACTAATATTCTGGTCTCTGAAGGCGGTGATGACCTGCTTAAATATTCTGGTGCCCATAACCTGCCTAAGCCGCTGAAGCCATTTTTTGTGATTCCAACAACTTCGGGGACAGGCTCAGAAGTCACCATGGTGGCCGTCGTCTCAGATACTGAGAAGAATGTTAAAATGCCTTTCGCATCGTATTATTTGATGCCGCATGCTGCGATTTTAGATCCGCGCATGACCCAGACTTTGCCGCCGCATTTAACCGCCATGACCGCAATGGATGCACTGACCCATGCGGTCGAAGCTTATACTTGCATGGCAGCCAATCCAATCTCAGATGCTTATGCCACCGCAGCAGTCAAGAAGATCAGTAGCCATCTATTCAATGTGCTGGATAATCCCAATGATGCGCAAGGCCGTCTGGAACTGGCTCAAGCATCGACCATGGCCGGTATTGCATTTTCTAACTCGATGGTCGGGATTGTGCATTCACTCGGTCATTCACTGGGTGCAGTGGTGCACTTGCCGCATGGTTTATGTATGAACCTGTTCCTGCCGTATGTGCTGGAATACAACAAAGAGGTCAATGGTGACAAGATTGCTGATCTGTTACTACCTTTGGCAGGTGCCGATATTTATGCGCAAACACCAGCACATTTACGTGCAGACAAAACCATTGCCACTATTCTGACCATGCGAGATCGGATTTATAGTCTGACCAAACTGCCACGTACATTACGTGAAACCGGCAAGATTTCTGAAGCGCAGCTGGATGAAGTGGCAGAGAAAGCCCTGAACGATGGTTCCATCATTTATAACCCGAAAGAAGCCACCTTGGAAGATTTAAAATCTATCTTAAAAAAGGCTTGGTAATTACTGAAAAATAAGCCAATATAGCGAAAATTAAAGCCTGATGTTTTTTTAGACATCAGGCTTTTATCTTGCATAAAGAAATCATTGCGCTAATTTGAATGGCATACTTTATGCACCTCAAAAGTCAAAAAAATAGCTAGCAAAAGCCCTTCTTTTCAAGTAGATTGGCGGGCTTTTATAGAAAACTGTAGGGGGGATCGTTCGTCTCAAACGATCCTTATAAATATGACTGATCCTTGATCAACGATTAAGAGGATAACGCCGTTGACTAATATCTCTGGGACTCAATCGGCAGCTAAACTGCAAAAAACGCTGGGACTCTGGCACATCATTATTATTGGTTTGGCTTATATTCAACCCATGACCTTGTTTGATACATTCGGTCTGGTATCTGAAGAAAGTAACTTCCACGTTCCCACCTCTTACATTTTTGCACTGATTGCAATTTTGTTAACCTCTTTGAGCTATGGTCATATGATTCGTCGCTACCCTTCTTCGGGTTCGGCCTATACCTATGCGCAAAAATCCATTCACCCGAATGTGGGTTTCATGGTGGGATGGTCATCTTGGCTCGATTATTTATTGTCGCCAATGGTCAACATCATTCTTGCCGTCATTTACCTAGAAGCCCTGTTCCCTGATATCAATCATTGGGTTTGGGTCGTGGTATTGACTGCATTCATGACTGGCATCAATTTACGTGGTGCGCGCTTTGTAGCAAACTTCAACAGTATGATCGTGTTCGTGCAGTTGATTGTCATTGCCGTATTTACCTGGATGGTCTACAGCAAGTTACAGGCTGGCTTTAATGCGGATGGTCCAATCACAGCTGAGCAACGCTATCAGCTCTGGAGTCTGGAACCGTTCTGGAATGAGTTAACCTCAGTAGGCGCCCTGATTACTGGTGCGACTTTACTGTGCTTCTCTTTCACTGGTTTTGACTCTTTAAGCTCGCTGGCTGAAGAAACCAAAGATACTGAAAAAACTTTGCCTAAAGCGATTTTCTTGACCGCTTTAATTGCCGGTATTATTTTCATTATCAGCACTTACTTCATGCAGATTTACTTCCCGAACAATCCAGGTTCATATTTCCAGAATATTGCTGAAACTCAGCCGGAAATTTTGATGCTGGTGGGTGGGTCCTTGTTCCAGGCTTATGTACTTGGTTTTGCAATCATTACCGTCATGGCATCAGGGATTTCTGCACATGCAGGTGTATCTCGCTTAATGTACGTCATGGGCCGTGATGGCGTGATCAACAAGAAAATCTTTGGTCATATCAGTCCGAAAAACTACACACCGTCATACAACATTATGATTGTCGGTGCTGTAGCCTTAACAGCTGGCTTCATGGATCTTGATTTTGTGATTTCACTGATCAGTTTCGGTGCATTGACGGCGTTCAGTTTCGTAAACTTGTCTGTCATTTCACGCTATGCTTTACGTGATGGTCGTACCAAAACTGCGAAAGAAATTCTGAACTTTGTGGTGGTACCACTTGCAGGTTTCATTGCAGTATTTGCCTTATGGCTCGAAGTTGATCAAACCTCATTGAAATATGGTCTGATCTGGGCATTTGGCGGTATCTTGTACCTGGGTTATAAAACCAAAGGTTTCAAGCATCCTGCACCTCAGCACAACGAATTTGACGATAAATAATATCGTTCCGGTTCAAATAAAAAAGGCGCTTTAAGCGCCTTTTTTATGTTTTTGATTTTACTTAGGATAAACGACAATCAAAACCCATTTGGGTATTGACCCGATTATTTTCATAGCCCAGTTTTTCAATGAACAGACTTCTATTCGACAATAATTTTTGCTCTTCCGGATTTAGTCTGGCTTTATTCTTGACCGCCAGCTGATACATTTCATTGACCACATCCTGAAAAATAGCACAAACTTCCTGACGTTTGGTCTGCTTCAATTTACGTCCACGCCAAGTCCATTCAAAATCATCGGAATTCAGACTCTGTCCCCAGTTATCGATCCGCGCATCCAAGCGTTTTTGCATGTCAGCCAATCCTTGCTGTATTTCCGCTTGCGTAATTGGCTGAACTTGTTGCGTTTCCCCCATTACATCACTTGCTTCTTGCGCACCGAGGTGTAAAGCAGTCATTCCAATACAACAGGCCAAGGCAAATTTTAATATCGGCTTCACGCGTATATCCTTCTTATTCCAATCAGTTGTCTCTCTCTATCCTAGCAAATAAAAAAGCCACCCAAAGGCAGCTTTTCAAATTATTGTAAATTTAAGCTTAGAGCGCTTTAAAACCCTGCTGACGCCAGGCTTCATATACAATCACTGCCGTGGCATTCGAAAGGTTTAAACTACGAGAGTTCTCTGCCATCGGTAAACGAATCCAGTGCTGCTGCGGGAACATCATCCGAACATGTTCAGGCAGACCACGCGTTTCCGGCCCCATCAACAATGCCACAGAACGGTTCAAGTCCGAGGTATGTGGCGTTTCAGTCCCTTTGGTGGTCAGCGGATAGACCGCATCCAGAGCAATGCCTTTGCTTGCCAGATCGGCCAAACAATCTTCGATAGTGTCCCAAATCTGCATACGTGCATATTCGTGATAATCCAGACCGGCACGTCTCAGTTTTTTATCATCCAGTTCAAAACCCAGTGGCTTGACCAGATGCAAATGTGCTCCCGTATTGGCACACAGACGAATAATATTGCCTGTATTTGCAGGAATTTCGGGCTCATATAAAACAACGTGGATCACTTATTTCTCACTTTATACATTTCATTCAGATATAGCTTTCAACTTATAGATCAAACAGCAACATCAGTGCTGTTATCTAGATACAGCTTTTTCCTGTATTCGGACCATGAGATTAATCGTCATATCCTTTTATTCAGGTGTAATTTTCGTCTTGCATTCAGACAAAGAGTATCAACTATTGCTATCCTCTTACTCAGGCATAGCCTTCGTCTTGCGGTCAAACCAAGAAACAACTTTTGCTTATCCTCTTACTCAGGCACAGCCTTCGTCTTGCGGTCAAACCAAGAAACAACTTTTGCTTATCCTCTTACTCAGGCATAGCCTTCGTCTTGCGCTCGGGCAAAGCAGTGCTTTGCTTATCCTCGCTCATGCCATTGCAGTTGTTCACGCAAGCGAACCACTTCACCAATAATGGTTAAAGTCGGTGCCTGAATTTGATGCTCAGACACTTTGGAGGCGATGTCGGCAAGGGTTCCCACCACAACCTTTTGCTCAGGAGTCGTGCCTTTAGAGACCAGTGCCACCGGCATATCTGCGCGTTGACCATGGGCTATTAATTGCGCACAGATTCTTTCCAGTCCCACCAGTCCCATATACAGCACCAAGGTCTGGTTTTCATAGACCAGCTCACGCCAAGGCAATTCAGGCGAACCTTCTTTTAAATGACCTGTCAGGAAACGCACACTTTGTGCATAATCCCGATGCGTTAATGGAATACCGGCATAGGCGGAACAACCTGAAGCTGCGGTAATACCCGGCACCACCTGAAAAGTAATACCTGCCGCAAACAGTTCTTCAATTTCTTCGCCGCCACGCCCAAAGATGAAAGGATCACCGCCTTTCAGACGACAAACTCGCTTGCCTTCACTGGCATATTTGACCAATAAAGCATTAATCCCATCTTGTGGAACTGCATGATTGGAACGCGCCTTACCAACATAGATTTTTTCCGCATCACGGCGACACAGATCCATAATCGGTTCAGACACCAAACGATCATAAATCACCACATCGGCTTGCTGCATCAACCTTAACGCTTTCAGGGTCAACAGTTCTGGATCACCTGGACCAGCACCCACCAGATAGACTTCACCTTTCGGCTGTTGCCACTCTTGTAATGCTTGCTCGATCAGACGATCTGCTTCAGCCATATTGTCATTAAACACCTGTTCTTTCAGCGGACTGGCGTACAGATCTTCCCAGAAAATACGGCGCTGATCCGGATTGACAATTTTTGCTTTAACGCGACTGCGCCATTTGCCTGAGAACTCAGCCAGCTTGCCCATGCCATGTGGAATCGTCGCTTCCAGTTGAGTCCGAATCTGGCGTGACAACACCGGCGACGTGCCATTCGATGCCACCGAAATCACCAGCGGCGAACGGTCAATAATCGCAGGTACCATAAAACGGCAATGTGGTGGATCATCGACACTGTTGACCAGTACATTTTCAGCTTCGCACAGCTCGAAAACCTGACGATTCACATCAGCATCATCTGTTGCTGCAATCACTAAACGATAATGGCGCAAAGGAATCTGTATACTGAATGGTGCCTGATCATATTGCCCTTGAGACTGCTGAACAATCCCAAGTAAATTGGCATCAATTTCAGGGGCAATGACATGAATCACTGCTCCGGCTTTTGCTAATAATACCGCTTTACGGTAGGCAATATGTCCACCACCGACAATCAGACAAGGTTGCTGTTGCAACTTTAACGAGATTGGAAAGATATCCACGAACTACCTCAAAATTTTAAATCTGATTGTCTATGCAATTTTCATGCACATTTAGCGATGCTGATATCAAGCATTAGTCGATATAAGTCACACCACCCATATATGGACGCAATACTTCAGGAATCTCAATCGAACCGTCTGCACGCTGATAGTTTTCCATCACTGCAAGCAAGGTACGACCAACAGCCAGACCTGAACCATTCAAGGTATGTACAAATTCAGTTTTTTTCTGGTCGGCACGGTAACGCGCTTTCATACGACGCGCCTGGAAGTCACCCATGTTTGAACATGAAGAGATTTCACGATAAGTATTCTGGCTTGGCACCCAAACTTCAAGATCATAAGTCTTGGTCGCGCCAAAGCCCATATCACCGCCACAAAGGATGATCTTACGGTATGGCAGACCTAATGCTTGCAAGATGCCTTCAGCATGGCCGGTTAAATCTTCCAGTGCCTGCATAGACGTTTCAGGTTTAACAATCTGAACCATTTCCACTTTGTCGAACTGGTGCTGACGAATCAGGCCACGGGTATCACGACCATAAGACCCTGCTTCACTACGGAAACATGGGGTATGTGCTGCATATTTTAATGGCAGACGATCTGCATCAATGATTTCATCACGCACGAAGTTAGTCACTGGCACTTCAGCAGTTGGAATTAAATAGAATTCTTTTTCGCCTTGAAGTTTAAACAGATCTTCTTCAAATTTAGGCAACTGACCTGTGCCACGTAATGAATCCGCATTCACCAAATACGGTACATAAGCTTCAGTATAACCATTCTGGTCTGTATGCGTATTCAGCATGAACTGTGTCAATGCACGTTGTAAACGCGCCAATGGGCCTTTCAAAACACTGAAACGAGAACCGGTTAATTTGGTTGCGGTTTCAAATTCCAGACCGCCCATCATTTCACCGAGGTCAGTATGGTCTTTGATCTCAAAATCGAATTCACGTGGTGTACCCCATTTCAGGATTTCCACGTTATCGCTTTCGTCTTTGCCTTCAGGCACAGCTTCATCTGGCAAGTTTGGAATAGACAGTAATTTTTCTTCAAGCTCCGCTTGCAGTTCAGCCAATGCTGCTTCAGCCGCTTTGATTTCATCACCAATCGCAGACATGCGTGTCATGATTTCAGAAGCATCACCGCCTGCCTTTTTAATTTGACCGACTTGTTTTGCACCGGCATTACGTTCAGCTTGCAGTGTTTCTGTCTTGGACTGAATTTCTTTACGGCGCGCTTCTAGGGAGGCCCACTCTTCAACATTGAGTTGAACACCACGTTTTGCCAAGGCCAAATTTACAGCCTCAATATTGTTTCTGAGTAATTTCGGGTCGATCATAATCAATCTTTGCAGAAGAAAAAAACTGGCTATAGTGTAAGCTCTTAACGTCAAAAAATACAGTGACTACGACCCCAGCTGTGCCTTATTAGCACAATATTTAGGAAGTCTTGGGCTGTAAAATGGCTAAATATTCAGGCCAAATCACTTCACCCAAATCTGCATAGGACACTTTTAATTCAGGCGTTCCTGCTGCTTTAGAAGTTAATTCACCTGCCGGGTACACCAACACCAGACCCGACCTGTCAAAATAATAGTTATCACTCAGTT
Organism: Acinetobacter sp. YH12254; assembly: GCF_013417415.1. Taxonomy (NCBI): domain Bacteria; kingdom Pseudomonadati; phylum Pseudomonadota; class Gammaproteobacteria; order Moraxellales; family Moraxellaceae; genus Acinetobacter; species Acinetobacter sp. YH12254. The sequence continues at coordinate 127,218 of NZ_VPEB01000009.1, read as the reverse complement.
TTAACTGCTGTACTTGTATCCCCTGTGTGCGTAGCCATCGAGTATTGGTTCGATATATCACATTGAGTAGTTTCTGCTCACCGCCCTTTAACATCAATTGATGCAAAGCCAGACGCTTTTTCTGTTTCATATCAAAATTGATATATTCCACATGTTCACTTGATGCAGTGTGATTCTTCACCAGATTGGAACTTATTAAGGCAAAAGTCGCCAGATGATCACGCTGAGCGATAAATAGTACCTTGATAAAACGCTGATCCAGATAATGGGGCTCATCGGCTTTTTTAGGATTTTTCTGAGTCACTTTGGTGAATGCAACCGGCTCGGTATCCCGAATACGCGCTATAAAATATTGATCAATCCAGTCGAGGTTGGTATCCACCGTATGAAGCTCAAAGCGTACACAGCCTTCTATTTCACACACCACTTTGGCCACCCCTTTGACGGGAATACTCTTGGCTTCAATCTGCACCCACGGATCTGTTTGGGTAACAACTGAATTGGATGGCGGCTGACAGCCCAACATATATACAGTGATTAATAAGACAGCATAAATTTCAGCAGTTTTAAACAGATTGATCTTCATCCTGAGCTCCCAAAATTTTGCAATTTCATTGACTCGACTTTTATTTATTTTAAGATGCTCTTGTGTCTAGATATAGCTGAACCTTGTAGCCTGCTCAAAGCAATCCTGATAATCGGCAATAAAAAAGCAACCTGAATCGGTTGCTCTTTGATTTACTTGATACTTCTGATTATTGATCAATAATGTCCGTACCTTTTGGCGGGGTAAAGTTAAAAGTAGAAGCTGGAATACTGCCATTCACTTTCACATTACTAAACTTAATATTTGTAGTTTGGCCAAGTGAATCCTGCAGGATCATCAAGCTAGGTGCTTTATTGGCGCCAAAGCTAATGGTCAGGCTCTCAAAGACACCATCGGTATTTTTAGGATACAGTGTGTAATAGGTTTTCCCCTTATTCGGCTGAGTGACCCGGTAAGACTGCATAATCTGACTGGTATTTCCTGACAGAAGCAAAGCCGGTGTATTGGCAACTTGCTCATCCAGATTTTGACGAACCGCTTGCTGCAAATCCGGATCATAAATCCATACTGTTTTACCAGTCGTTGTAATGGTTTGCTTCGATGGTGCGGTCGTTTCCCAATAGAATTTACCCGGACGCTCGACTTTCATCACCCCTTTAAAGGTTTGATTCATATGTTGTGCGCTCAAGCCTTTTTTCTGGGTTGCTCTCGGATTGGTCACCTTGGTGCTTTGCTCAAAATTTGCCGTCATGCTACGTACATAATTCAGCTGCTTCACCAGACTGGCAGTTGCCTGTTGCTCCGACGCTGCCACAGGTGCAGCAAACACGGTTGTACTCATCACCGGTGCTAAAGTCACTGCACCCAGAGCCATAGCACAGACGGTTTTACGAAGCATATTCATAATTTCACCTTTATATTTTGCGTCATCGCAATTTATTTGATGTCTCATCTTAAACGAAAATTAAAAGCTAAAATGATAGAAAATAAGAACTTTTGTATGGTTATTAATTCGAAATCTATTTTTTTGTTCATCATGATGAAGATTTCAGCCGTTTTTTTACATAAGCTGGATCAGGCGTTCATTACAGTCAATTTTCAGGCATAAAAAAGCCCACAGAAACTGTGGGCTTTTTTTCTATCTCAGCGAATTACGCTTCAACAGATACGTAGCGACGACCGAATTGGCCTTTCACTTCGAATTTGATTACGCCGTCAGCAGTCGCAAACAAAGTATGGTCACGGCCCATACCTACGTTTTGACCAGCGTGGAATTCAGTACCACGTTGACGAACGATAATGTTACCAGCAGTCACAGATTGACCGCCGTACATTTTAACACCTAACATTTTAGGATTCGAATCACGACCGTTTTTAGTCGAACCACCGGCTTTTTTAGTTGCCATGTCTATTTACTCCTCGTAATTAGCCTGAAATAGCTGTAATTTTCAACTCAGTGAACCATTGACGGTGACCTTGTTGTTTACGGTAGTGTTTACGACGACGCATTTTGATAATGCGGATTTTGTCGTGACGACCATGGCTAACTACTTCAGCAGTTACAGTAGCGCCAGCAACAACTGGAGCACCGATTTGAATGCTTTCACCGTTTACAAGCATCAATACGTCATCAAACGTAATAGTTGAGCCAGTTTCAGCTTTCAATAATTCTACTTTAAGGGTTTCACCCTCGATTACACGGTGTTGTTTACCACCGCTTTGGATTACTGCGTACATAATGTACTCCAAACAAGCCCGTGTCGTCGTGCCGATAAAGGAAGATATCGATCTTAAGACGTACGCCACTGGGGGATATCTAAGGGCGAGGATTTTAAGGGATATTCAAAAAAACAACAAGCCATTTTACTGAAATAATAATGGCGAGTATGTGCTAATTATTTAACACTTAAATAATTTCTATCAAATCAGACACTCAAGATATATTCAGCAACAAAATAATACAGCAGAAATTCGGCCAGTTTGATTAATATACTCAGCCTGATGAAGAGAGCGATATCGCTGACCTTTCCTGATTTTTTGTAGCGCAGAATATAGATCGAATCTGAATAAGATCTATAAAAAGCTGATTTTTAGTGGAGTTTATGCATTTCTTAGGTTTCACTCATGTTATAAATTGTTAAACTACGACCTGCGATTTACCAGACTAGAGGTTTTCTTTCACATGACCATCGACTTTAAGCAAGACATTCTCGCTCCTGTTGCTAACGACTTTGCTGCGATGGACACATTCATTAATGAAGGAATTACTTCAAAAGTTGCACTGGTGATGGCCGTCAGCAAACATGTGGTCGAAGCGGGTGGCAAACGCATGCGCCCGATTATGTGTCTTCTGGCTGCCAAGGCTTGTGGTGCTGAAGATTTAGAACCGCATCGCAAGCTGGCCGCGATTATTGAAATGCTGCATACGGCGACGCTGGTGCATGATGATGTGGTCGATGAATCTGGCCTGCGTCGTGGCCGTCCGACTGCCAATGCGACATGGAATAACCAGACTGCTGTTCTAGTCGGTGACTTCCTGATTTCACGTGCATTTGATCTGCTGGTCGATTTAAACAATATGGTCTTGCTGAAAGATTTCTCGACCGGCACCTGTGAAATTGCTGAAGGTGAAGTGCTGCAATTGCAATCCCAGCACCAGCCAGAAACCAGTGAAGCGACTTATTTAAATATTATTCATGGTAAAACGTCGCGCCTGTTTGAACTGGCGACAGAAGGCGCAGCGATTCTGTCGGGTAAAGATGAATTCCGTGAGCCTTTAAAAACTTTCGCCGGTCATTTCGGCAATGCCTTCCAGATTATTGATGACATTCTAGATTACACCTCCGATGCAGAAACCCTCGGCAAAAATATTGGTGATGACCTGATGGAAGGCAAACCTACCCTGCCATTGATTGCTGCGCTAAAAAATACCTCCGGTGAGCAGCATGAAATTATCCGTCGCAGTATTGCCACTGGCGGTACAGAACATCTCGATCAAGTCATTCAAATTGTCAATGCATCTGGGGCACTGGACTATTGCCGTCAACGTGCGACTGAAGAAACGGAAACCGCCATTCATGCCCTGCAGGCATTACCTGACTCTGAGTATCGTCAAGCTCTGATTAATCTGGCCAAACTGGCCCTACACCGAATTCAGTAATCTTTAAACTCGCCTATGCATATTAATTTTCTTGATCTTTTCCAAAACATGCAGCATCAGCTTGAGCAACCTCAGGCGGTGCTGGATGAAAATCTTCTCATTGAACTGATTGAAAGAATCAGACCGGAAGACAGCAGAAATACCGAAGAAATCGAAGCAAAGTTCAATGCATTTATCCAGGCTTTATTATTGACGCCGAATGCAGTTTCAGCATTACAGACATTTACCCTGCGGATCATTAACCGTTATAAACAGACCAGTCTGTTTTCCGATACCGGTATTTTGTCTCTGGATGGTTTCTGGAATCAGCTCAATCAGCGTATTGGCGCGCATATCCTGCCAGTTATTCCGGATCATCAGCAATTACAAGAATTATTTCGCAAGGTTTTTTATCAGCCGACCGATAAATACTGGCTCGACTATTTTGATGAAGATGACTGGCAACGCTTATTTTCAGTTCTCAATCAGGGTCACTCCAATCAGCCTGAAAAGACCCGCATTAAAGATCAACTGATCAAGGCACTGACCATTTTGTCGTATCGGATCAGTGGTATTGGTCTGCATCCTGAATTTATTAATGCACAGCCGGAACTGATGGAATATGAATCTCCTTTTCTGGTGCAGAACCGTGAGATTAATGAATTTATTCAGGAATACAAAAAACGCTATAACACGGTCACGCTGGTCGATTCGATCACCCCGCCAGATGCTTCGCAAGCGCTGGTCATGCTGGAACAGTGCCATGATGTCGTGGCAAAAATTCGCCGCTCTACCAAACGGATTGGGGTCAGTGTGAGTCTGACCTATATGCTGGCACTGCTGGAGCAGTGTCTGGAGCGGGTTGAAATCCTGCTCAACATGGTCATGGACGAGGATGACCTACGCTACCAGTCCATCGGCCTGTTTATTGCAGATATCACTGAAGCGATTTATAGCGAACGCAGTGTACGTGCCCTGCTGGCGACCAACAGTGAACTCCTGGCCTTGCAGGTGACTGAGAATGCCAGTAAAACTGGCGAACACTATGTCAGTACTGACAAAAAAGGCTTTCTGGCCATGTACAAATCGGCCGCCGGTGCAGGTGCAATCATCGCGACGATGGCCACCCTGAAAATCCTGATGACACGCCTGAGCATGGCGCCTCTCATGCAGGCCTTTAGCTATAGCATGAATTATTCGCTGGGTTTTATGCTGATTCATGTGCTGCATTTTACCGTGGCGACCAAACAGCCAGCGATGACAGCCGCTGCACTGGCGGCCACAGTCCAGCAACGCAAAGGCTCAAAAATGGCGCAAATTGCCGAGCTGGCTGCGCTGATTGTGAATATTATCCGTACCCAGTTTGTGGCAATTCTGGGCAATATTTCGATTGCCATTCCGGTGGCGGCATTGATTACCTTAATGTGGGACGTTGCTCTGCATGAACCCTTAATGAATCATGCCAAGGCAACCAAAACCTTACATGACCTGAATCCCTTTACCTCTTTGGCGATTCCGCATGCTGCGATTGCCGGGGTATGTCTGTTCCTGTCCGGGTTATTGGCCGGTTATTTTGACAATATGGCCGTCTACCGCAAGGTAGGCCCCCGCCTGAAAGCCCATATACGTTTATCGCAATTGATGGGACAGGAACGGTTGTACCGGTTTGCAGATTATATTGAACGTAATCTGGGAGCGCTGGCAGGTAATTTCATGTTTGGCATCATGCTCGGCAGTATGGGCACCATTGGTTTTATTCTGGGGTTGCCGCTCGATATCCGGCATATTGCCTTTGCCTCGGCTAACTTTATTCAGGGCCTGATCAATATTAATGGCCCGGATATTGGCTTGATTGTGGTGTCTTTCCTCGGTGTGTTGTTGATTGGCCTGACCAACTTATTTGTCAGTTTCAGTTTGACCATTATTGTGGCCTTACGTGCACGACGGGTACGTTTTGAACAGTGGAAACCGTTGGCAAAACTGGTCATGACTCACTTCCTGACCCGGCCAAGTGATTTCTTCTGGCCACCCAAGCAAAGCATTGAAATTGACGAAAATCATACATCGACAAAATCTTAAAACTGCGACAATTACAGTATATTTAGCAACAAATTCCTTACTAAAAAAATGGAATTCGCATAAAATACGCACACTTGAAAAAAAGTGTACTGACAAGTACACTTCTACTCCAGACAATTAACCGATCTGCGAACGGTTAAAGGGACAAGGATTTTTGGCATGCATTACTTGTTACTTTTTGTCGGTATTTTATTTTTAATTTTCAGTGTGTTCATCCTGAATATCCCTGCTTTAAGCAAGCTTGATTTGCACGCAGTGGAGTGGATGAGTCTGTATCGCACCGAGTTTTGGAATCGAATTACTCTGTCCTTATCAGTGATAGGTGGCATGCCATTTGTATTATTTTTATCCACACTATGGTGTATTGCCTTGCTGTGGTATAAAAAGCATACAAGCGTAATTTTTATATGTATCGGAATTATCGGAGGAATACTCCTAGCTTGGCTGTTAAAGTTTGCAATTGCCCGACCCCGACCACCAGAGTCCTTGCATCTGGTTGAAAGTTTTGGAAGTTCCTTTCCAAGTGCGCATAGTCTGTATGCGGCATGTCTGGCTTGTCTGGCAATTTACATGTATCGGCAACATTCTCGCTTTACCATCATCATGATCGGTGCAGGCTTATGGATGCTGATGATGGGGATTTCAAGAGTTTATCTAGGCGTACATTTTCCTTCAGATGTCATATCCGGCTGGAGTATCAGTTTTATTTGGATTTCGTTGTGGTATATGGTCTGGATCAGATATTGCGCGGCGCACAAATAAGAAAATTTAGATAAAGATCTAATAGAGGTGAAACAATGATGTCTGCAAAGCTTTGGGCACCTGCCCTGACTGCTTGCGCATTAGCAACAAGTCTTGCACTTGTTGGTTGTAGCAAAGATCCAAAAGAGGGCCAGCAAGCTGGTGCTCAACAACAAATGCCACCGACTGAAGTCGGTGTTCTTGTTGCACAACCACAAAGTGTAGAGCAGTCTGTAGAGCTCTCGGGTCGTACAACAGCATTTGAAATTTCAGAAGTACGTCCGCAAGCCAGTGGTGTGGTGCTTAAACGCTTGTTCACTGAAGGCAGTTATGTGCGTGAAGGTCAGGCTCTGTACGAAATCGATTCAAGCACCAACCGTGCGACCGTGGATAATGCTCGTGCAGCAATTGCCCGTGCTGAAGCCAATCTGGGTGTATTACGTGTGAAGGAAGGCCGTTACCGCCAGCTGGTTGGAACCAATGCCATTTCTAAACAAGAATATGATGACATCGTGGCACAGGTCAAACTGGCTGAAGCCGATCTGAATGCCAACCGTGCCACCTTGCGTAATGCCGAAATTAACTTGGGCTATTCGACTGTACGTGCACCGATCTCGGGCCAGACCAACCGTTCCTCTGTGACTGCGGGTGCATTAGTGACGGCGAATCAACCAGAGCCATTGGTTACCATTCAGCGTTTAGATCCAATTTATGTGGATATCAACCAGTCCAGTGCTGAGCTTTTACGTTTACGTCAGCAGCTCAACAAAGGCGATTTGAATAGCTCAAACAACACTAAAGTGAAGTTAAAGCTTGAAGATGGCAGCATCTACCCGATTGAAGGCCGTCTTGCATTTTCGGATGCCAGCGTAAATCCGGAAACAGGTACGGTGACTTTACGTGCGGTATTCCCGAACAAAAACCATTTACTCCTGCCAGGTATGTTTGCGACTGCGCAAATCGTACAGGGTGAAGTGCCCAATGCCTTCCTGATCCCACAAGCGGCGTTGACCCGTACTCCAACAGGTCAGGCAATGGCGATGCTGGTCGGTGCTGATGGTAAAGTGGCACCACGTCCAGTCACGACCACCGGCTCTCAAGGCAACAACTGGATTGTGACTGAAGGTCTGAATCCAGGTGATAAAGTGATTGTGGACGGGATTGCAAAAGTGAAACCTGAACAGCAAGTTGTAGCTAAACCTTATCAACCTCAAGCTGCTGCGCCACAAGGTGCTGCACCGCAACAGCCTGCAGCAAGCGAGAAAAAGGCAGATGATGCAAAGAAAGAACAACCTGAACAAAAACCTGCTGCAAATGCATAAGGAGTAATGGTTCATGGCTCAATTCTTTATTCATCGCCCGATTTTTGCATGGGTGATTGCATTGGTTATCATGCTGGCCGGTATTTTAACCATCAGCAAAATGCCAATTGCACAATATCCAACGATTGCTCCGCCAACCGTGACCATTTCTGCGACTTATCCAGGTGCATCTGCTGAAACTGTTGAAAATACAGTCACCCAGATCATCGAGCAGCAGATGAACGGTATGGATGGCTTACGTTATATCTCGTCTAACAGCGCGGGTAACGGTTCTTCTTCTATTTCCTTGAACTTTGACCAGGGTGTTGATCCTGATATCGCACAGGTTCAGGTTCAGAACAAATTACAGTCTGCCACTGCACTTCTTCCCGAAGATGTACAGCGTCAGGGTGTGCGTGTCACCAAATCCGGTGCCAGCTTCCTTCAGGTATTGGCTTTCTATTCACCTGATGGCAGCCTGACCGCCGATGACATCAAAGACTATGTCAACGCGAATATTTCTGAACCTTTAAGCCGTGTGGCCGGGGTTGGTGAAGTTCAGGTCTTTGGTGGCTCTTATGCGATGCGCATCTGGCTAGATCCGGCCAAAATGGCCAGCCTGCAAGTAACACCGAGCGATATTGCGACTGCAATTCGCACCCAGAACGCACAGGTTGCGGTCGGTCAGCTTGGTGGTGCTCCTGCTGTTGAAGGTCAAGTGCTGAATGCAACCGTAACGGCTCAAAGCCTGTTACAAACCCCAGAACAGTTCAGCAATATCTTCCTAAAAAATACCACTTCGGGCGCGCAAGTTCGTCTGGGTGATGTTGCACGGGTGGAACTCGGTGCAGATAACTATCAGTTTGATTCGAAATTTAATGGCAAACCGGCTGGTGGTGTGGCAATTAAACTTGCCACAGGTGCTAACGCGCTTGATACAGCAAAAGCGGTTGAAGAACGCTTAGAACAGTTACGTCCGAACTATCCGCAAGGCATGGTCGATCAACTGGCCTTTGATACAACACCATTTATTGAACTGTCGATTAAGAGTGTGGTTAAGACCCTGATCGAAGCGATTATTCTGGTGTTCCTAGTCATGTTCTTGTTCTTACAGAACTGGCGTGCCACGATTATTCCAACCATGGCTGTTCCAGTGGTGGTATTGGGCACCTTTGCGGTCATTAACGTTTTTGGCTTCTCGATCAACACCCTCACCATGTTTGCCATGGTACTGGCGATCGGTCTTCTGGTCGATGATGCGATTGTTGTAGTCGAGAACGTAGAACGGGTCATGGTGGAAGAGCATCTGGATCCGGTGTCTGCAACTGAAAAATCGATGAGACAGATTTCCGGCGCACTGATTGGTATTACCTCGGTGCTGTCTGCAGTATTCGTTCCAATGGCCTTCTTCGGTGGAACCACCGGGGTCATTTATCGTCAGTTCTCGATTACGCTGGTCACGGCAATGATCCTGTCACTGATTGTCGCCTTGACCTTTACCCCTGCCCTATGTGCGACCCTGCTCAAACAGCATGATCCGAACAAGCCGGAAAGCAATGGTATCTTTGCGCGTTTCTTCCGCTGGTTTAACAGCAGCTTTGACAAGGTATCTGTGAAATATCAGGGCGGCGTGAATCGCATGACCCACAGTAAGATTTTCTCAGGTATCGTGTATGCGGTGGTACTGGGTATTATTGTGCTGTTGTTCCAGAAACTGCCGTCTTCATTCTTGCCGGATGAAGACCAGGGTGTGGTCATGGCACTGGTTCAGTTACCACCAAATGCCACTCTGGAACGTACCGACAAGGTGGTCAATACCATGACCAACTATTTCCTGGAAAACGAGAAAGATCATGTCGAGTCAGTCTTTAGTGTGGCGGGTTTCTCCTTTACCGGTGTGGGTCAAAACGCAGGTCTGGCCTTTATTAAACTGAAAGACTGGTCAGAGCGTCACAGTCCGGAATCTCAAGTCGGTGCCATTATTCAACGTGGTATGGCGCTGAACATGATTGTCAAAGATGCGTCTTACATCATGCCTCTGCAATTACCTGCAATGCCTGAACTGGGTGTGTCGGCTGGCTTTAACTTACAGCTTAAGGCGGCAGGTGGTCAAAGTCATGACCAGCTTCTGGCAGCACGTAATGCGGTTCTGGGCCTGGCAGCACAAGACTCGCGTCTGGCAGGTGTGCGTCCAAATGGTCAGGAAGATAATCCACAGTACCGTGTCATTGTTGATCATGCACAAGCCGGTGCACTGGGTGTCAGCGTTGCCGAAATTAACAGTACTATGGGTATTGCTTGGGGCGGTTCGTACATCAATGACTTCATTGATCGCGGTCGGGTCAAGAAGGTATATGTTCAGGGTGAAGCTGGCTCACGTATGATGCCGGAAGATCTGGACCAGTGGTATGTGCGTAATAATCGCGGTGAAATGGTGCCTTTCTCGGCCTTTGCCACAGGCGAATGGACCTATGGTTCACCACGTCTTGAACGTTATAACGGCGTATCGTCGATGAACATTCAAGGTACACCGGCTCCGGGAATCAGTTCGGGTGATGCCATGGTGGCCATGGAAGAAATTGCGGCGAAGTTACCAGAAATGGGCTTAACCGGCTTTGACTTCGAATGGACCGGTCTGTCTTTGGAAGAACGTGAATCTGGTGCACAGGCGCCGTTCCTGTATGCCCTGTCACTCCTGATCGTATTCCTGTGTCTGGCAGCCCTGTATGAAAGCTGGTCGATTCCGTTCTCGGTTCTGCTGGTGGTGCCATTGGGTATCGTCGGTGCATTGCTCATGACTTATGGCGGGATGGTGCTGCTGCAAAACCCGAACCTGTCGAATAACATTTACTTCCAGGTGGCGATCATTGCCGTGATTGGTCTTTCTGCGAAAAATGCGATCTTGATCGTGGAATTTGCGAAAGAGCTACAAGAGCAAGGTGAAGATTTATTCGAAGCAACCTTGCATGCGGCGAAAATGCGTTTACGTCCAATTATCATGACCACTTTGGCCTTTGGTTTTGGTGTATTGCCGCTTGCCCTGGCTTCAGGTGCAGGTGCAGGTAGTCAGCACTCAGTCGGTTATGGTGTACTTGGTGGCGTGATCAGCTCGACCTTGTTAGGTATCTTCTTTATCCCGGTATTCTACGTGTGGATTCGAAGTATCTTTAAATACAAACCAAAACAACAAAATCAGGAGTATAAGTCGTAATGCAAAATGTATGGTCTATTACAGGTCGTAGCATTGCGGTATCTGCCCTTGCGCTTGCTTTGACAGCCTGTCAAAGCATGCGTGGTCCAGAGCCGGTTGCACAGGCAAATATCCCGAGCAGCTATACCAATGCGTCTGGTACTTCTGTAGCAGAACAAGGTTATAAAAACTTTTTTGCCGATCAGCGCCTGTTACAGGTGCTCGATCTGGCATTAAACAATAACCGTGATCTGCGCACTGCTGCCCTGAATATTCAACGCGCCCAGCAACAGTATCAGATTACTGAAAACAGTCAGTTACCGACCATTGGTGCCAGTGGCAGCGTGTTACGTCAAGACATGGGCAGCAGCAATCCTCAAAGCCGCGGTGCTGTAACCACCTATAATGTAGGTCTGGGTGTAACCGCATTTGAGCTGGACTTTTGGGGGCGTGTACGTAGCTTAAGTGACAATGCACTGGATAACTTCCTGGCGACTCAAAGTGCGCGAGATGCGACGCAAATTGCGCTGATTGGTCAGGTGTCTCAAGCCTGGCTCAGCTATTCATTTGCCAATGCCAATCTGGCTTTGGCTGAACAAACGCTAAAAGCACAGCTTGAATCGTTTAACCTGAACAAGAAACGTTTTGATGTGGGCATCGACAGCGAACTTCCTGTGCGTCAGGCCCAGATTTCCGTTGAAACGGCACGCAATGATGTCGCGAATTACCGCACTCAGGTGGCACAGGCACAAAACCTGCTAAACCTGCTGGTCGGTCAGCAAGTGCCTGCGACTTTATTGCCGGCACAACGCGTAACCCGCATCACGTCCAATACGGCACTGGGTGCAGGCTTGCCAAGTGATCTGCTGATTAACCGTCCAGATGTACGCGCTGCCGAGTATCGTCTGTCTGCAGCGGGTGCCAATATTGCAGCAGCACGCGCACGCCTGTTCCCGACCATCAGTTTGACCGGTTCAGCAGGTTATGCATCGACCGATTTAGGCGATCTGTTTAAATCAGGCAGTTTTGGCTGGTCCTTTGGCCCAAGTCTGGATATTCCAATTTTCGATTGGGGTACCCGTCAGGCCAATATCCAGATTTCTGAAACCGATCAGCAAATTGCATTATCAGATTACGAAAAGTCGATTCAAGCCGCTTTTCGTGAAGTAAATGATGCGCTAGCAGTTCGCCAAAACATTGGTGATCGAATTGCTGCACAGCGCCGTCTGGTAGAAGCCACCAATACCACCTATCGCTTGTCGCAGGCACGTTTTCGCGCCGGGATTGACAGCTATCTGACGGTACTGGATGCACAGCGCGCCTCTTATGCCGCAGAACAAGGCTTGCTCTTGCTTGAACAGGCCAACTTGAACAATCAGGTTGAAGTCTACAAGACCCTCGGTGGAGGCTTAAAAGTCAATACTACGGATACCCTGTCGAATCAGCCGTCCGTGACTGAACAACGCCGCGCAGTAGAACAGCAGGCGAAATAGATTTAAAATAGAAAAAGAAAAGCTCACTTCGGTGGGCTTTTTTATTGCATTTTCAAAGCAGTTTTCCTATTGTCATAGACTAGCAATTTATTTAGAAAACATACGCATGTTACTTAGCAATCTGGAATCTGTACCGGGACATACTATTCGCCAACAAATTGATGTGGTTTATGGCAGTACGGTACGCAGCAAACATGTCGGGCGTGATTTACTCGCTGGCCTGAAAAATATTGTCGGGGGTGAGCTTACTGCTTATACCGAGCTGCTGGAAGAATCCCGTCAGGAAGCGATGAACCGGATGGTTGAAAAAGCCCGTAGCATGGGTGCCAATGCGATTGTCGGTATTCGTTTCTCGACCTCCAATATTGCCCAAGGCGCCTCTGAACTGTTTGTCTATGGAACGGCGGTCATTGTTGATCCAGTCATGCCAAAATTACCCGACCCTTTTCCACAGGCAGAATAATTCATGGACGGTTTAATTTTTCAGATCGTCATTTTTGTCATTCTGTTTAGCGTCGGTTTTGGCTTTGGTCGTTATAATGAACGCAAACATTTTCGTTATCTAGACGAACAGGAACAACGACTGGCTTATATCCAGGTCAACAACAGCCGCTTTATCTTATCTGAACATTCCGGACAGATGATCAGCAGTAATGTGGTCATTTCCCATGATTATTTTAAATACGCAATTGCCAATGTGCAGAACATGTTGGGAGGTCGTTTGACCAGCTATGAAAGCGTGGTAGAGCGGGCACGGCGTGAGGCGATTGTACGTTTAAAACTTGAAGCTGAAAGAATCGGAGCCACCCAGATTATGGGGATTCGGCTGAGCACTACGGAACTGGGCATGCAAGGCGGTATGGTCGAAGTCTTTGCTTATGGCACTGCAATTCAGCAATCTGTTTCACCAATCAAAAATATCTATACAAACAATAGCATGCAGATGGTTAGCTCATGTTGCGCAGTACGCGCAGATAATTACTGAATGTGGATCAACTCGCTTATCGACTGGCGATGCAATATCATAGAAGAAGTGATTAAGCTCAAAGTTAGCGGCATAAATACAAATAATATGATGCCGTTTCTTCAGTCGATCAAACGGCACTCAATCCCATCTGTATTGCCTTATTATTTTTCTACGTCTTAAGCCGCATTGCTTAGAGAACGGCAGCAAGCTAAATGGCTATACATTGCCGAATTGACCGCCACCACCCAGCTTAAAAGTGCCCTTTTTAAATATTGGTGAACGAGATGGGTGCACTAATTCAGGCTGTTAGGCTCTTGCGTAATTCATCTTCAACGATACTGAGTTCAATTTCACTAAATTTACGAATCTCGCCTTCTGCATGCTTTTCCAGCATACCGCCGAGCAACGGCACTTTGACCTTTACTGTCCAGTTGAGCTGAAACTGGATCTGGTCTTCATCTCCAGTGACTGCACGCTGACAGGTCGCCTCGATCGGTAAATTTGCCCCGAGTTGTACCGTCGATGTCATTTGATTCAGATCGCTGATATCGGTACGCTGCAAACGGAATGCATCCTTGAGTAATTTTTTTGCCATATCCGGGATGTTGACATCCAGATTATAGGCACGTTTCAAGGTATACATATGCCCCTGCTTTTCCGAGACCAGAATTTCTAAATTTTGTGCAGGAATTCGATGACAGACTGCCTCATGCAAACGAATATCATTGGCCAGACGTTTAAATTCATCAATAGACACGCCATTGATAATTGCTTTCACAGTGAACTGATGTGCCATGCTATTTTTCCTTATTTTTATTGCATTATTCGCTTAGGTCACTCCGGACTATCGCAAATAAAACCAAACACAGAGATGATTCTGCAATTTATATCAACTTTATAGCATCTGTCATTATTCTTTTATCGGGAAATAGCGGCAATTCGGTCAATCTGTGCAAGATAGTTTTGCAGACAACTGTGTCTGGCCACAACTGATCTGTAGCTGCGCTGTAGCATAGTCAATCACGACATGAAATTCATCGGCGCCATCGTCTAAACCGGACACATACCATGTGGTTCCGTTTGGAAAATCCTGCAACCAGTCTGCTTTATAAAAGTCTGAAACCGAATCAAACTGCACATACAGTTCAGGCTGCGCTTCGATCTTCATTGCCAGAGCCATAAACTTCTGTAATTGCGCCTGCTGAAAATCAATAATCATACTATTTCCCCCTGTTTAGACATGATGATAGCGCAGCGATCTTCATATATGTTTAAAGGGTTCTTCTCGCTATACGACTGCCGAGTTTTGACATCTGGCCCATTATTGGATTAAACATAAGCTAGCGCACAAAAAACAAGATCTCATCCAATATAACGAAGGATATACTCATGGTGCAGGGAAAAATGCAGGTAGAAAGTGTCCAGTTTCTGGCAGAAGATGGTTATAGCTTAAGTGGCAAACTCTACCGTACACCGTCTGTGGCGAAGGCCAATATTGTCGTTGCCTGTGCGACGGGAGTACCGCAAGCGTTTTATCGCCGTTTTGCAGAATATGCAACTCATGCCGGTTTTCAGGTGCTGACCTTCGATTATCGAGGGGTGGCCGCTTCCGCACCGAAACAGCTCAAAGGCTTTAAAATGTCTTATCTGGACTGGGGAGAATATGACCTGAGTGCGGCAATTGAATATTTGGGCCGGACAGAACTGGATATTTATATGATTGGCCATTCCTATGGAGGTCAGGCATTAGGTCTGTGTAAACATCATGACCGCATCGAAGCGATGTACTGTTATGGCACAGGCGCCGGCTGGCATGGTTATATGCCGCTCAAGGAAAAAATCAAGGTTCAGATGATCTGGAATATTGTTTTCCCTCCACTCGTAGCAATCACCGGCTATTTGCCATGGAGCAAATTTAACATGGGTGCAGACTTGCCACGTGATGTCTATCGTCAGTGGCGTAAGTGGTGCAAATATCCGACCTATTTCTTTGCCGATCCGGATTTGAAAGACTTACACATACGTTATGCTGCGGTAAGTACTCCGATTTATGCGGTTGCTGCTCTCGATGATGCCTGGGCCCTGCCTAATTCCAGACATGCTTTTATGCAATATTACCGTCAGGCAAACGTGCATTATATTGATCTTAAAGCTGAAGATTATGGTTTAAAGGACATTGGTCATATGGGCTATTTCCGTCAGGGGGCAGAAAAAATCTGGCAAGATGCCTTAAATACCTTTTCCGAATTACATCGGCTTAAATATGCAGCTTGATGTTTAACGCCTATCGTCTCCTGCAAAACTTACAAGCTTCCTGAGCAGAGAGATCAAGCACAATCTGACTGTAAAAGATCGGTACGAATTTCCTGACGATGCTCTTGGCCAAAACGGTCGACATGCGTATAAAACACGCCATAGCGGCCGACATAATATTCCAGTGACTGATGGTAAAAATTCCAGAAAATCGACCACTCCCCTAAATCCATCTGACGAATTTGTGTACTGCTTTGCATGGGCATTTTTTGCAAGATTTCCTGCTGTAACTGCTCTGCCTGTGCTCTGTCCTGAATAGCTACATGACGCTGAAAAAACAGCTGAGCCACATCATCAAACAGTTCCAGTTCATAAGCATCAACCAGATGCACCTGTTCCTCATGCGTGGTCATGACATGTTCTGAAATACTAGCAATTTGTTCAGGTTTTTCTGCACGCTGCGCAGAGAGATAAGACTGGGTTTTATAAATTTTCCGCCCCACGATCCAGGCAGTATTGAACAGCAAAAAAATACACAGCAAGAGCAACAATTTAAACATAGTAGATCATCTCGTGTGGCTGATTTTATTTTTATTACCGAGCACTTCATATTCATTTGAATAATGGCCTAACACCTAGCATACGTCTATTTTTTAGACAGTGCAAACTCCTGCACTATTTCTATGATGGCATCCTTGACTCGATTTTATGGGGATTTAAAGTAAGCACGGCGATTCTAGTAAAGCTTGCTGTAAATTTGAGCACCCGCTCCTGAGAAACGTTGATTCTAGAAAATCAGATAAACAAAACCGACAGATCAGCAACATAAGTTATCTTCACCTACTGGTTTTTAAGAAAATCCTCTCAAAAAACTACAAGATTGTTATTTTGTTTCAACCTGCATTTCTCTTCCAATGAAGCCTTCCTGTAAATGTTCGAGAAAATGAATAACATGGTGATTCGTGAAGGGAAGATTCAGGATATACCTCAAATTATTCAGGTGATTCATGACAGTATTCAATCTTGTGTTTTAGATCATCAACGTGAGGACAGTCGCATCCAAAGCTGGCTGGAAAAATTTGATCATGCCAGCCTGATTGTCGATATGCTTTATAACGATTGTTGGGTTTGCCTTGTGCACGACAAAGTAGTCGGGTTTTTATTGGTCAGTGATACTGGAGAAATCCGGATGCATTATGTCGCCCCACATTGCCAGAGGCTTGGATTTGGCACCGAATTATTTAATCAAATGCATGCAGCATTAGTAGAGAAAAAAATCTATCAGATTGCAGTCAAGTCGACTCAAACAGCCCTCAGCTATTATCAGCGATGTGGATTTGATTCCAGCCCTGCACATTCACAAGATGATGGATCATATCTGTATAAATACGTTTTTTAATCTGCACCCTGCTCAAAGTTTAATTGATCACGCCCGGTCTGTTTAGCCAGATACAGCTGCACATCTGCGGCTTTCATCAAGGCATGAATATCGGTATATTGATGTTGTGGGCTTATCCAAGCAGCGCCCACACTGACCGTGATCCAGGCTTTGCCATCCGGCCGGTTTAGATGTTCAAATTGTTGTTCCCGAACCTGCTGAATGACACGTTCCAGATATTGCAGGGCAACCTGAATCGGTATATCACCAAGCAGAATGGCAAATTCCTCCCCGCCATAACGCGCCAGATAACCCGATTGAGGCAAGCTGGCCTGAATCACCTTAACCAGGTTTTGTAGAATCTCATCACCCTTTAAATGGCCATAATGATCATTATAATTTTTAAAATAATCAACATCCAGCATGGCAAAAAGCAGTGTGGCATGTGAATGTTGCTGGCTTTGCAAAAACTTCTGCTGGATTTCACTATTTAAAGCACGCCGGTTAAAAGCACCGGTCAGCGCATCAATCTTCATCTGATGTTCCAGTTTGGCATTCAGTTGATGCAGTTGCTGGGTACGTTCTTTGACTTTTTGATCAAGCGAACTGTTGAGCTCGATGAGGTTAAGATTTAGCTGTTCCGTCTGATAAGTTTGATGCGCATAGTGTCTAGACTGCTGAAACATAATCAACAAGGCATATAAACTGGTGGAAATGAAAGACAAATGTGTGGTTTGAATAACATTAATCAGCAAGAGATAGTCATTTAAAAATGTCAGACACAAGAAAATAATGGCAAACAGATTCAGGCGTGAATACGGTTGCTTATCACGTAGGGTCTGATAAAACCCGTACATGAAATTCCCAATAATCACCAGACCATAAATCGCACTATAGAGCGCAAGACGTTCAAATAACTCGGGGGTAGAAAATAGCGTCACACTGATATTCAAAATCAATAAGACGATCGCAATATAATAAATCAGCGGTTTTAAATAGCGCTGATTAAACAGATGCATATAACTGAGGAAAAACAATACCGCCAGAAACGTAAACAGATACTCTAAACGTGTTCCCCATAACCAGTCGATATTGGTAAATACCGAATAGGCATAGGGCGCTGAAAACATATTATGCAGGGCCAGAAAGATAATAAAACAGCCAAACACAAAAATGCTTTTGCTATTACGCTCTTTCGATCCTCGAAATATTGAAAACAGGATATTGAAAACACCCACCCCGAGTACTGCGCCACAGGCCATGGCAATACTCATCATCAACTGCTGGAATTGACGATTGACTGTACCTGCGACCCCAATCTGCATTGGGCGTTCCAGCCCTCCATGCAAATGAGTGTAATTCGAGGCCTGAATGCTTAAGGTAATGTATTCACTGTCTGCAACGAAATAGCCAATCCGGGGGGCTTTTTCAGTGATCTGCTGTTCAGGTGTTTTACTGATTTGCCCAAGCCGGACAATAAACTCGCCATTTACATAGACCCGATAAGCGCCATATTGAGCAGGAATCCGAATGGCAATCCGGCGTCCGATAAATTCTTTAGGAATTTTATAATGGCTAATAAATGTGCCATAACCAATATTTGAGTTGGTCAGTATTTTAAAAGAAGCCGGCAATTCCACTGTTTTTGATAACAGTACGGAACTTGGCTGGACAATAAACTGGCTCGGATAAAATAACCATTTCCCCTGCAAAGGGCTGCTGCTGTGTTCGCTAAAATGAATTTCAGAGATATGATCACGGAACTGCTGCTGCACCCCGGGGGATGTGGCAGCGATCTGGGCAGATACTGAAGTGCTCATCAAGATGCCCCAGCTTATGGCCCAAACCCACATTACAAAATAGACATTCCTTATCACGTTTTGCAAAGACAGTAGTTTCCTGAAAAAGAGCTTTATTCTTCTTATAATCTACTTGGAATATCAGGGAGTTCAAATATTTTTTTGTAGTTTATCGGAAGAAGCCCCCAATACTGAGACTTCTCCCGATCAGCATTCACTCATGATACTGAATGAATCTTATTTCAATGAATTAATCACGTATTTTTACATCAAACAGTTCAATTTCAAAAATCAGGTCTGAATTGGCTGGAATCACTTTGCCCATTTTACGTTCGCCATAGGCCAAATGTGCCGGCACCAGCAGTTTACGTTTACCGCCCACTTTCATGCCCAAAATGCCCTGATCCCAACCTTTGATCACACGGCCTGTTCCGATCACGGTTTCAAAATAATTACCGCGATCAATCGATGAATCAAACTTGGTTCCATCTTCTAGCCAGCCGGTATAGTGTGTGGTAATCAGCGCGCCTTTTACCGCCTCTTTCCCTTCGCCTACTTTTAAATCAATAATTTCAAGTTCGTTAATCATGCTTATTTACCTGAGATTGGCATAAATTCAAAACCCAGTATAAACCGGATTGATTGATTTTTTTAGGCTTTAGTCCTTGATGGATTAAAAGCTGAGTTCCTGAATATTCTGATCATTGAGTAAATGCAGGGTGAGTTTTTGATGGTTTTTGGCCGATCCCATCAGCACCCATCTTCCGCTAATCTGCTGCTCAACCTTGCGCTGTGAAGAATGCATGACTTTTAGCTTATATTGTTTGAAAAGCGATTCATAATGGTTGAGCTCATGTTTCTCAAAAGGACAGACAATTTCGTAATTACGTTCCTGATTCAGCGACTCGATCCCGCGCTGTACATACATCAGTAGAACCAGCACCACCATGACCATTAAAGTGGCCCAGATACTCAGGATTTCATAACCCGCACCGGCTGCCATGCCCAGTGCTGCAGTCATCCAGATGGTGGTGGCCGTGGTAATTCCTGAAATACGGTTCTCATCTTTGAGAATGACCCCTGCCCCTAAAAAGCCTAGCCCCGTCAGGACATTGGCCGCCAGCCGGTCAGGATTTTCCACACCTATTTTCAGGGAAATGATAGTAAACAGACAGGAGCTGAGACTGACCATGATCATGGTACGCAGTCCGGCAGATTTACTATGATATTCACGTTCTGCACCAATAATGGCTCCGATCGCGACGGCCAGCAGTAAATCATAAAGTTCATGGTACATGACATAACCCTGAGTATTTTTATCCCTCAGGTATACGCAATTTAAGCGACAGGATACAAGTCCAGACGTGCATCCTTATGCGTCCTTATTGTAACTGTTCCCACTCGACCAGCACCTGCCCCTGATCGCCAATCAGAGTCCATTCACCATCCATCACATTGAGCTGTAACTGCATGGTGCGTGCACATAATTGTGGCAATGCATCGGTGGTTGTAGTCGATAATTTCCACACCTCCACATTCTTTAACGTCTTTAATTTGCTGCTGCGCTTATACCATTCATCTACCGCAGAACCATAGGTCACCACAGCCACTTGCTTACAACGCGCACTGGCTTTTTTGACTTTATCTTCATCCGGGCTACCGACTTCAATCCATTTCACCAATTGACCAGTGAGGTCTTTTTCCCACAAGGCCGGCTCATCGGTTTCAAACAGATCCTTGGTAAATTCCAGCGCTTCATCGGCATAACGCGCATACGCCAGAATACGCACCATCAGGCGTTCAATAGTTTCTGAAGGATGCAGCGCCATCGTCAACTGATAATCTGCATAACGGTGCGTATCCATATCTGCAATATTCAAATCAACCTTATAAATCGTCGCTTTTAACGCCATAACACAATCCTCAAATTTGGCGCCTAGCATATAAGATTTAGCAGTATTTTGCTGAACAGATTTAGGTCAATAACTCATTCAGCGCCTTAGCAACAGTACTATTATTTTTCCGGATCAATACGGCATTGCATCAAGGCAGTTTCAAACGCCAGCCAATCCCGTGACTGTTGATAAATCACTTCGATCCGGTTATCAATACCTGCCTCAACCGACTGATAATTAAACTGCTCCGGATTGAAATTAAAGCTTTTCCAGCCCTGATCGGTATTAAAAATTCCTTTGATTCTGAGCCAGTCTTTTTGTTCACACAGCAAGTCGAGCAAATCATAAAAATGAAATTGCCAGCGTTTCGGCAACTTCCAGCCCGCAACCTGATAGCCCTGCGCGCTTTCCACATAATGATAAGGCAGCTGCTGAATCAGCACGGGTGCCTCTAGGGAAGGATTGATCTGTTGCTGTTTTAATAAAGGCTGGAGCTGACGTACAGAATCTTGATAATCCTGTTTAATCTGCTCAATACTCAGCTGTCCCTGCTCTGTGCACAACCACTGCTGGGCATAGACTTGATATTCCGCCTGAAGCTGCATAAGCGCAGCATGATCTTCGGCTGTCATTAAATCTGTATGGGAAATCACCACAATCTGCGCGGCCTTAAGCTGGTCTGCATACAGGTTTTGCTGAGTCCAGTCCCGGTCATGCAAACGTGAACCATCGACCACCGTGACCAAGGCCTGCATGTTTAAATGGCTATGCCAATGCGGTTCGGTCAACTGTTCCAGGAGTTGCCCGGGATGCCCCAATCCGGTCGGCTCGATAAACAGCCGATCCGGTTTCACTTCGGACAGTAAACGTGACAAGGCAATCTGCATCGGCAACTGACTACTACAACATAGGCAGCCACCCAGTAATTCCTTTACCGCATAGCCTGAATCTTGTGGCAATAACTGCTGGTCGACCCCGATCTGACCGAACTCATTCATCAGTACGGCCCAGATTTCCTGTTCAGGTTTCTGCTGTAATAAATGTTTAAGCAGTGTGGTTTTACCCGCCCCCAAAAATCCAGAAATGATATGGACAGGAATCGGCTGTGCTGCGGACAGAATTTTCAAAATCGGTTCTCAAGAGATTAAATAGACAAGATCATGCCCTGTATTATAGGGCACAGCATGGTTGTAGAAACATTTTCTTGCCCAATGGCGACTTGAAACCATCAGTTTATAAGTTAAGAGAATTATCCCAGATAAAGAATTCTGATGTTTATTCATATTTAAAATTCAGCTTTTTGAAACATTCATATACATTTTCATTAAATAGAACACTGCATAATTAACAGTAATTAAACAACTTTCTGCATTGTGTATATGCTGAGTTATTCACTCCGTGTCGCTTTTGTTAATTGATTTGCTCATCAAAATTTCAGTGCTTAGGATGAACTCCTGTCGAATTGATGTGATGGTCAGCTCGGCAAATTACATGACATAAATAAAGGATGCCAAAAATGAAATATGCACAAATCTTACTTGCAACAACGCTTACTGCTGCTGCAGCCTCCAGCTTTGCCGCGACTGAAACAACAAACGCAAATACAAACACTGAAGAAAAAGTGATTGTCAGTACCCAGGAATTGCCTGAGTCAAATGCTCCGGTTGCTGGCGCAAATGCAGAACAACCAGCTGCACCTGAAGCTGCAGCAGAAAGCGCAACACCTGCACAACCTGCAGCACGTTAAGTGATTTAACGACGGGTTAAATGATCAAAGAAAATATCAGGGCAGTATTTCTCCAGTAGGCTTAGCCTGTACTGCCTCATATTGATCGATGCTGAATCATGCTTGCTGCGGGTTCAGCATTTTTATTGACTAGATTTAAATGCCCATCATAGTTAAAACTGATCACAGGATTGAGAATGACTATTGAATTATTTTAAATTTATCATTTAAATTCAATTATTTAAATAATAAAAATCCACTTAAGATTAATATTATTCATATAGCTCAACTACTATCGCCTAACTTGTTTACAGCTCAGAACTGTCCCTTAATAGATTGAAATGCAAGTCGATTGAATGGACATTCACTATGAGCAATACCAATTACAGCACTGATGTAGCAATCCTCGGCGCTGGGCCTGTAGGCTTAACCATTGCCAACTATCTGAGCAAGCAAGGCGTGAGCGTCACGATGGTCGAGCAACTGGATAGTTTGATTGATTATCCACGTGCCATTGGGATCGATGATGAATCTTTGCGTACCATTCAATCCTTAGGTTTGGTCGATCAAGTCTTGCCCCATACCACGCCCAATCATGCTATGCGCTTTTTAACACCTAAGGGTCGCTGTTTTGCAGATATTCAACCTTTAACCCGTGAATTTGGATTTTCACGCCGTAATGCCTTTATTCAGCCACAAGTCGATCAGGTTCTGCTTCAGGGCTTAAAACAATATGAAAATACGCAGGTGCTGTTCTCACGTCAATTGACCCAGTTTAGTCAGGATGCCGAGGGTGTAACGCTTAACCTGCAAAATGAACAAGGGAATACAGAAACAGTCCGTGCCCAGTACCTGATTGCCTGTGATGGCGGTAACTCTTATGTACGCCGTAATCTGGGCATTGCTTTTGAGGGTGAAACTGCACCAAATCAGTGGATCGTAATCGATCTTGAAAATGATCCGCTTGCGACACCGCATATTTACCTGTGTTGTGATCCGGTACGTCCTTATGTATCCGCCGCATTGCCCCATGGAATTCGCCGTTTTGAATTTATGGTTATGCCGGGTGAAACTCAGGAAGAACTCAGCAAACCGGAAAATATTGCCAAATTACTGGCCAAAGTGCTTCCAAGTACCGATGGCATCGAAGTGATCCGTCAGCGTGTTTATACGCATAATGCCCGTATTGCGGACAAATTCCGGGTAGACCGCATTTTACTGGCAGGTGATGCTGCGCACATTATGCCCGTCTGGCAAGGTCAGGGTTATAACAGCGGTATGCGGGATGCCTTTAACCTGGCCTGGAAAGTCGCACTAGTGGTTCAAGGCAAAACCGGCCCAGAACTTCTGGATTCGTATCAGATTGAACGTAAAGACCATGCCAAAGCCATGATTGATCTTTCCGTGATGGCCGGTCATGTATTGGCACCACCAAAAAAGTGGCAAGGTTTTGTCCGTGACGGTATCGCCTATGCCCTGAACTATATCAAGCCGATCAAACAGTACCTGCTGGAAATGCGCTTTAAACCGATGCCGAAATATCATGATGGTGTGCTTTTGAGCAACGGCGCCAAAAATTCTCCAATTGGCAAGATGTTCATTCAGCCTCAAGTTCAGCTTGCATCAGGTGAAACAGTGTTACTGGATGAAGTGATTGGCAATGATTTTGCCATTATTGCCTGGGGTGTCGATCCAAAATGGGGCCTGAGTCCAGAGACACTGCAACAGTGGAAAACACTCGGTGTGAAATTTATTCAGGTCATTCCGGCAGTACAGTTACAAAATACCCAGCGCCAACAGTTTGAAGATGTCATCACCATTGGTGATAGCGGCACAGAAATTCGCTCCTGGTTTGGTAATACTTCCGATTCAGTGGTGATCTTGCGTCCTGACCGTTTTGTGGCCGCACTGGCCATTCCACAATCACTGGAAAACACCAGTCAGCAACTGTTTAAAAAACTGTACCTGAAATAATTTTAAGGTCATTTTTTACCACGCTTCGGCGTGGTTTTTTATTGTGATGAGATATCCAGATCAAGTGATACAGAACGATGAACTAAACTCGGTAGTCTTGAAACCACGGCATGTCTTTCAGGGAATCACGAGAGGCCATCTGCTGCAAATAGGGTCTGAACTCGTCAAATGGCGGTAAAATTTTCGCAGAGATCGCAAAGATCAAACAATAGGCAGCATATAAGTCTGCTGCGGAAAATTCTTCACCCAGCAAATAGGGATTGGCCTGGCTTATGCCCTGTTTCAGAAAATCAAATACTGCAGCTTCATTCCCGAAACTTAAACTTCTGCGGTTCTTTTCAATATTTTCTGGCGAGACCTGCAAATTTTTTAGATCGATATATTCGATGAAGGGTCCATGACAGAACAATATCCATTTTAAATATGCCCCACGCTTGGGATCATCCAAAGCAGGTGCCAAGCCTTGGTCGGAATACTTATCTGCCAGATAGATAAAAATGGCGGCCATTTCTGAAATGACAATCTCCTGATCGACCAGACAGGGAACTTTTCCTATCGGATTAATCTGTAAATATTCAGCTTGATGCATATATTCATAGGACACTTCCACCTGCTCAATCTGGTCTTCAATCTGCAATTCTTTCAATAAGGGCAACAGGGTCAGGCCCCGTGATTGCGGATTGTTATAGAGCTTCATCATATTGCTTTAACCATTTTTTATTTTTAGAGCTTCAGTATAAAACGGTTTTCTGTGTCAATTTACGTAGATGTGCTACAGATCATTTCTGTCGCACAGCTTTTAAAATATAGGCATACCAAAGATGCAAATCTTAAAAAAGATCGACACAAAACTTTTCTTTTAAGACTTTTAAAATCAGATCAATCACCACATGTTTTTGGTCTTTACGATAATTGGCATATAGCCCAATCATGGGCAAAGGTTCAAGGGTCTTTTTGACCACGATATTATCGCCGAGTAATGGAATCACATAGGCTGGTACCAGACTCCAGCCCACGCCCATTCCGACCAGATTGACATTGAGCAGGATATTGGTCGAATGCTGCACCACATTGACCTTCAATTTGGACTGTTTAAAAAAGTCTTGAATAATTCGATGCAATTGTGGTGAAGCCTGTTCATCACTAATGACAAAATCCTGATTTTCAAAGCTCTTAATACTGACATGTGGCAGGGTCGCAACCGGAGAATCTTTAGGCACAATCAGGGTTAAAGGTTCATCAAAAATCCGGATCGAATCAAACTCGCTCGACTGTCCCGGATAGCGGGTAAAAGCAATATCAATATGGCCTTTTCTTAAAGCACTAAACTGCTCAGCGTCAGTCAAACTATGAAATAGTGCTTTCAGTTCAGGAAAATGTGCGCGGATATTGGGCATGATATAGGGAAAGACTTTCATTTCCGCAACCGGTACAAATCCGATATTCAGCTGATCCTGATGTGCATTGGCAATCTGTCTGGCAGCGTGGATCGCACGTTCTGCATGTTCCAGACTGAGCAAAGCTTCTTTTAAAAAAACCTGTCCGGCCTCGGTCAGGTTGACCTTACGGTTATTTCGCTCCAGTAACTGTACGCCTACCTCACGCTCCAGATCCTTGATTTGCTGACTTAAGGAAGGCTGTACAGTATTCAATTTTTCCGCAGCCCGGGTAAAATTCAGTTCCTCGGCCACAGTGACAAAATAACGTAAATGTCTTAATTCCATTTTATGCTTCCTGATTTTCCGGTACGTGTATTGGTCTTTTGGCCACATACTGACGATAAACCAAGATCGTCACAATGACGAGTGCAGCACTCGACACATACATCGCTTCAAAGCCCCAATAGGCAATCAATAGGCCCATCACCACGGAACCTACCGCCAAACCCAGATCAAACAGGGTAAAGAAGGTTGAAATCGCATGTCCCATACGCTGCTTATCGACAGATTGAATTGCGAGTGTCTGCAGACATGGAAATAATGAACCATAACCGATCCCCACAAAGACCGCTGATAACCAGAGCGTCCATTGATTGGATATCAGACTCACCATGACTAGGCCAATCGCAAAGAAAATAAAGGAAGGATAAATGACAGCACTTGGTCCCTTACGATCATAGATTTTCCCGACCCACGGCCGTACCAACAGCATCGAAGCCGCAAATACAATAAAAAATACGCTGGTATAAGCCAAAAGCTGCTTGCTTTCACTAAATGCCGTGATAAAACTCATGATGCCCGAATAAGCAAATGCCGTCAGCAACGCCACACAGCTTACCGCCAGGACTTTCACTTCCAATATATCTTGTAGACTCAATTTGGTTTTTCCTGTGCCGATCCGTCTTGATTTTGGCAGTTCGGTAATTTTCAGCATCCAGCAGAAAATCAGTCCCAGAGAAATAATAATAGCCAGAATCCCAAATAAGCTTTTAAAGCTGGTGAATTGAATGACGGTCAAGGCCAGCAATGGGCCAAATACCACCCCCAGATTGGTCGACATGACAAAATAGCCCATGCCCTCGCCTTTACGCTGTTCTGGAATAAATTCATTGGCCACCGGAACCGCCACCGTGGTCAAAATACTGAACCAAATGCCATGTAGAAATCGCACCAGCAACAGTGACCACAAGCTATCAATGAGCAAATAGCCAAAGGCAAACAGCGCAAAAATCACGCCTGCACCGCGCATCGAGATTTTCTTGCCCAGTTTTTCGATGATCATGCCGGAAAAAGGCCGAACTGCAATTGATGATGCCAGAAACAAGGTCAGTGCCAGACCCGCTTCTTTGACTGAGCCCCCCAAATCTTTCATGATGTAAATCGGCAAGATGGTCAGTAAGGCAAAATAATAAACAAACAGAAAAAAGTTATTGCATAAGCACAAGATAAATGAGCGATTCCATAAACGCTCGGGGCTGAGAGACATAAAAACCAACTTTAAGAAAAATAGACCAGGCTCAGGCTTGAATTACAACAGGATGCAGCACTAACCCAACCAGCGCCCGGATGTAATTTTCATCCGGCATACGATTGAAAAAAATAATCTGGTAATGGATCGGGCCGTACAGACTGTCCAGCATTAAATCAAAAGGATAATCCGCGCGAATCTCGCCACGCTCAATCGCTTGCTGAATCAGTTGATGAGTCTGCTGTCGACGCGGCAATAAATATTGCTGAAAGAATTCACCGGCCAGTTCACGATGATTGGCGATTACCACCAGTAAAGCCCGACCAATCGGATGGTTGAGCGCCTGAGACAACAAGCTTAGCTGTCGAATCAGATTACTTTTCAGGTCATTTGCAGGATCAGGCTCAAAAACTGAGACCGTATGCTGTTTGAAGGTATCTAGCACCAGCTCCGATTTATGCTTCCACCAGCGATAAATCGTAGATTTTCCCACCCCAGCTCGTGCTGCAACAGCCTCAATAGTCAGTTGATGATACTCTCCCTCTGCCAATGCATCGGCAACCGCTTGCAAAATACATTGCTGTCGTCGTGAGCTTTTTTCGTCATGATTCATAAAGTCTACTTATCTTCAAACACAATCGATACGATACGTATCGTTTTATATTAGAGCAAAAAACGATAAAGCTCCAGACATAAACTGAAATTAAGGCAAAAAAGACTCTCTTATAAAGTCATGCTGATCAGTTAAAGAATTTAAAAATAGACGCTTTAACTGCTTAGTCGTTCATGATGGAGTCTGAAGGTTTTAAATCAAATATTTTCAATATCATTTGTTACTTTGGTTTCATTCAAATGAGCAGCGGAACTTCGCAAGGAAGGCATCTTGCAGTCATATTCCTCACCGCAAAACTCGTCAGCCACCCTCGACTCGTCAATTTGTCATGGAGACCATCATTTTTTTAATCTTGCGGTGCAATACACCTCATGCCTCAAACAGTTGCGGATGACTTTTCCACCTATCACATATAATCCTCAATTTAAAAAAGAAAATGCCAGTCAATTGGTTAACTGACTGGCATTACTCTTATGAAGATGTTTTTAAATCACCGCTTAACTCTGTGCAGTCTTTTTATAAATACTGCATGAAGGATGATGATTCTCTTGCAAACGCGCGACTTTACGCTGTTCGGCTGCTTCAAAACGGCAACGTTTCCAGTCATTGTCCAGGTTCAAAGCCGGAATCTGTTTCGGTTTGCCATTTTCATCTACGGCCACCATAGTGAAATAACAGCTATTGGTATGGCGTACCGTTCTTTTTTGAATATTCTGCGCTTCTACACGAATCCCGATTTCCATCGAGGTGCGACCAACATGGTTGACACTGGCCAAGAAAGTTACCAGCTCACCCACATGAATTGGTTCCTTAAAGTTCACCTTGTCTACCGATAAGGTCACGACATAACTGCCCGAATAGCGACTCGCACATGCATACGCCACCTGATCCAGTAATTTCAGAATGGTTCCACCATGAACATTTCCTGAAAAATTTGCCATATCTGGCGTCATGAGAACTGACATCGTTAACTCTGACTGGTCATCTGACACTGCTGCAATTTGATCTAAAGGGGCCATCGTTTTCTTTGAACTCTTTGAATGACAAGGTTATCGCTTATTATTATAGCGTTTTTAACATGAATAAAATGTTCAATTCGGCAAATGAAGCATCATAATTATTGATATAGAAACTGCACTCATACAGAAAAAAATATATTTAACAGATCTCAAGGCTCAGCAAGAAGCTAAGTTCCAAACAAATAAACACTTATTGATCCAAAGCATCTGCTTACTCAGCTCAAGTTTTTTTCGGGCCGCTCTCATTTTGCAAAAAATAATTCAAGATGTTGGATAAATCATTACTGATTTAGCGCATGAGTGGTTTTAACATTTCCTGGGCGACATTTTCATAGCTGAGAATTTGCTGACCATCCAGTGTGGTAGTGACCGTGAAAGAACCATCTTGATGTGCAGCTGTCACTGTAAAAATATAGTGTTCAAATTGCGCCAACTTGACCTGATGTCCAATTTTAATCTGATTCATTGTCGTTACATCTATTCATTAATCTTTCAAAGCACATTCTGTCATGAACAATATTTAAATATTTGATCAACTTAAGTATAGGAATAATAATATTAAAATTTCGACTTAGAAAAGCAACACTTATTCCAAAAAAAATATAATTTATAATTCAACAACTTATAGTCAAAATAAAGCTTATCTCTCCTGAAAATTCTGGCCAATTCATATGCAGAAACAATGATTTAATCTTTTATAACGATCAGCCAGTGTTAAGATCAGAATCTGGAAAGCATAGGGATGCAATAGCTTTGCCTACCTGGTTCGATCTCATAAAAAATGAACAAAAAAATTTAACCGCAATATGCTTTAGGGCTGCTGCTGTTCCTGAGCCACAAAGAGCGGAATATGATGGCCGCGAGCATAATTATATTTTTGATAAGCGAGAGAAATATCCATCAGTTTTAACTGTGCAGCATCAATGCCGGCCTGCATGGTTAATTCTCTGCCACGTACATCAAAGATATGTCCTTTTTCCCGTAAATCGGGCTGGATCACCACATCGGCATGCTTTAATTCTTCTTGTGCCAAGTGTTGCTGCATAATATTAATATTCTGGTTAAACAGTCCCCAGACATTACTGGTTTCCGTATGAATAGGCTGTGCCAGAATATCAACCGCAATCACAATATCTGCTCCCAGCTCACGTGCCACATTCACCGGTACCGGGCTGACCAGCCCGCCATCGACATATTCTTTTTCTTCAATTATTGTTGGAATAAACATACTCGGAATCGACACTGAAGCACGTACTGCCTGTCCAGTATTGCCATAATTAAAAACGACTTTCTTGCCTTCTTTTAGTGCTGTGGCCACCACAAACATCGGGATTTTCATGGCTTCTAGTGGAGTTTGATCGACTTGTAAATTGACATAGTCTTCTACTTTTTTGCCATCAAAAAAACCTTTTCGATCCAGTTTGATATCGCGTACATCGGTTGCTCGCATGCTCAAGGCAATATTGCGCAGCTCAATCGCCGGTTTACCACTGGCATAAATAGATCCGACGATGCTGCCCGCACTGGTTCCAACAATAAAATCCGGACGAATACCGGCCTGTTCCAGTACTTCGAGCGCACCGATATGTGCATAGCCACGCGCACCACCACTGCCTAAAACGAGAGCAATGACCGGACGCTGTTCAGTTTGCTTGATCTTTTCAAAATCAATTTGATTCGGACGTGCCTGAGCTTCTCCACGTTGCGCAGCAGGTTGTAGATGATTGGTAGCTGACTGGACTGTCATCGGTGTGGTTTGACAACCACTCAGGCCGAATGCACCCAGTGCCACAATACTCAACACATATTTCTGCATGTAGAGAATGTCCTCATTAACTAAAGCAGCATAGTGTATAAACACCTGCTTAAATAATCTGTAGAATTTCGTAAAATTGTCATACAGTTCGGGTAGTTTGTCTTCATTTTCCCCTTCATGCTATGTCAGTCATTTCACTGTATCGGATTTTCCTGATTTTCCTGCAACTGGGTTGCATTTCATTTGGCGGTCCGGCAGCACATTTGGTGTTTTTTCACCGAAAATTTGTGACACAACTGCAGTGGCTAAATGACACCCAATACAGTCAACTGGTCGCTTTGGCGCAACTTTTACCCGGACCGAGCAGCAGTCAGGTGGGCCTGTCGATCGGTTATCTGCAACGGGGCTATACTGGTGCCGTGATCGCATGGCTGGGTTTTACCCTGCCCTCGGTTATTCTGATGACCTTGGTGGCGTTATTGGGTCAAAGCTATTTTCATATTTTAAACTCAAACAGCTTTCATACCATCCAGTTAATTGTATTTTCTGTAATCGCCTGGGCTTTCTGGCAAATGCTGAGAAGCTTCTGTAAAACGGCCTGGCAATATGCGGTCTTAATCCTATCTGTCGCATTACTGATAGTCGTTTCAGTGAGTTTTAACCAGATTTTGGTGATTATGCTGGGCGCAGTCTGTGGACTTTTGGCGGGACATTTTTATCAATCAGATTTGAAACCCAAAGAAATTAACAAAACGGCAATCAGCTCGCCTTATATTCGATCTGCCGCTGCGCCCTATTGGTTACTGGCATTTATCTTGCCATTTATGCTGCTGCCCCTAGCGGATAAACTATCGAATGGGTCGGGCCTACAATTCCTGAGTGATTTTTATCAGACCGGTTCGCTGGTTTTTGGTGGTGGTCATGTGATTTTGCCCTTACTCCATCAGGATTTTGTCGCGACTGGCATAGTGAATGCGCAATCTTTTGATCTTGGCTATGCATTTGCCCAGCTCATGCCCGGGCCACTATTCAGTTTTGCTAGTTATATTGGCGCTGTGCTGCCGTGGACGCCCTATCTCTGGCTGAATGTACTTTTAGCGACCTGTGCAATCTTTTTACCCTCATTTTTTCTGATCTTTGCCACCTTGCCCTACTGGTCATGGCTGCTGCAGCAACGGCTGATTCATCAGGCCGTGATGGGAATTAATGCAGCGGTAGTGGGTTTGTTACTGGCTTTGCTCCTGAATCTGTCACAACGTTATTTTAACAGTATCTCCGACCTGCTGTTCGTTGTGGTAATGATTGCTTTACTCCGTTCAAAATTACCAGTCTGGTGCAGCCTGATTCTGGGTTTTATCCTTTATCAAAGTTATTTGAATTTCTTTTAAAATACTCCAGCCATAAAAAAGCCCTGAACGATCAGGGCTTTTTGCTTTGCAGGGTTACCAGATATCAGATTTGACCTTGTCTTTAAACTTAGGATGATTATCCAGTTTAAACTCAGGTTCTTTCACGCCACGCTTCAACTGACCGGTATAGTCTTTGAGTAGCATGAGCAAGAATGGCATCAGCAACAGAATCGCAATCAAGTTAATACTTGCCATGATGCCCATAAACAGGTCTGCCATATTCCAGATCAATGGCACACTGGCGACAGAACCGAAATAGACCATGATCAACACAAAAATCCGGAAGATCAGCATCACCCGGCGATTGTTATTGATGAACTGCACGTTTCCTTCGGCATAGGCATAGTTACCAATAATCGAAGAATAGGCAAACAGGAACAGGATCAGGGCCAGGAAGTCATCCCCCCAGGCACCAATCTGGCTTTCCAGTGCCATTTGCGTTAGGGTCACGCCTTCAAAACCTGCATTTTCATACAGACCAGAAACCAGAATAATAATCGCGGTACATGAACACACCACAAAGGTATCCACAAAGACCCCGAGCATTTGTACTAGCCCCTGATCGACCGGATGCTTCACATCCGAGGCTGCTGCAGCATTCGGCGCAGAACCCATACCGGCTTCGTTCGAGAACAGACCACGCTTGATCCCCATCATCATGGCCATCGAGATCATTGCACCGAAGAAACCACCTGCGGCCGCTTCAAACTCAAAAGCTTTACTGAAAATGAGCTGGAAGATAGAAGGCAAGACATCGTAGTTGATTACGGCAATATATAAGGCAACTGCCAGATACAGCACCGCCATAAAGGGCACAAAACTTTCAGCGACTTTCGCAATCCGTTTAATTCCGCCAAAAATGATCATGGCGGTAATGACCACCAGAAACAGGCCAACCCAGGAAATTTCAATATCCAGTCCACCCAATGGCAGCATCAGGTTCGCCTGATCCCAGCCCCAGGCATGAGAGGTTGCCCCGCTAATCGCATTGGCCTGAACCGCATTAAATACGAAACCATAGGTGGTGATGAGTGCAATCGCAAAGCTAATCCCTAACCATTTCTGCTTCAGGCCTTGAGTAATATAATACGCAGGCCCACCACGGAATTGCTGGTTCTGGTTATCCCGCACTTTAAACAGCTGCGCCAGAGAAGATTCGACAAATGCAGAACTCATGCCTAAAAAGGCAGTAAACCACATCCAGAACACGGCTCCGGGACCGCCAATTGCAATGGCAATCGCAACACCGGCGACATTACCCACCCCGACCCGGCTTGCAAGACCAGTCACAAAGGCCTGAAACGGGGTAATGCCGTGCGCATCCTGAACCTTGCCACGGCTGCCTTTCATGACTTTCATGCTGTGCCAGAACAAACGAATTTGTACTGCACCCGTCGCTACCGTATAGAAAATACCGACAGCAACCAGAAACACCACCAGAAAGTCCCATAAAGGACCATTCAGGGCATTAATCCAGCCAAGCAAGGTTTCATTTAACTGATCATTCATGTCATATCCTTATGAGCCTATGACTCATCGTATCAGGCATAAAAATTATGCAAAAAACTTCAAAATCATCTGAATAACAGTAGCATTGATTAAGTCAACGAAGAACGCCCCACATAATGGAACGATCAGGAAGGCCTTATGCGACGCACCATACATATTGGTAATCGCCTGCATATTGGCAACCGCTGTTGGAGTTGCACCCATACCGAAACCACAATGACCTGCTGCAAGTACCGCAGCATCATAGTTCTTGCCCATCAGGCGGAAAGTTACAAAACCGGCATACAAAGCCATGGTGATGGTCTGTGCACCCAGAATTACCATCAGTGGTCCTGCAAGGTCAGCCAATTGCCATAATTTCAATGATAACAATGCCATCGCCAAGTACAGCGACAATGAAGCATTACCGAACACATCAATCGCACGATCGAAAATCTGAACTTTGAAAATACCTTCCAGTACATTACGCAGGATGACACCACCCGCCAATGCCCACACGAATGTTGGCAGTTCAAATGCAGTACCTTTACTGAAACCCGTCATAAACTCTGCAAAAGCCAAACAGCCTGCAAATAGACCCAAAGTCGTGATTGCATTATCTGCGGTAATTAAACGCACCTGATGCGGATATTCAAATGGAATATATTCGGTCGAGTTGATATCCATTGGCGTGCTATCACGCTTTTCGATTTGTTGATCCGTACGTGCAATTGCGAGATTATGACGGTTAATCAGCAATTTTGCTAAAGGACCACCAATAATCCCACCGATAATCAGACCAAAAGTAGCACTGGCCATCCCCAGTGCAAGCGCCCCCTGAATGCCATGTTCAACCTCAAAAATCTCGCCCCATGCACCTGCAGTACCATGACCACCGGTTAAGGTAATTGAACCTGCAATCAGGCCAATCAATGGGTCAATACCGAGCAAGGTGGCCAGACTCATGCCGACTGCATTTTGCAAAATAATGAAAGCCGAAACAGCAAACAGGAAAATAACCAGACCGATCCCGCCTTCACGCAACTTGGAAAAGTTGGCACTCAGACCAATCGAAGCAAAGAAAATCAGCATAAAGCTGGTTTGTAATTCTGCACTGGTGGTGATGCTATATCCCCACAGTGCATGCACCAGCAACGAGATAATTGCAGCAACTAAACCGCCTGCGACCGGCTCAGGAATATTGTAGCGCTTTAAAAAATCGATTTTATTAACCAGGAATCGGCCGAGTAACAAAACAATAACTGCGGCAATCAAGGTATAAAATGCGTTAAAAGTAAAATCCATAATTTCTTGCCCAAGATAATGTTGATTTTTTATCATTCTAAAAGTGATGCAGAGATACCGAGCTTTAGATCTCTCATCGATTTCGACCTAAAATATTCTGATCTCATCTAATGCTTTTAAAATAACAAAATGATCCACCATCTCTTTCAAACTTATGAATATCATCATCACGATCATATTCAACAAATGAGAGATTTATAAAAGCCAAAATACAGCTTTGATTCAAGCTCTATTGCTGTCAATGAATGGTATAAGCATACAAATTTAACAGGAGAGTCAGATCTATAAGACTGTGTTCTACTTCTCAAAAAACACCAAGGTTTAGTGAGCGCTTTTAACCTGACTAGCTTAATTCAAGCCACTTGGAATAGCGTTATTTAAAATAAATCTTGTGCATGCCGACCTTGAATTTTCCCAAAGCGCATGGATTAAGATGAAAAGCTGCATATTATGCTGTTTCTTTGTATAAAGTTTTATTGTTTTTTATTAAGAATAGTTAATCAATCTATAAAAAATAATTATTAGTCTAGGGTTTTTAGATGAGGGTCAAACTCTCTAGTTATCGAAAAAAAATATTAATCTCTTACTTAAAACTTTATCAAACCAAGAAATTTCAATGGAATTAACGTGCTTTTCTATCCCAATCCACTTCATCTGTGCAGGCAATTAGTATGTTCAAATGTTTCAAGCATCCGAGTTTTAAGCTAATTTTTAATTTCATCAAAGCTTTTTAACCAATGTCCTGACTATTTGACTGAGGCTATTTAAAACATCAAGCTAGATATCAATCTTTTGTTTCACTGATAAATACTTTTTCCATTCTGGCCCGCGATTTAATTTTTCTGTCCACCCTACTGTTTGTTTAGTTTATAGTCATTCAAAACTTCATATGGATATTCGATTGGACATCAAAATGGATCAAAAACTTGTTCATGCTGTAGATCAAACGATCACCTCTCGCCATTCGGTGCGCGCTTTTTTAAATACGCCGGTCAGTACAGACATCTTGAAACAGATTTTAACTGTGGCCAGCCGCGCACCTTCGGGCACCAATACCCAACCTTGGAAAGTCTATGTTGTGACAGGTAAAAAACGCGATGAACTGGTAGAACGCGTCTGTCAGGCCCAAATGCAAATCTATGCCAATCCCGAGCTGGCGGAACAATACCAAGAAACCTTTGCCTATTATCCTGAACAATGGCTCTCGCCGTTTATTGAACGTCGTCGTGAAAATGGTTGGGGCTTATATGGTTTGCTGAATATTCAAAAAGGCGAAAAAGAAAAAATGGCACGGCAGCAGCTGCGTAATTTTGAATTATTTGATGCACCGGTGGGACTGTTTTTTACCGTACATCGCTCTTTGGCCATTGGTTCGAAAATGGATATTTCGATGATGATCCAGAATGTCATGATTGCAGCAAAAGCCCGCGGTCTGGACACTTGCCCGCAGGCCGCCTGGAATCATTTCCATCCCATCGTACTCGATCTGGTCGGTGCACCTGAACATGAAGAACTGGTCTGTGGCATGGCCTTGGGCTATGCCGATCCAGAGCAGATCATTAACAGCTTTATTACGCCGCGTGTCCCGGTAGAAGAATTCGCTGTATTTATTGATGAGTGATTGAATCAAGGCTGAGTCTATCGACTTGGCCTTATTTTCAGATCTTTAGATTTTATCTGGCCAGAGCCAGATCAGGCATTTATTCATGTTTGAATACTGGCAGCTCAAGTTGACAAATTGCCCAGACGGCAATACAAACAAAAACCAGCATAATCAATGCCATATTTAATAAAGCATTCCAAACCAGAAAATTTAGTAAAAGCCCGCCCAATAAGCCACAGACAAATTGCATACTGCCCATAATCGCGCTAGCAGTTCCTGCACGTGCACCCTGCTTCGCCATAGCCAATGCCATAGCATTCGGGCCAGTAAAACCGATCGACGCCACCACGACAAACATGCCCAGCAAGACCAATGCAATAGAATCTACATCCAGATAGCCAAGCAATACTAAAACGAAAACACCCACTAACTGTAGAACAATGCCGATTTTAAGGCGTTGCAATATCGAGAAACGCCCAGCCAGACGTTTATTCAAGGTCGAAAATAACATGATCCCGACAGCATTGGCACCAAAGGCATAGGCAAACTGCTGCTCAGTCAGTTGATAACGATCCATCAAAATGGCCGAAGATGCACTGATATAACAGAACATCACCGCACTGGAAAAACAGCCGGCATAAAGCGGATGTCGAAAGCTTTGATCCTGAAAAATGCTACGGTACAAACTTAGAACCTGTTGAACGTTCAGCTTGAGACGGCGTTCTGGTTCCAGAGTTTCTTTAAAGAGAAAATGTACACAGGCCAGACTCAGCAGACCGCAGCCCATCAGCACCAAAAAAATCACATTCCATTCATAAAACATCAACACCCAGGCCCCCAGACTCGGCGCGAGAATGGGTGCAATCGCGGTCACAATCATCATGCTGGCAAAAGCCTGAGCTGCTGAATGCATATCCAGACGATCACGAATGGCCGCACGAGCCATGACCACCCCGACACAACCACCCAAGGCCTGCAGAATCCGTGCAGCGATCAGACTCCATTCATCCTGTGCAAACACACACAGCAGACTTGCCACAATGTATAAACACAGCCCAAAATACAGCGGTGGTTTACGCCCAATCCGGTCACTGATCGGCCCATAAATCAGTTGCCCCACAGCCAGACCGAAGAAGTAAGCCGGCAAGCTATTCGAGACCATTTGGGTACTGACGCCAAAATCTGCTGCCATCGCCGGCAAGGCAGAAAGATACATATCAATGGATAAAGGTCCGAGCGCACTCAGTGCCGCTAGCAAAACAATCCAGGACATGGCATAAGGTGGTTGTACTATTTTATTCGATGGCATAAGCATGAAGATTTAAAGCGCTAATATGCAGACAAGTTAACACAGTGCATAGTATGATTTAACTTGAAATGAAATTTTATAAACCTACTATTTTTCATTGGCATATTCAGATTCACCTGTAAGACTGCAGTATAAAGGACGACCTTTGAAATCTTGGCTCACTCGTCTCAAGCAAACCACCTATAATACGACCTTGATGTATAACCTGCGTATGATGACGGCATTTGCAGGTACCGCCTTTGTTCCCTATTTTATGGGGCAACAATTGATGACGATTCCTCTGACTTTAGGTGTGGTCGCAGCCGGTTTAAGCGATATTGATGACCGCTTTTCGGTGCGTATTCTCAATCTGCTGTATACCTACATTGGCTTCTTTATTACGGCAGTGGGCGTATATCTGCTTTTTCCTTATCCCTTGCTGTTTGCCTTGGCCTTAATTGTGTCCTGTATTGCCCTGATTTTGCTGGGTTCACTAGGGCGACGATATGCCACGATTTCCTACGGCTGTCTGGTGATTTCCGTTTATTCCATGCTTGGGGTGGAGCTGTTTGATGAATGGTATAAACAGGCTGGTTTATTGGTCATCGGCGCGATGTGGTACGGTCTGCTGTCGACCATCAGTTTCCTGACTTTCCCTGCCCGGTTGGCACAAGACAAGCTTGCCACCTCTTATGCTTCGCTTGGTGACTTTTTATATGCCAAGTCCAATCTGTTTGATGTGGACATGACCCCGACCAGTTATCAGCAGAGCATGATTGATCTTTCTCTTGAAAATGGCAAACTGATTGCCATTTTTAACGAAATGAAAACGGCGCTCTTGACCCGTCTAAAAGGCGACCGTGGGCAAAAAGATACCCGTCGCAGTCTGCAATATTATTTTGTGGCGCAGGATATTCATGAACGTGCCGATTCAGCCCATATTGATTATCAGAAACTGGCCAAGATTTTCCAGCACAGCGACATCCTGTTCCGCTTTCAGCGCATCATGTCGATTCAGGGCAAAGCCTGCAAGGACCTGAGTGAAAGTTTGCTGCTGCGCAAGCCTTATGTACATAACAAACGCTTCAAGCATGCTTTTGACAATCTTCGGCTGTCTCTGGAGAAATTACGTCAGGATCAGCATTATGATCAGGTCTGGATTAATGCTTTATTTTCACTATTTCAGAACCTGAAATCGATTGATGCCCAGTTACGTAACCTGGAAACCGAGCAAAGTATCAAAGCCGAGCGTTTTAAACATATTGAAAACCAGCTCAGAGATGATGACCTGAAAGGCTGGGACGACATCAAGGTTCGAATTAAACAGCATCTCACTCCAGAATCGGTGCTGTTCCGGCATGCCATCCGCCTGTCGATTGTGCTGCTGATCAGCTATATCTTTGTACAGGTCAGCAATATTGAATATGGTTACTGGATTTTATTAACTGCACTGTTTGTCAGCCAGCCAAACTTTAACGCCACCAAGCGGCGTTTACGTCTGCGGATTGTCGGTACCTTGGTCGGTATTATTTTCGGTTATGCCATTTTATATTTTGTACCTTCTGTCGAAGGACAATTATTACTGCTGGTGTTCAGCGGGATCTTGTTCTTTGAATTGCGTAGTAAACAGTATGCCCAAGCCACGGCCTTTATCACGATTCTTGCCTTGATCAACTTCAATCTGGATGGTATGGGCTTTGCTGCGGCTATCCCGCGGATGATTGATACCCTGATTGGCTGTGCCATTGCCTGGTTCGGGGTCAGCTTTATTTTCCCGGACTGGAAGTTCAGACGTTTGCCGCGCAGTATCAAACGCAGCTTGCAGGCAGAAGCGGACTATTTAAGTGAAGTGATCGAGCAATATAAATCGGGGCGTAATAATGGCCTGAAATATCGGATTGTGCGCCGTGCTGCCCACAATACCGATGCAGAGGTGGCTTCACTCATTTCGACCCTGGCCACTGAACCGGATATTGATCCGGTACAAAAATCGCTGGCCTTTGAGTTCCTGTGTCTGAACCATACCTTTATCAGTTATATCGCCGCGCTGGGTGCGCACCGGGGAAGAATTGAGGATCAGGACATTCTGAATTTACTGGATAATGCATTAGAGAACATTCGCGGTGCATTATTACGAGACGAAACGCCCGATTTAAGGGCGCAAAATATGATCGTCCATATTCGTCAGCGCCTGTCACATGATCAGGAACAAGATCAGAAATCTCTGATCATTTTGCAGCAGCTGTCTTTAATGTTCAGTATTTTAAACCAGTTGAGCCAATTGAAACAAAGTTTGAGTCATGAGCGTGATGAACAGGCAACAGAACTCGGTTCATTATAATTTGGATGATTTTGGAACAATATACTCACTGAATTGGTACAATTAATGATAAACTTTTTACAGTTTTAAATCTGCTAGTTTCACTATGACCGCGAAAAATTTATACGCTTATACCCTACAGCCTGTGAACTATGAAATTTCAGAAGCCGAGCAGCGTCATGCTCAGCTGGTGATCTGGCGTAGTACCAATAAAATTGGCATGAAAGCATGGCTGATCATGGGTGCTGTTGTTGCACTTTCTATTCTGGGCCTTCTGCTTCTCAAGAACTATTCAACCGTGTTCTGCTGGGTGGCGATTGCCTGTGTGGTGTTGTATTACCTGATCCGTACCTTTGGTCTGGAATGGTATGTTAAACGCAAGATGAATGAATTTCCGGTACAGGAAATCAAAGGTGTTCGTCTGGGCGTACAACCGCACGGTATCATCATGCGTCAGAAAATGGGCATGCAGGAAGGTGTGGGTGCGATCAGCTGGAAAGACATTTATGAATGGTACAACACACCAGAATTCATGTTGGTCAATTTCAAGGTAAAAGGCCAGCAAGGTGCTTATATCCTGCCTAAACGTCTGGACAGCAAAAACTTTTCTTTTAACACGATTCGTAAGCATCTAGAAGCAGAAGTTGGCGCAGCCAAACAAATCTAAACTTGTACACGTTTCAACAAAAAACCTCCTGCCCCGGCATGGAGGTTTTTTTAATCCTAAAACAATAAATGATAATGAGAATAAATATTATCCTCAACACTTATAATTCAGTATTAAAGTTCAGTTATAATTTGGCCACTTTTATAAAGCTCACCCTTAATCTGACGACCATGTTTAAAAAAACATTTTTCCAAATCCACTGGTTTCTGGGGATTACAGCAGGTTTAATCCTCTCTTTGATGGGCGTCACTGGCGCAATTTATTCCTATGAACAACAAATCTTAAAATGGATAAATAACGACAGTTATACGGTTCAGGTTCAGCAAGGTGACAAACTTACGCCTGCTCAGCTGTATCAGCATTTTCAAAATACCACTCCAGAGATGAAGATTAACAGTATTAGCGTGGCACAAGATCCAAGTGCTTCAAGTACTGTAAATATTGCCAAAGAGGGAGCACGGCGTGGTCATAACATCCTGATCAATCCCTATACTGCCGAAGTTTTGCCTGAAATTAAGGGTCGGGAATTTTTCCAGTTTATTCAGCAACTGCATCGTAATTTAACGGTTGGCCCGGTCGGCAAACAGATTACCGGTGCTTGTACTTTAATGCTGATCTTTTTCGTCTTGTCCGGTCTTTACCTGCGCTGGCCAAAGCGTCATTCGATCAAGCAATGGTTCTTTGTAAAACCCAAGCTGAAAGGCCGTAATTTTATCTGGGATCTGCATGCTGTTGTGGGAACCTGGGTGGTGATTTTCTACCTGATTCTGGCTTGTACCGGCCTGTACTGGTCCTATGACTGGTGGCGTAGCGGGATGTTTAAAGTTCTCGGCGTTGAACGTCCACAGCCTACCATGCAAGCCAATGCGGGCAATAATCGTGGTGAAGGACGTCAAGGTGGCGAACGCGGCCCACGTGGTGAAGGACGCGAAGAAGGCATGAATCCAGAACAGATTGGCCGCGCGCTAGATTTGAGCTGGACTGGCTTTAATACTGAATTTTCAGATAAATATTCCACAGTAACCTTTAATCTTCCCAAAAAACCCGACGGCAGCATGCAGCTCAGCTTTGTCGATCCGGTTGCCCAACATGAACGTGCGCGGAACAGTGCCACTTATAATTACCAGACAGCCGAATTTACCGAAGTTGAGCTCTATGAAGATAAAAAGCTCAATGAAAAGATCATGAGCAGCATGTTACCGGTGCATCGTGGCAGCTTCTTCGGCCCGATCTACCAGTTCTTTGCCATGGTCGCAGCCTTGTTAATGCCATTATTCTTTGTGACAGGCTGGATGCTGTATCTGAAACGTCGTAAACAGAAGCGCTTAACGCTGGCAGCGCGTCAGGGTGTCACTCCAGTTGACTTAGATGAAAATGCCAAACCTTGGCTAATTGCTTATGCATCACAAACAGGTGTCTCAGAACAACTGGCTTGGCGTACAGCAACTGCCCTGCAGGAAGCACGTCAACCGGCAACAGTAAAAGCGGTACAACAACTGACGCTTGCCGATTTACAGCAAACTGAGCAGGTATTATTTGTTGCCAGTACTTATGGCACAGGTGAAGCACCTGATCTGGCCTCTTCTTTTGAGAAAAAAATCCTGTCTGGCAAAGCTGATTTGCGGCATTTAAATTATGCGGTGTTGGCGCTCGGTTCTCAAGAATATCCGGATAGCTATTGCAGTTTTGGTCACCGTATTGACCAGTGGTTGCAGCAAAATGGTGCCCAGCAGTTATTCACTACCATTGAAGTGGATAATGCCAATAATGAGCACATCCAGCAATGGAATACTGCACTAGCACAAGTAACTCGCCTTGAACTGCAAGCCATGGGTATCGATAAAACCTTTGATCAGTGGACACTGACTCAACGTGAAATCCTCAATCCAGGTAGTCTGGGCGCTCCTGCCTTTAATATCGAACTGATTCCTGAGCATGAAGCAATCTGGCAAGCAGGTGATATTGCCGAGATTCAGCCAGCTAACAGTCCGGAACGTATTCAGGCATTTATGCAACAACACAATATTGCTGCCGGTACACAAGTGCCTTCTATGCAGCAAAGCATTGAGCGCGCGCTTTGGGATCGTGATCTGACTCAGGCTGAACCTTTTGATTCACTGGATCAGCTCCTCAAACAATTACCGGCTTTGGCATCACGTGAATACTCGATTGCCAGCATTCCAAGTCAGCAAGTCCTGCGTCTGGTGGTACGTCAGCAAGCTGATGCGAATGGAAATCTAGGTCTGGGTTCAGGCTGGTTAACCCAGCATGCCGCACTCAATGCACCGATTGCGCTACGCATTCGCAGCAACGAATCGTTCCACCTGATTGATGATAACCGTCCGATCATTTGTATTGGGAATGGTACCGGTATTGCTGGTTTAATGAGTCTGCTCAGCTCCCGTAACCGTCAGGAATACACCCAAAACTGGCTGATCTTCGGTGAACGTCAGCGTGAACATGATTTTTTCTTTGCAGAAACCATTCAGGCCTGGTTGCAAATGGGAACCCTGAAACGGCTGGATCTTGCGTTCTCTCGTGACCAGCAGGAAAAAGTCTATGTGCATCATAAATTACGGGAACAGGCTGAAGAGCTGAAAACCTGGGTTGCCCAAGGCGCAGTGATTTATGTCTGTGGTAGCATCAATGGCATGGCCAGTGATGTCGATCAGGCCCTGACCGAGATACTTGGTGAAACGCTGCTCGATCAATTACGTCTGGATGGCCGTTATCGCCGTGATGTATATTA
Source organism: Acinetobacter sp. YH12254 (assembly GCF_013417415.1). Lineage (NCBI taxonomy): Bacteria > Pseudomonadati > Pseudomonadota > Gammaproteobacteria > Moraxellales > Moraxellaceae > Acinetobacter > Acinetobacter sp. YH12254. The sequence goes on along the minus strand of NZ_VPEB01000009.1, from coordinate 83,612 downwards.
AGATGAACTGATATACTAAAAACCGGGCGCAATAGCCCGGTTTTTGAAAATACAAAAGTAATAAGAAAAATATGAATAAGAAAAAAGGAAACTTGGATGCTCAATCAACTTAAACGAAGTCTCAGTCTGATCTTTGGCTTGATCCTCTGTATCAATAGCGTCTGGTTACTGAATCAGGATCAAAGGCATTTTGGTATCATGCTGTCTATCATCATTGGTGTGGCACTGATCCTGTATGCTCTGCTTTTTTCATCTATTCAGCGCTGGAAACAAAATTCTCGACTCAGAACATTGTTCTGGAACAGTCTCTGGGGCGGATTTTTACTCTGGATGATCAGTGTTGCGATTTTTTTCGCTTATATCCAGATGTCGATCAACTCGAATATTCCTGCACAACCGGCTACAGCGATTCTGGTATTAGGTAGTGGGATTAACCAGGGTCAACCCTCACCCATCTTAAAAAATCGTCTGGATACTGCAGCAAAATATGCAGAACAATATCCAGATACGTTGATGATTATGACCGGAGGACGAAATTTCCGGGAAAGACAAAGCGAAGCTGAAGTCATGCAACATTATATTCATACGACCTATCCGCAGCTCAAAAACCCGATTCGCGTAGAAGATCAAAGCAGAAGCACCCAACAGAACCTGCAATATTCTCAGGCGATCTTGCAACAACAGAATATTGGCCGAAATGAGCCCATTGTGATTGTGACCAATGATTTTCATAGCCCGCGTGCCCGTGCTATTGCCAGACATCAGGGCTATCAGCAAGTAATCAGTCTGAGTGCCAGCACTCCTCAGAATGCTCGCTACCATTCATGGCTACGTGAATATTTTGCGTTGATTAATGGCTGGCTGCTGAATGAATATTCACTGTTCCAATAAACAAGCTATTTAACAACAAGAAAATTAATTTAAACGAATGTGTCTTGGCAAAGGCATATCCGGATTTTTAAAAAGTTCCGGCTTTTGCACATAGATCTGATACAGATAATTTTTGATATCCAGTAATAATTTTTCCGGTGCCACCAGAATATTCTGCCCTTCTGGCGTCAGATCAAGAGACACAATGGTACTTTCCTGACGTAAAAACGGAATCACTTTCTCTACAAAATCCTTGAGACCAATTTCCTGAATATCGTAATTCACCCAATTGTCTTTAATCAGCAGACGAGCCAGACCTTTACTGTGCCAGCAAGCAAATGCACGCTGTCCAGTAGGGGTCGCACACAAAGCCCAGCCATCCTGATAAAGCGCAAAAATGCCGGCATTCGCGACAATCGATTCAATATACTGTTTATAAAGGTGTTGGGGGTCGTATGTAGTTTGAGATTTGGTCGCTGCCTTGCGCTGATATGGATTTCTCATCGTCGTGAAACCTTCAAATTATTATAGACTTCAAATTCTATGAAATGTTCAGTGTTTAGGCAAGAAAGATATGGTGGGCGCTGACGGGATCGAACCGCCGACATTCTGCTTGTAAGGCAGACGCTCTACCAACTGAGCTAAGCGCCCTGAGAAAAACAACAGCGTTGTTTTTAATGACGCAAGACAAGGAATGTCTTGGTATATTGAACACTCAGATCTCAGGAATCCAAGCTTCTCATCTTAGGATGGCGCAGCGGACGGGGCTCGAACCCGCGACCCCCGGCGTGACAGGCCGGTATTCTAACCAACTGAACTACCGCTGCATCGTAAGAATCTGGTGGGCGCTGACGGGATCGAACCGCCGACATTCTGCTTGTAAGGCAGACGCTCTACCAACTGAGCTAAGCGCCCTGATAAAGAGTGTCAATCTTTAGTTTAATCAAATTTAAGCTCAGGGACCTAAATTTAATTTCTTTTGAAATGGCGCAGCGGACGGGGCTCGAACCCGCGACCCCCGGCGTGACAGGCCGGTATTCTAACCAACTGAACTACCGCTGCATCGCAAAAGATTATGGTGGGCGCTGACGGGATCGAACCGCCGACATTCTGCTTGTAAGGCAGACGCTCTACCAACTGAGCTAAGCGCCCTCAAAAGGTCTATTGTATAAATGGCGCAGCGGACGGGACTCGAACCCGCGACCCTCGGCGTGACAGGCCGATATTCTAACCAACTGAACTACCGCTGCATTTACACAATGTCGCTATTGTGGCAAACGAGAATCAAGATCTTAAAGTGGCGCAGCGGACGGGGCTCGAACCCGCGACCCCCGGCGTGACAGGCCGGTATTCTAACCAACTGAACTACCGCTGCAACTATAAGGTCTCAACATGAAAGAGCTTGGTGGGCGCTGACGGGATCGAACCGCCGACATTCTGCTTGTAAGGCAGACGCTCTACCAACTGAGCTAAGCGCCCTTTCTAAACGTCTATCATCGTTTGATGGGTGCATTATAGAGAATCTGCACAGCCTGTCAAACGCTTTTCGGAATGTTTTCCACTTTTTAGGTGTGAGTGATTAAAAAATAGGTTGTTTGTTAAAAAAAACAACACTTTTTGTTTATTTTTTAAGTCTCTACCGAAATTTTTTAATTTCCAAAATGAAAATCACAACAAAATTTCCTGTCTTCTCTTGCGAGATTTCAGACTCACTCAGGCAGTATGCTTTAGTTCCGATCAAGAATTATACAAAGCTTTAAAATTACTCGGCGTTGTGTTCATGTAATCTTTCAACTGTCATTTATTTTTATGTGAAAAATAGCGATAAAGTTTAGCTTTAGACGATGATTCAACCCGTTTCATGCTGTAAAAATAGGATCTGGATCAGATTAATAAATGTCTTAAACTGTATTAAATCATCTCATCCCGCCCGTAAAAACAAAATCATTTTCACATGACATTAAAGATCGATTCATTATTCAGTATGCACACCCTTCAGCATTTTTGAATCTAATGCATGTTCCGAGATATACACCAAGGCATTCTCACCCACCAGGTCAAAGAGTTCAGCGACCTCCAGATTACGCATACGAATACAGCCATGAGAAAGTGGCTCTCCCATCATTTCTGTTTCTGGCGTGCCATGAATATAGATATAACGTTGATAGGTATCGCAGCCCTCGCCTTGATTAAAACCGGCTTCAAGCCCACTCAACCATAAAATACGGGTCAAGATCCAGTCACGTTGCGGAAACTCTGCTGCCAGTTCAGCATCATGAATTTCACCCGTCGCCTGACGTGCAATAAATACACTGTTTAAAGGTGCATTCTGACCAAACTTTTCAGCGATCTTGTGCCAGCCACGTGGGGTCTTGCCACTATTTTCAGTTTCACCAATGCCATTTTTACCAGTGGAAATCAGATATTGCTTGTTTAGACGTGGCAGATACAGCTTTTGTTGGGCGAGATCAATCAGGATATCTGCTTGATCCAGATGCAAGGTACTCATGACTTGTTATTCTCTGAATCTACTTTATTTGACTCTGTTTTCTTTAACTTTATCTCTGTTTTTTCAGTATGAATCGTTTCTTGATGAAGCATCACCTGATCCGGTTCAGGACGTCGCCATAACCAGATGGCCACAATCAGCATGGTGATATTGGTAAAGGCTTTTACTGCCAAGGGTGCGGTAGTAAACAGCATGATAATCCCGCTGATCAGCATCATGATACTGGCCAGCCATTTGGCCTTACGCGGTACAGTACCATGTGCACGCCAATCTCTTAAAGTCGAGCCATATTTGGGATGGTTCAATAACCAGTTATCCATTTGTGACCAACCTTTAGATGCCGCCCAAGCAGCCAGAATCAAAAAGACCGTTGTTGGCATACCCGGCAGGATTGCACCGATAAAGCCCAGGATCACAAACAGCACCACCAGACTCCGCCAAAACAACACTTTCATACATCAACCCTAACCGCAGAATTCAGGTAGTATAAAGCGTTTTCCGATACTGTCCGTTGTATTTCTGCACTTTTCACAGGTTGTACCATGTCTTTTTCCAGTTTAAACCAAAATCTTGTAGAAGCATGGCATCGTTATCAACATCCTCTGGTACGGCAACTGGCATTTGCTGTCGGCAGTCCGAATATTCTGTCCGGTATTCCCGAGGAGCTTGAACTCATACATCGCTTTGAGCTGCATGACAGCCAGACTTGGCAGCAATATCTTAGCCAGTATCATCCACGTTTGGAATTTCTCGATCAGCATCCAGAAGAATTAATCGAGTTTTTGCAGCAACTGAAAAGCACGCGTTTGGGGCTGCGCTTTGAAATGCTGGTCTGGTTCTGGTTACTCGACGATGCTTATCATCCCTATCGGCTACTCGGTCATAGTATTCAGCAAATTGAGGGTGCAAAAACCTTGGGTGAACTGGATTTCCTAGTCCTTAATACCGATACCGGACTGGTTGAACACTGGGAAATTGCCCTGAAATATTATCTGGCCGAAGCAGATTTTAGTCTGCCGCATTGGTACGGTTTGAACCGCACCGATACCTTAATCAGAAAAATGAACCATTTCACACAAAAACAGTTCCAATTTGATGAAGCTTTAGCACATTCTATTCAAAAACGTTTTTGTGTGATGAAGGGACAGTTGTATCTGCCGACCCATCATGCTGACCAGCCTATTCCCACCTGGATTAATACCAAGCGTCGCCTAGGTCTATGGGGACAGCATATTCCTGCTGCACAAGACGCGTTCTATCGCCTGCAGCGGCATGAATGGATTTATCCGCAAGCCCAGCCAAGCAGTTTGACTGCGACCTGGTGGACGGATGGTCTCTATAAAAAAATCGATCGCAATGACTTCTATATGTATCGCCAACCGGTACTAAGCCAGTATCCATCACATAAGCCCCTATAAAGCATTACATTTATTAACCGAAGCACTATGAAAACCACATATTTTTTAGTGCGTATATTTTCTACTCTAAGTTCCACATCATAATAATTTTATTATTGATTATACGGAGATGATGATGAAAAAAATTCTTGCTGCTTCATTAATGATGGCTTTTGTATTAACTGGCTGTAACACCGTAAAAGGTATGGGCAAAGACGTGTCTAAGGCGGGCGATGCGGTAACCAATACTGCTGAAAAAACCTCTGACGAAATCCGTCAAAACTAGTTTTTTCTTAAATGCTCATAGAACCCTATCTCAGATAGGGTTTTTTTATATCGATCGTTCACATTCAAGCCGATATTCGCCTATTATAGAGCCGAGAAAATTATCGACTGTTGAAAACCGCATGAGCTCTTCCGCTACTCTCGATTTAAGCCTACAACTATTACGTCAGCCTTCTGTCACCCCCATTGATCATGACTGCCAGAATATTATGGCGGAACGTTTAAAAAAGATTGGTTTCAATATTGAATCCATGCGTTTTGAAGATGTCGATAATATCTGGGCACGCAAAGGCACAGAAGGTCCGGTCTTCTGTTTCGCTGGCCATACCGATGTGGTGCCAACGGGCAACCTGGATGACTGGAACTCAGATCCATTTTTACCCGAAATCCGTGAAGGTAAACTTTATGGTCGTGGCAGTGCCGACATGAAAACGGCTTTGGCAGCTATGATCGTAGCGACAGAACGTTTTGTAGAAAAATACCCAAATCATAAAGGTTCAATTGCTTACCTGATTACGTCAGATGAAGAAGGCCCATCAATTAATGGTACAGTCAAGGTCATTGAAACCCTGGAAGCGCGTAATGAAAAAATTACCTGGTGTCTGGTCGGTGAACCGTCAAGTACCCATAAACTGGGGGATATTGTCAAGAATGGCCGTCGCGGTTCTTTAAATGCCAATCTCACGGTAACAGGCAAACAAGGCCATGTGGCATATCCGCATCTGGCAGTAAACCCGATTCATAGCGCCTCTAAAGCGATTACCGAGCTGTGTGACACCGTCTGGGACCATGGCAATGAATATTTCCCGGCAACCACTTTCCAGATTTCCAATATCAATTCAGGTACAGGCGCAACCAATGTTGTTCCGGGTAGCATGAATCTGCTATTTAACTTCCGTTATTCAACTGAAGTGACTGCCGAAGAACTTAAAGCACGTACTGTGGAAATTCTGGATCGTCACGGTGTGGATTATGATATTTCCTGGACTTTATCTGGCTTGCCATTTCTGACCCCGGTCGGCGAGCTGGTCAATGCAGCTAAAACCGCTATTCTAAATGTCACAGGCACTGAAACCGAGCTTTCTACTTCTGGTGGAACCTCGGATGGCCGCTTTATTGCACCTACAGGCGCACAGGTACTGGAACTTGGCGTATTGAATGCCACCATTCATCAGATCAATGAGCATGTTGATATTGCCGATCTGGAGCCACTGGCTGAAATTTATGAACAGATTTTGGTAAATTTACTCGCCAATTAAGTAAATTCATAACGCAATAAAAAAGGAACTCCATGGAGTTCCTTTTTGATATTTGATAGTTTGCATTACAGCCCGATTGTAGCCTGAATATTCGTCATATTCGGAATATGGAACAGCTGTTCATTCATTCGTACATATTGGAAAATTGCAGGGTCATTCACCGGCTGATCGACATCGACCACTTCAGAAATACGAATCCGGATGGTTTTCGGCATTTCATTGCACATTAGGGCAAAACGCTGATTGATCTCATCACCTTCAATCACCAGTGCCACGCCATGTTGACGTGAAGGCTCATTGATGGCATAGACTGGCAATTGTGCTTCATGCCATTCCACTGTCTTGACCTGGGTAGTGCTGTCCAGCGCTGACAGCACAATGTTTTGTGGCAATAACATCGGATCTTTGCCATGACAGTCAATAATATAGGCATCAATAAATCCGGTCGATACCGTAATCAGATGCTGAAGTTCCTGCTGGCTAATCTGATCAGCCATCTTGCTCGTCGAATTGCTCTGACTCATCGATTACCCCTGTTTTTCGGCAATTAATTGTTGAATATTGGCCAGCAGTTCAGCTTCCTGGAACGGTTTACCCATATAGTGGGTCACGCCCAGACTGAATGCACGTTCACGATGTTTCTCACCAGTACGCGACGTAATCATGATAATCGGCAAGTCACGGTGAATATCATGGTGACGAATCAGGTTGGTGACTTCAAAACCATCCATACGTGGCATTTCGATATCCAGCAGCATCAGATCCGGTCTGACATTTTCTAGCTGCTCGATCGCATCTACACCATCTTTGGCGGTCACAATGTCATAGCCCTGACGTTCAAGCAGACGCGAAGTTACCTTACGTACTGTCACCGAGTCATCGACAATCATCACCAGACGACGTGCATTGGAATGACGCGAACCATCACGCTGATCATGCATCTGTTTCACACGCTGTGTCGCCTGAATCTGACGCGCAATATTCTGGCCATCGAGAATCAGACAGACCTGACCATCACCCAGAATCGTAGCACCCGCCACTACCCCGATGTTGGCAAACTGCTGTCCAATCGGTTTCACCACAATCTGTGCACGTGAACCCACCAGTTGATCGACCAGCAAGGCAATGGTTTGGCCACTGTTGCCTTTAATCAGAAGCACCGGCAATGAATGACCGACATTATTCAGACGTGGAATCGGCTGAGTACCGACAAATTCAGACAGATAACGCAGCTTGTAGTTTTCACCATCAATCTTGAAGTAATCGTCTTTACTGTTAAAGTAAGTTTCCAATGTGGTCGGCGCAATCCGCACGATTCGGTCAATCTGCGCCAGAGAAATTGCATATTGCTGATCGCCCGCTTTCACCATCAAGGCATCACTAACGGCCACTGTCGTCGGTACGCGAATCGTAAAGACCGTGCCCTTACCCAGTTCCGAGCTGACCGAAACATGACCACCGAGCAACTTGATTTCACTTTGTACCACGTCCAGACCAACGCCACGACCAGAAATCTGGGTGACTGCTTTTGCGGTAGTGAAACCAGGATGGAAGATATATTGTAGTATTTCATCCTGATCAATCGGCTGGTCGGCTTTGATCAGATCCAGACTGAGGGCTTTCTCACGAATTTTCTCCGCATCGATCCCCTTGCCATCATCACTGAAAGAAACGATGACATCGGTTCCTTGACGGCTGATGTTCAATACAATAGAACCCACTTCCGGCTTGTTCAATGCCAGACGATCTGCGGTATCTTCCAGACCGTGGTCAATCGCATTACGCAACATATGTTCAAATGGCGTAACCAGACGTTCCAGAATATTACGATCCAATTCACCTTCAGTATTCTGCACAATCAGTTCGGCAGGACGGTTCAAGGTGGTTGAGGTTTGACGCACAATACGTTGTAAACGCGGCAACATCCGGTCAAACGGCACCAGACGGGTACGCATCAGGCTTTCCTGAATCTCGGCCTGAATACGCGATTGTTGTAATAATAAACCTTCAGTTTCACGAATCTTGTCGGCCAAGGTGCTCTTGAAATCGACCAGATCCGATGCCGATTCTGCCAGAGATTTAGATAACTGGTTCAACGATGAATACTGGTCCATTTCCAGCGGATCGAAGTCGGCATAGCGCGAATTTTCTGAACCATGCTTGGCAATAATCTGTGATTCAAGCTCGCCTTCCATTCGACGCAACTGGTCGGCAAGTCGTTTGATCGCCAGTTCCATCTCGTTCAGGGTATTGCCAAGCTGACCCAGATCCATCTCGATCCGCGAACGGTTAATCGAGTTCTCACCCGACAGGTCAATCATCTTCTCGACCAGATCAGCAGAGATACGAATCATCTCGTTATTGCTATCGCTACTGCCTGTATTCGCCCACTCACCCATCATCTGTGGCGGTTCAGTACCATCACCCTCAACAAAACTAAAGTCGGTGCTGACCACCAGATGTTCTGTTTTTGCCAAACGCTCAGGCAATTGCGCAGTGACGTCCACATAAGCAATCTTTTTCAGACTGCTTTGAAGCTGCTCAAAACCGCTATAGTCGCGCTGGAAAATTGCCTGTTTTAACCAGGCCAGTGTTTTCTGCAATAAGCCATCATAGGCATTCGAGTTAAATTGATAAACTGCAAACTGCTCGAAAGTGGTTTCCAGTTCATAGGCAATGCTGGCCACCTCTTCAGTTTCAATCATGCGTGCACCACCTTTAATACTGTGGGCAGCACGTTGTAACTGAAGTAATAAACTACGGTCACTACGCTGATCAAACCATTGATTGAGCAGCTTCTCTGCATTGGCCAGAATTTCTTCAGACTCTTCGAGGAAGGTTTCTTCAACGATTGATTTCAGCTCATCTTCTTCAGAGCGTTCAACTTGATTTTCAGTAAATCCAGGGGTTTCAACTAATTTTTCTGTTTCAGCCAGATCAGTTGCAGGCTGTTCTGTCGCCACTGATTCTTCGAATGGCACTTCAGGAGTCGATAGCATCTCTAACGCGGTCACGTTGAATTCAGCAGTTGTGCTTTCAACAGCAGCCAGCGTTTGCCCAGAAAGTAGTGCCTGAATATTTTGTAAAATTGCCACCGCTTCTGTCGCCGGATAATCAATGCCATCATCTCGAATGGACTGAATACGGTCGGACACGTTATCCTGTACCAGACGGACAATCTGGATTAAAGCAGGTGTTACGGCAATCTGCTGACGGATCACCCGTTCATAAATACTTTCCAGTTCATGGGCAATCAAACCGATATGCGAAGCCGCAATCATGTTTGCACCACCTTTTAAGGTATGCAAATGACGCATCAGATTGTTCAGTGAAGTCGTATCATCCTGTTTTTTGCTCCAGGTATTCAGATCTTCATCAATACCTGCCAGCAATTCATCGGCTTCTTCCAGAAAGATACCTAACAGTTCTTCATCGAAATCACGGTTGGTTTCAGCACTCTCGCGCTGTTGACGATCGGCTGCAATACGCTGGCTCAAGGCAGCGAAATCTACGCTGCCTGTGGTTAAGGTGTCAGCCGTTGGGATAATATCTGTGGTCGGCTCAACGCCTGACTTTTCAGTCTCTTCAGCAAAGATCTCAAGATCCTGTTGTACAAATGCCGACAGTTCACTTAAAGTTTTTTGAATGTCATCATTTAGAATGACGCGCTGTCCTGCAGCCAGGGTATCAAATAAATGAATAAATTCCTGATGTGCCTGTGCAAACAGTTCATAAGCATAATTGCTGTTTAACAGCACCGGCTTTTTAAGCAGGGCATCATAAGCCGATTTCAGATCTGCCGTGAATTCATGAATTCCTTTGGCCGCGCGGCTATCAGTATGCGCCAGTAATTCTGCAGCCTGTTGACTCAGTGCCTGGATATATTCCGGATAATCGACTTGTGCGCGTTTATCGAATTCAAACTCAGCATCGAGCAACAGGTCAATATCCAGTTCAACCAGTTTGGACACCAGACCTTGGGTTTGAACCGCATCTGATTCAATGACCGCAAAGCCATAATCACTCCAGACTGCTTCAAAAGTGGCATAGACCGCATCTAGTTTTTCGGTATCCCCCTGACCTAATAAATGCACATAATCACTGATAAATTCGGCATATTGAATCAGTAAGGCTGTTTCTTTTGAGGTCGAGACAATTTCATCTTGTAACAAGGTCTTAAATAACTGTTCAACTTTAGAGCTGGCTTCAAAAATCTGTTCAATCTGCGCCATCGATGAACTGCCACGCAAGGTATGAATGGCACGAATCAGGGCATTATAATCTTGTGATTTTTCATCTTCAGTACGCAGGAAGGTGGCAATCGTTTCCAGATGCTCTTCGGCTTCTTCAATGAAGATGGCCACGGTTTCTTCAATATCAGTGCGAACCGCTACTTCTACCGGCGCTGTTTCGATAATAGCAGCAGATTCACTTAGGTCATGATCTGCAATTTCCAGCCCTGTGGTCTGACCTTCGGCAGTCAAATGATCGGCCAATGCTAATAATTCTTCTAGCGCAGGTTCAGGTGAAAGGTTTTGTTGTAATTGTTGTCCCAACAGCAGCATTGGACGCAGGTCGAGATCGATTTCCTGTACATGTTTGAATTTTGGATATAAAGCATATTGATAGACATTCAGTACCGCTTGGGCAAATTTTTGCACCATCGCTGTCAGCTGAATTGAACCGGACAAGACCCGGTTCAGGGTATCTTCAACTGCCCAGGCCATTTCCCCTGCCGATTTTGCACCCACCATACGACCTGAACCTTTCAGGGTATGAAAATGACGGCGAATGGTCTTCAGATTTTCCTGATGATCTGGATTGACCAGCCATTCTGGAAATAAAGCATTTAACTCAACGAAGATTTCTTCGATTTCCTCAACAAAAATTTCAAGAATTTCTGCATCTTGATCAAGATAACTATCTTCAGGAAGCGTTGTCGTTTCAACTAAATTTTTTAATATTTCTTTCATAGCTTATGCTTCTTACGTTATGCCGCCAAGAAGGGCGCTCAAACTTAATTGTGACCGTCACGCAATACCTAATGTTTGAGGTTAAGTACATCTTGTCGAGGCTTTATCTGTATTTTTTGAATGTGCCTCAATCGTAATCAAGGCACATTCTCCCCATCATCGCTAACTTTATTCTGGTAGTTTAAAGTCAGCTACAGATTCACGTAATGCATCGGCCATATTTGCCAGTTCAGATACCGAACGTGCTGTATCGAAGGTGGCACTGGTGGTTTGCGAAGTAATTTCCTGTACGACATTCATCGTGGTCGCAATATGACCTGCAGATGCAGACTGCAGTTTCGCTGCATCGGAAATGTTCGCAATCAGTTTCGCCAGGTTATTCGATACGGTTTGAATCTCATCCAGTGCCACACCGGCATCTTTAGACAAGTTCGCACCACGTACAACCTCGGCTGTAGTTTGCTCCATCGAAATAACCGCTTCGTTGGTATCGGTCTGAATGGTTTTTACCAGGCCTTCAATCTGCTTGGTTGCAGACGCAGAACGCTCTGCAAGACGCTGTACTTCATCGGCTACAACTGCGAAACCACGACCGGCTTCACCCGCCATCGACGCCTGAATGGCTGCGTTCAATGCCAAAATGTTGGTTTGGTCGGCAATATCGTTAATCAAGGCAACGATGTTACCAATTTCCTGAGAAGATTCACCCAGACGTTTAATACGTTTTGAGGTTTCCTGAATCTGTTCACGAATCGTGTCCATCCCCTCAATCGAGCGTTGTACGACATCCGCACCATTTGCAGCAATTTGTACCGAACGGTCTGCTACCACAGCAGATTCATCGGCGTTGGCAGATACCTGGTCAATCGACATGGCCATTTCGTTAATTGCCGCAGAAGCACCGGCAATTTCCTGAGCCTGATGTTCAGAAGCTTCAGCCAACTGGTTGGTAATGCCCTGTGTGGTCGCGGTATATTGCGCAACTTCTTGCGAAGTTTCAGTAATACGCGATACCAGGTCACGTAACTGGTCGATTGCAAAGTTAATCGAGTCGGCAATCGCACCGGTAAAGTCTTCCGATACTGTTGCGTATGAACGTAAATCACCATCTGCAAGATCGGCGATTTCATCCAGTAAACGTAAAATCGCATTCTGGTTACGGTCATATTCTTCTTGTAAACGGCCTACACGCTGCTTATCCGATACACCACGTAAAGAAAGCAATTTGAATACACAAAGCAAGAAACCAAGTAACAAGGCAATCAACAGGATGGCTGGAATAACGGTTTTAAGACCTGAGTTACCTGATAATTTGTTCAGGTTATCTAAAAGCACATCAGACTGGGCAAAAATAGATGCAGCGGCCTGACGAACTTTTACAATTTCAGTCGAGTTCTTCAGAATAATTGCTGATGCTGATTCGAGTACTTCATCATATTCAGCCTTAATACCTTCTAGAGATTCACGCATTGCTGGATCAGCAATACGCTGTACGCCCAGTTCAACAGAACCATTCAATTGTGCATTTAAATAAGAGCCGAAAGTTTCGGTATCGGCACTAAAGTCATCCGCCGATTCACGAGAGCCATCACTACCCGTCAATACCAGACTGATTGAACGTAAAATACGTTCTGCAATAAATACCTGGTTCTTGGCAATCACCACCTGGCTCGATGGCATATCTTGACGCGCCATCTGGTCAACCATCAAGTTATATTCCGCCTGAATCCCGGGAATTGCTTCACCAATGGCAATGTTGGTGTCGTATAACTGGTTAATGATTTTTTGTTGCGAGGTAATCAGATCAATACCGCTAGAAACTTCTGTCCACTGTTTATCAACAGCTTGTAGCGCCTCATTATCTGAATGAATATTTTTAACTGTTTCAAGGTTCTCAGCAAAAGATTTTTGCGAGTCAGTTAGGTTTTTCATTGCCTCCGGTGTACCCGAAGCGGTTGCTTCAGTTGCTTGGCGCGAAATCGTTTGCGAGAGGAGACGTAAATCACCCAGACTTTGAGTGAGTTCGTTGCTACGTGGCACACTATAAAAAAGATATAATAAAGTGATCAGTGCGGCTAAAAGACAGCCTGCTGCCCCATAGATCAGCGGTTTTGACTTTTCACTATCACCAAATACACGTGATAATTGATCTATTTGCGATTGAATCTTAGTGAAAAAAGCATTACCGCCTTTGCGGCCAGTGCTTTCACCTGTATTTTTCTTTTTAAGTTTAAAGCCCATGCAGCCTCTCCCCGGTTGACGCCTTGATCACTTTCGTGCGCGACATTTAATTTATAAATTTTATAGATGCGTTCATAAAATTTGGATTTTGCAACAGACGACTGAATAAGAACACATGCCACTGCTGGTTGTGCTGATGAAAAAATCCTTGACAGTATTCTTGTAAGTTTTCATCTAATTCAGATTTCTTCGAAAAGAAACTTTTCTTATTGAAATGTTGTATACCCAAAACTTGATCTACGACCAAACCGACATACTGGTCATTATGGTTGATGCACAATACTTTTTGAGTCGGTGAAAACTGACTGCTATGCCCTGATACGTATTGAGTAAGATCAGAAACGGATAACAGTCTTCCCCGGATATTCGCCAGACCCAACACCCATGCTTGTGTCTTGGGTACCGGCGTATATTTTGGGGGATAAATCACTTCTGATACTTCCCCCAGCGGAGCAACAAAATATTGCCCCATCATCTCAAAAGCAATGCCCGACCATCGGTTCACTTCATTGTCATTGGAAACGTAGTTTTTATTTCCCCGTTTCGCAATGCGAAGCAATTCGATAAATCCATTTGCTGCCATAGAGCTTATCCTGCATTGAGGTGTTGCTTAATTACTTCTATTAATTGTTTTTCATCTACTGGTTTTGTTAGATAGTCTGCTGCACCCTGACGCTTGCCCCACACGCGGTCAGTGGCCTGATCTTTGGTACTGACAATCACAATTGGAATGTGTTTGGTGGTCGCCCCACGCGCAATCTGACGGGTCGCCTGGAATCCGTTTACGCCCGGCATCACAACGTCCATCAGGACCAGATCAGGCAATTCAGCCTGTGCCATGGTGACGCCATCGGCCCCATTGGCTGCTTCAATCACCTCAAAGCCATGTTTAGAAAGAATTTCTCTAAAGCGAAAAGTTTCTGTCGGTGAGTCATCCACAATTAGGATACGTGCCATGCCAATTCCCCAAAAAAATCAAATATTAAGCACTAATATGGTTACGGATTGCGTTCAGCAATTCATCTTTACTAAAAGGTTTGGTCAGGTATTCATCTGAACCCACAACACGACCTTTGGCCTGATCAAATAAACCATCTTTACTTGATAGCATAATCACAGGAATATTCTGGTAATTCTGAGAATTTTTAATTAACGCGCAAGTTTGATAGCCATCTAGACGCGGCATCATGATGTCGACAAACACGATATCTGGATTTGCTTCGGCAATTTTTGACAAAGCTTCAAATCCGTCGACGGCAGTAATCACTTCATAACCTTCGCGCTGAAGAAGAGTTTCCGCGGTACGACGAATGGTCTTTGAGTCATCAATAACCATAACTTTTAGATTTTGGAATTTATCGTCCATTTGTTTAACCCTTCCCATTTTAGAAACTATTATGCCATAAGGCTCATAGGATTATTTTATTACGATCGATAAACATTTTTAACATAAAGTCACTTGTATTATCAACGAACATTTTCTACACAAGTAGACAAAATCAGTTATTTTTAACAACAGCTTCACATTTTACCCGCGCCGATGTTTTTTTTTTGACTAACGGTAGTTTTTAATTCGTAAATTTAAGTCTAATATAACAAGATTATTACTTTAAAATAAGTAATTTAGTCAACTTTAAATTTAGGGAGCCAATGATGGGTCAGTTTTCAGAAAAACTTGCTGTCATTGATAAAAATAAAATGACTGGTCAATTCATTGTTGCTGTGCTGTTACTATTACAGGTGACCTTAGCTTGTGCCAACAATAACCAAATCCAGCAAAAGGCCACTTGGTACCGCTATTATGATAGTAAAGGCGTGGCCAATATCAGCACTAATGTGACGCCCAATCATATCCGTTACGGTTATGAAGCGCTTGACCAGAATATGCAGGTCATTAAACGTGCTCGTCCTTATAATGCCGAAGCCGATATCAGACAGGCTCCCCAACGTGCTCAACAGGCCAAGCGGATCGCTGAAGACAATAGACTGAAGCGAGCGTACAACAATAGTCAGACCGCCTTACAGAAAAAAAATGACAGTCTGCTACAGTTAAAAAAGCAAATTGATTTTCAGCAAGAACAAATGAAGCAATTGCAAAAAGATCGAGTGATGTTTGTACGCCAAGAACGTGAATATTTACGTAAAGGTAAGGCTCCACCGGCACACCTGAAAACCACACTTGAGAGTAATCATAAAAATCTCATTTCCCAAAAAGAAAATATTCAATCTTTACAAAGTCGCTATCGAAATCTGGAAGCAGAATACGACAAAATTATCGCCCGTTTAAAAGCACTTGAATAAATACAGATAGCTTGTTTTGGTTTTAAACCACAATAAGCTGTAAGGACTCTTATGCAAACTGCACCACATGCTCATGGTTTAAATATGCCTTCTCCGCGCTCTATCCTAATCATGAGTGCACTTTGCTTAAATATGTTATTAGTGGCTTGTGATAAAAATGAACCCGTACAGCAAGCCGAAACACCCAAATCCATTGAAGTCATTCCTCAAGACCTGATTGCAGTACAGTCCGGCAACTCAGTTCAAAAAACAGCATTTACCGGCACGATTCGGGCTGTCAATCAAAGCAGTATTCAGGCACAGGTGTCTGCCACCGCCACCAGTGTCAATGCCCAAGTCGGTCAGACCGTCTCCAAAGGTCAGGTGCTGGTACGGCTAAACAATCAGGACAATGCTGCCCGACTGGCACAGGCACGTGCCAATCTGGCCTCTACCCAAGCTCAGGCCAATCAGGCTCGAAACATGATGCAACGTAAAAAGCGTCTACTCGATCAGGGCTTTATTTCAAAAGTAGAATATGAACAGAGTCAGGTCGATTATCAGGCACAGCTGGAAAATGTACGTTCCCAGCAAGCCAATGTCGATATTGCCGAGAAAGCAGATCGTGACGGAACCATGACCAGTCCGATCAGTGGCGTGATTACCCAGCGTCAGGTGGAACCTGGCCAAACCGTGGCGATTGGACAAACCCTGTTTGAAATTGTCGATCCTAAACAGCTGGAAATTCAGGCACGCGTGCCTAGTGACCTACAATCAAACTTAAGGCTAGGCAGTCAAGTCGAATACAGCATTCAAGGCAATCCCAATCGGCTCACTGCAGTGATGAGCCGGATTTCCCCGATCGCCGATCAGGCCAGTCGCCAGATCGAATTCTTTGCTACGCCGAATGAAACAATTCCCTCTTTAAGTATCGGTTCCTTTGTAGAAGGCAATATTTTGAGTTCACGCCAAATCAGTGGGCAGATTATTCCCCTAGATACGCTGCAGGATATCCAGAACAAACCCTATGTCTGGGTGATTCGCCAGAATAAACTTATCAAGGCCAATGTGCAGATACTGGAACAGCGCTATAACGACAATATTGCAGTGGTCAAAGGATTGGAAAGCACCGATCAGGTCAGCCGAATTAAATTTAGCGAAGCCGATCTACAAAAAACTGTCACACTTCGCTCGAACTAAAGCGCCTCACACAGGATCATTGACATGTGGTTTACCCGAATTAGTGTGAAGTATCCAGTTTTCACCATCATGATGATGTTCTGTCTGATGGTATTGGGACTGGCTTCCTGGCAGCGGATGGGCGTTGAAGAATTTCCCGATGTCGATTTTCCCTTTGTGGTGGTGTATACCAACTACCCGGGTGCTTCTCCAGAAACGGTCGAGTCAGAAATAACCAAGAAACTCGAAGATCAGATCAATACCATTTCTGGTTTAAAACAGGTGATTTCACAGTCCAGTGAAGGCCTGTCGATGATCACGACTGAATTCAACCTAGATGTACCTTCTACCACAGCCGCTCAGGATGTGCGGGATAAAATTGCCTCGGTAACTGCTGAATTTCGTGATGAAATTCAGGATCCGATTGTCGAACGTTATGATCCAACCGCAAATGCGGTCATGTCGATCGTATTTGAATCCAATAACATGGATATCAAAGCACTCAGTTCTTATCTGGATCAGCGAATTGTACCCCAACTGCGCACAGTTGCTGGCGTGGGAACGGTGAATTTACTCGGCGATGCACAGCGCCAGATCCGGATTCAGGTAGAACCACAAAAACTGCAAGCTTTTGGCCTTGGTGTAGACAGTGTCATCAATACCTTAAAGGCTGAAAATATTGAAGTTCCAGGCGGCACACTCAAATCTGGCAACTCGGAACTGGTGATTGAGATCAATTCTAAAGTGCTGCATCCCTTGGCCTTCGGCGATCTCATCATTGCCAATAAAAATGGCGTACCAATTTTCCTGAGACAAGTCGCAGAGATCCAAGACAGTCAGGCAGAACTAGAATCTGCTGCCTTTTTAAATGGCAAAACCGCAGTTGCGATTGATATCCTGCGTAGCTCGGACTCTAACGTGATTGAGGTCGTCGATAGAACTTACAAAACTTTAGAAAGTATTGAGACCCAGCTTCCTCAGGGGACGACCTTGCAAGTGGTGGTGGATTCTTCCAAAAGTATCCGTGGCACCATTGGCGATGTAGCCCGCACCATTATTGAAGGTGCGGTACTTGCCGTGCTGATTGTTCTGCTATTCCTTGGTTCATTCCGCTCCACTGTGATTACCGGTTTAACTCTGCCGATTGCATTATTAGGTACTTTGACCTTCATCTGGGCCTTTGGCTTCAGTATCAACATGATGACCTTGCTGGCGTTATCCTTGAGTATTGGCCTGTTGATTGATGATGCGATTGTAGTGCGAGAAAATATTGTCCGGCATGCCGACATGGGCAAAGATCATGTGACTGCCGCACTGGATGGCACCAAAGAAATTGGTTTAGCTGTTCTGGCCACCACCCTGACCATTGTCGCCGTGTTTCTGCCGGTGGCCTTTATGGGCGGGATTATTGGTCGTTTCTTTTATCAGTTCGGGGTTACAGTTAGTGTGGCTGTGCTGATTTCGATGTTTGTTAGTTTTACTTTAGATCCGATGCTTTCTGCACATTGGGCCGAAAAGAAAAAAGATCCAAATAAAAGACCCGGACGGGTGAAACGTTTCTTTAGCTGGATTTCTGGCAAGCTGGACAATTTAAGCCATGTCTATGAAAAGCTGCTCAAACTGGCGCTGCGCTTCAGATTCATTACCTTAATGATTGCCGTAGCTTCATTATTTGGTGCCTTGGGATTATCGAAACTGATTGGCACCGAATTTGTACCGGTTCCTGACAAAGGCGAAATCCGCATTAAGTTTGAAACACCGGTAGATTCTTCGCTTGAATACTCACAAGCCAAACTGCAACAAGTCGATCAGATTATCCGTCAACACCCTGATGTTAAAGCAACTTATGGCGTAATTAATGGTGTAACTGACCGTGGTAAAAACCACGTCAGCCTGCGAGTGACCGTGACACCACGGATCGAACGCGAAAAAAGCCTGACCGAGCTCAACAATGAGTTTCGACAACGCCTGCAATCGGTTGCCGGGATCAGTATTACCTCGGTTGCATCTGCCGATGAAACCGTTTCGGGTGGTCAAAAGCCAATTATGATCTCGATCAAGGGCCCCGACCTGGATGAACTGCAAAAAATTTCCGATCGTTTTATGACAGAGATTGCCAAGATTGACGGTATTGTCGATTTGGAAACCTCACTGAAAGAACCCAAGCCGACACTCGGCGTGCAGATCAATCGTGTCTTGGCCAGTGATTTAGGATTATCCGTGAATCAGATTGCCAATGTGGTTCGTCCACTGATTGCCGGTGATGATGTCACCACCTGGCAGGATGAAAAAGGCGAAACTTATGATGTGAATTTGCGCCTGACGGAAGACCAGCGCAGCTTGCCACGTGATTTACAGAACATGTATATCACTTCAAATAAAACCGATGCCAATCATCAGCCGATTCTGATTCCACTTTCGAGTGTGGCCAAGTTTGAAGAAAAACTCGGTGCTTCACAAATTAACCGCCGTGATCTGGCACGTGAAGTTCTGATAGAAGCCAATACCGCTGGTCGTCCTACAGGAGATATCGGCACGGATATCAGCCGGCTACAAGCCAATTTTGATATGCCGCCAGGTTATAGCTTTGATACCCAAGGTTCAAATGCCGATATGGCAGAATCCGCAGGCTATGCCCTGACCGCCATCACCCTGTCGATTGTGTTTATCTACATTGTGCTGGGTTCACAGTTTAATAGCTTTATCCATCCTGCGGCGATTATGGCCTCCTTGCCATTATCCTTGATTGGTGTGTTCCTGGCGCTGTTCCTGTTTAATTCCACCATGAACCTGTTTTCGATTATCGGGATTATCATGCTAATGGGACTGGTGACCAAGAATGCGATTCTGCTGATCGACTTTATTAAAAAAGCCATGGATCGCGGTGAAGAGCGTTATGATGCGATTATTGCCGCGGGGAAAACCCGACTGCGTCCCATTTTAATGACCACCAGCGCCATGGTCATGGGTATGGTGCCCTTATCCTTAGGGCTGGGTGAAGGCGGTGAACAAAGTGCGCCGATGGCCCATGCCGTGATTGGCGGGGTGATCACCTCAACCCTGCTCACTTTGGTGGTTGTCCCCGTGATCTTTACTTACCTGGATGACTTTAAGAATTTTATGCTGCGTCAGATGCGTAAAATCATGGCATAATTTAATGCAACACAATGAGGTGACATTCCCAAATGCTCATCTCATTTTTTATTGTATAATCTCTGCTTTAACGCTTAATTTTTTAGGACAGTTTCCATGCGCGCGAGTCGCTTTTTATTTGCAACGTTAAGAGAAACCCCGAACGATGCTGAGGTTATTTCCCATCAGTTGATGCTTCGTGCCGGTATGATTCGTAAGTTGGCTTCAGGTCTGTACACCTGGCTGCCGATGGGCGTTCGCGTATTAAATAAAGTTGAAGCGATCGTTCGCGAAGAAATGGACAAGGTCGGTTCACTTCAGGTCTATATGCCGGTGACTCAACCTGCGTCTTTATGGGAAGAATCAGGTCGTTATGTACAATACGGTCCTGAACTGTTACGTTTCAATGACCGCCACGGTAACCCGTTTGTACTGGGTCCAACCCATGAAGAAGTCATCACTGATTTAGCACGCAATGAACTAAAAAGTTATAAGCAGCTCCCTGCCAACTTCTATCAGGTGCAAACCAAATTCCGTGACGAAATTCGTCCGCGTTTTGGGGTAATGCGTTCACGTGAATTCATCATGAAAGATGCCTACTCTTTCCATGCCAATCAGGAATCATTGCAACAAACCTACGACGACATGTATGCAGCCTACTGCAAAATCTTTACTCGTCTTGGTTTAGATTTCCGTCCGGTTCAAGCAGATACCGGTTCGATTGGTGGTTCAGGTTCACACGAATTCCATGTACTGGCTTCAAGCGGTGAAGATGATATCGCATTTTCGACCGAATCAGACTACGCCGCCAATATTGAAATGGCTGAAGCCGTTCTGGTCGGCGAACGTGCGGCACCAACTCAAGAACTTAAACTGGTTGATACGCCAAATCAAAAAACCATTGCGGATGTATCTGCCTTCTTGGGCACGGATCCAGCTCACTCAGTAAAAGCATTGCTTGTTCAAGGCATTGCAAAAGAGGATGGTTCTGTTCCTGTGGTTGCTTTATTCCTTCGTGGCGATCACGAACTGAATGAAATTAAAGCCGAGAAGCATGCACAAATTGCAGCTCCACTCACTTTTGCAACCGAAGAGCAAATCGCAGCACTTGGCTTGACAGCTGGTTTTGTAGGCCCACAAGGTCTGGTTGAAAAAGGTGTCACCGTCATTGTTGACCGTGCAGCATCAGTATTGTCTGACTTTGTTGCAGGTGCTAATACAGCTGACAAGCATGCAACCGGCATAAACTGGGAACGTGATGCACAGTTCACTGAAGTTTATGACTTGCGTAATGTAGTTGAAGGTGACCCTTCTCCAGATGGCAAAGGTACACTGCAAATCAAACGTGGTATCGAAGTGGGTCATATCTTCCAGTTGGGTCAGAAATACTCTGAAGCATTGGGCTGTAAAGTCTTGGGTGAAGATGGCAAACCATTCACTGTGACCATGGGTTGCTATGGTATTGGGGTAACACGTGTGGTTGCGTCTGCCATTGAACAAAACTTTGACGAGAAAGGCATTATTTGGCCAACTGCCATTGCCCCGTTTGAAGTGGCCATTGTACCGATGAATGCACATAAATCACCACGCACAGTAGAAGCAGCTGAAGCGCTTTATGCTGAACTCACTGCTGCGGGTTATGACGTAATTCTAGATGATCGTAACGAACGTCCAGGCGTTAAATTTTCTGACCTTGAGTTGACCGGTATTCCACACCGTATTGTGATTGGTGAAAAAGGCTTGGATGCAGGTACTTTTGAATATAAAGGTCGCCGTGATGCTGAATCTGTAAATATTTCCAAAGAAGAGTTGTTGGCTAAAATCGCGAAATAATTTTGCTTTCTTAATAAAAAAATCCCGTCAAGTGCGGGATTTTTTATTCTTTTTAACTTAACAGAATTTATGTCCACCGAAGCAGTTCGGTTGAAAGTTCTGGCCTTTAAGCTCTAAATTTTTCAAAGGAAAATCAAGAAGTGCCGGGTTTTTAATTTCTTTCACATCTAAAGCTCCATCAAATACACAATTCAAAAGACTTCCACATGCTCTGGGTTTTGATGTTAAATCATGATTAATCCCTGCAATGGTTTGTGCTAATACCGCATTAGTAATATCCACACCTTTATTTGGACTAATATCACCAAGATTTACCTCATCCTCGATTGCCATCCACCAACCTTGATTAGCAGCAACGGCAGCACCCGGCCAAAGTATTTTTTGCGATTGTAATGATAAAGATGCTGGGTTATTCAAATACAATGCATGGATTAAGCCAAGATCTTGATCCACTGTAATATCTGTTCTAAGGCCTGTCATATAGCCTGTAATTTGTTTATCCAGTGTAAGCTCAAATAAATCCAGTGGCTTTAAAATGGCCTTTAATGGGCCACTAAAATCAATTCTGTCAACTGTACCAGTCCCCTTTAATTTAACTTCACTCATTCGTGTTCCTGAAACTATAGTGGCTGGAATCACAAATGGCGCATTGGTACTTGTTAAA
This sequence comes from Acinetobacter sp. YH12254, assembly GCF_013417415.1. Classification (NCBI taxonomy): domain Bacteria; kingdom Pseudomonadati; phylum Pseudomonadota; class Gammaproteobacteria; order Moraxellales; family Moraxellaceae; genus Acinetobacter; species Acinetobacter sp. YH12254. The sequence continues at coordinate 60,990 of NZ_VPEB01000009.1, read as the reverse complement.
TTAAAAGTATAATCATTCGATTTATAATGAAGTTCCAGATCCTGCCCCAATATTGTTCCCGTAACAGCACCTTCAATATATTTATTGCCAGTTGATGCATAGGTCATTGTTCTTGGATTAGTTACAGCTGTTCCTTTGGCTTCTTTAGTCTTCATATATCCACTAAAACTATTAATACCATTTGGTGTGGCCGTATTTTCTGTACCCATAGTCAGTAGACCTGAAATCTTTTCTGCACTTAAACGGAAACCCAAAACTTCACGTGTAGATGCCTGATTTGGATTTTTTATAGCAAATTGAACAAAAGGATTAGTAATCAAAGCAGAGGTCGCAGCACGATCCATTCCATTTGCAGAATTACCACTTAAGGAAATATGATCAATATCAATATCACAACCAGTTGCACCATTAATTCCTCCACAACCAAGTTGCAGTTTTTTAATATTGGCATTAATTTCCATTTCAGCTTCTAGACCCAATTTATAAAATGAGATATTTCTCTGGTCATATGCCTCTCCCAAATTATCAACTTGGTTAAATCCGGCCTGAACCTCCATTGACAATAAAGCTTGTCCATTAATATTTGAAAGCTCCTGATCTTCTAATGAGGTTAATGCAGATACATGACCACTCAATCCCACCATCGCCGCAACTAGACTCTTTAATATTATTTTTTTCATTTTTCTCATCCTGAATTTAGCGTGGTGTGATTCCCAGCGTGCTACGAATAGTGCCACCAGTCAGTGCAATACTTGCCATGTTTTGCATATTGCCATTGGTCGCCATCGCAAAATTGGTTTTAAATGGTGTCGCGATATTATTTTCATAATTGAGTTTGACCTGATTATCCAACGTTACGGTATCAGCACTGACACGAACTTTCCCATTAACACCCAAATGACCTTCCATCCGGTTAAAGTTGATCGAAGAAACGTTTAATGCTTCTGTTGTTAAATCAATATCTTCATTGGAGATACTGAAGTAGCTACCCAGATTAGCTTTATCTGCACTTTCTTCTGATGTGAGTGGCCTAAATTTAAAGTTTGCATCAAATGACAAAAAGTTGGTATCTGGTGAACTTGCGGTTGGATCTACCCCAGGAATAATCAGAAGCTCACCATTTCCATCGAGCTTAAAGGCAATATTGGTCAGTACATCATCACGTTTAGAAAAGTTATCGTGAGGCACATAGCCTCCGCATTTACTGACTGATGCAGTGCTACAGTTATATTTAGATCCTGGTAATTGCCCCATTGCGAGCTCTGCTTTTGCTGCAATCAGTAATTTATCGGCACGAATATAAATCCCTTCATCTTCATAGCCAATAATCCCTTCAGATTTAATCAAAGCATCGATATTTCTAAAGCCTGCATAATAGTTAACAGCTTCACCCTGTACACCGTCCTGACCATCAATCAATATAATTGAAGTTGTACTTGGCAAACCGGTTTTCTTGTCGACCCCGTATCCTTCAGTAGAGGCCATGATGTTATAAGCAATTGCCTGCTTATTATCTGTTCCATAAGTTGTTCCAGACAACGCGACATTGGCATTTAAATTATAAATAGGAATACCAATCCCCCATGAACCGCCATCCCCACCAAGTTCTGTCAAGGAGTTATCTGAAATAAAACGTGCTTTCGCAGCAATTGCCTGAAAGTCCATTCCTCGTACTGCAATAAAAGCAAAATCCTCTCCATCTCCTGCTGTACTCAATGTCTGTTTCAGTACATCACTACTATGCCCCAAGGTTTTTCGCATATTTTCATTGATGATAAAATCGAGACTTTTAGCCGTAATAGTATTTATATAAATATCACCAAAATCGATATAGGCATTTTTACCATGTAAATTTTCATCAGCATTCCGTGTTGTCAGGGGCCTAATATTGGAGAATTGGACTGCATAGCTTCCATGGCCAGTATGACCAATTTCAAGCACGGTAGGCACGATGTTGCTTGGGTGACCACTAGCAGCACCAGTAAAGTCGGCAGATAAGCCCAGATGCAACCCCCCTTCACCCACCAGATCGCTATATCCTGCTGCAGTTTTGTCTTGACGCTGTAAAACACCATTTAACTTGTTACTTACATCAAAAGTACCAATCTGGGTTTGATCGGCATTCATGGATAATCTGGCATTGGTCACCGCACCTGAAGCCCCAAGACGCATAATATTTTTACGTTCGTTATTTGGCGTGTTATAACGCAAGTCAATATTAACGCCAGGATTGGTCGGATTAACCCGGCCAATAGCAATATCAGTGGTATCTTCAACACGTTTTAAATCCACGTAATGGTCTTGATTGCCATTTCGGGTAGTGAGTACAACACCTTCATTGGGGTCAATGTACATATAGCCTTGACCCGCAAAATTAAAGTTAAAGTCATTTAAAATCAGGCTATTTTCACCTAATTTATGACTAATGGTGGCATTTTTAAGTTGAAAGTCAATACTGGCAATTGCCTCTTTATTAAATAAACCTGCAGTAGTTTGTAATAGAACACTAAGCGGCGTAGAGGTACTAATCCCTAATGCACCTAGACTTTGACTAGATTGTACGCCAGCAGTCCGAATACTATTCGCAGACTGGCTACATGGATTGGTCGTACAGGCTGTCTTTACCAGTTTTAAATCTGCAGTGGCTTGAAATGGTGAAACACTTGCAGCAAGCCGAAGTCCTGCCCCTTGTGAAGTAGCACCTACATCTATTTCAAGTTGACTAATAATTGGCTTATTATCTTTTCCAATAATTTCAACATTATGTAGACCTAAACCCATTTTAGTACTGGCATCTGGATTGGGATCATACCAATTGACTTGAGCAATGTTGGCTTTAGAAATTTCATGAGTAATCACCATACCATCTTGTCCAGTGACTTCGCTCAATTCCTGCTCTTCAATGGTTTCAAGTGCATAAGCTTGCTGTATAAGACACATGCATACTGTTAGTAACTTCAACTTTATTGTTGTTTTTTTCATTTTTATATCCTTATGCTGTACTTGACGCTGCAATTAACAACGACTTTGTGCCCCACCTGTACAGTTATAACCAAATATTTTCAAATTACCGGACATATGCAGATTTCCATGAATATTCAATCCCATAAAACCTTTTTCAGCCCCCTTATCAAATGAAGGCACATCTTGTGTCGAGGTAGAAAAACCGCCTTCGGTATTATAGGTGCGTGCTGTATAAGTGTCATAAGTACCTGTATTGGCATAACCTTCTAGTGCACCACCCCCTGTACCCGTTTCAATCGACACTGTACTGAAACCCAAGTTTCTGATTTTCAAAGGTTTGTCATCATAAAAGCTGACTTTCATCGCTGTTTGCGGTTCATTACGATGATTAATGATGGTTGTTCCATCGATAGAAAACTTGTCAATCTGAATCGTGCCCTGAATACCTTTAAATACTAACCATTTTTTATTCCCATTGGCATCGACATGATTATTTGGGGCTATTGCCAAACGGCAAAACTGTTTTGTTGCACCACATGTTGTCGGATCTAAAACATAAAATACTTCTAGTGGATTATCATTTCCATCAAGTCGAGAAATTGTATCTTTGGTTAAATCTGTGGCGTAAATATGATTTAAGGATAAAGTCCAGTTAAGGTCTGCTCCGCCCTGTCCTACTGTCTCAGTTAACTCTTGCTGATTAAGGACTTCCAATCCGGCTTGACTGAGCATAGAGGTACATATCAATGCGCAGAGGGTCAATAATTTGGACATTTTTATACTCCCTTACAGACCAGTTGTTCTAATTTTTAAATGCTGAATCAGTACGCCATCAATGACTGCAGACCCAAAATTCTTACTTATACCATCAGTACTCTTGAATACGACTCCCGTGGAGTTGGGGCCATCTTTGGCGCGCAGCAAATTTGTTCCTGGGATACGCTCTGTAGTCCCTATTGAAATACTACTGTGAGTGGCGTTACGGCCTTGATAAAGCACGGTCGCATCTGAAGCATTATTTTTAATCGGCGTACCACAACTATAGACATTACAGGTTGAACCTTTTAAATCAGATTCTCCTAGTCCACCCCCATAATTCTGATAAATTTGATTATAGATAGCAGGAATATTTGGAATACGTGTCACTTCTAAAATAATATTATTGCCTTCTGAACCGACCACAAAAGGCTGATACATATTACCGAGCACCAGGTTAATATTTGGACTATATAAATATAAACCCTCAGAATCATGAAATATGGGAGCAGCACTTCCGTTTAAGGCTGGGGTCGGGACATTACCATCAAGTGCATCTGTTTTTGCTGCGGTACTTAGACGAATACCTTTACTGTTAAGATTGCTATCGCTACTGCTTAGAGTTTCTGGCCGATCATTGGTATTTAAACGAACGATACTTGCCATTCCTAAAGTTTGATTATAGTCCTTATTATCCGATTCCAAGGTTTGGAATAACCGAACTTGCGAACCATTTAAACTGAGACCATTGGCAACAAATTGCGTTCTTAATCGGTAATTTGTATCAAGCCCTGAAGTGGGCCCACCTGTTATAGGATCGACAACATTAGAGGAATTAAGCTCACGTGCAAAAATATCACTCCAAAACCCCAATTTAATATTATTATCACTTTCATCTGGAGCAATCTTGGCAAGAGGCGCTTCTAGAGCAATATAGCCTACATCTTTAGCAGCGTCCTTAAACTGTTTGACGCTTTCAGTTCCTGCCCGGAATAACCAAGGATTATCTGCAGATCCCCAACTAAAACCCTGATTACTGTATCGCGTGCTCAGCGAGTCATCACTTTTTGATAATGCCAGACCATAAATGAAAACATCTGCCTTGGTACGCAGGCTTCCAATATTGGCATTTTGTGCAGCAGCTTTTGCCATATTTATTGCATTTCGTACAACTTCATCATGCACGGTATTACTGGCTGTTGTTGCCTGTTCTTTCGCATAATCTGCAGCCAACTGATTTAGCATTTCAGTGGTCTTGGCTGCAAGCTGACTATCTACTGTATTTTTAATGACATTTGCACGAACATAGCTTGGAAACTGCTGTTTAAAACTTTGGTAAAAAGGTGAATTTGGAAGATTCGCTGCATAATTATTTCCGTATAACAATTCAATCATTTCCAGAGTATTTTTAAGTGCAGCTGCTTTCGACCGATCAGTTAACCATGGGGTAATTGACTCTTTTGTTGTACCATCATTTACAAAATTCAAGCCAGCTGAACTACCATTATAATAATCAGCATAACGCTGATCATAATACTGTTTCATAATTGGTGAATCGAGATATTGTTGGACTAGACTACCACGATAGCTAGCAGCATATTCAGCTGTAATTTCACTCGCTACGCGGGTGCGATTGTCTGTAATATAAGCATCTCGGCTTGATGCATACGTATCTCCATATACATGGTTATAGATTCTCGCACGTTCAGCTAGATAAGCATTATGGTAAGTATTGCTATAAACTTTATCGTATAAACGCTCCCCTAGCTTTTCATAGTTTTCACCAGTTGGAATAATGCGAATAAAACCTGTATCCGCCTGTCCCGGATTTTCAATACCTCTGGCATAACTGGAACCAGCAGAAATATCTTTAGGGCCTTGAAACACCATTTTAAAATCATCAAGTACGAGCGCAACCCCCTCACCCGTGGTGTCAGAAAGAGAAGAATCTGATAATTCCTGCATCGCATGCGCAGAAGGCAACAGGATTAAACCAATTGTCATTGCTAAATAATTTTTGCGAAATTTAAATAGATCTTTTATCTGAGTCATCTCACTCTTTCCTTTTTATCCGATGCTCCGCATCTTTATGTTTCAGCTTCCCAGCCGCTACATTTTGTTTTTTATGATGCATTGCATCTTTTTTATGGTTATTCGGAATCTATTATGCTGACTTTTAATACAGATGCCAAAGTCAATTGAAGTAAAAACCTGAGTTTCCGATGAATGAAAATCTCAAAAAAATAAACGGGACATATAGTCCCGTTATTCAATATTTTAAACTGCTTAGGTCTTCGGCAAAGTAACGCCAGTTTGGCCTTGATATTTTCCGCCACGATCTTTATATGACGTTTCACACACTTCATCAGACTCAAAAAATAGCATTTGTGCGACACCTTCCCCTGCATAAATACGCGCAGGAAGGTTGGTGGTATTTGAGAACTCTAAAGTTACATGACCTTCCCACTCTGGCTCAAGCGGAGTGACGTTGACAATGATACCGCAACGCGCATAAGTCGACTTGCCCAGGCAAACCGTCAGTACATTACGTGGAATACGGAAATACTCGATGGTACGGGCCAATGCAAATGAGTTCGGTGGAATAATACAAACATCCGATTCAATATCAATAAAGCTGCGTTCATCAAAGTTCTTCGGATCGACAATTGCAGAATGCACATTGGTAAATACTTTAAATTCCCGTGCACAACGCACGTCATAACCATAGCTCGATACGCCATACGAAATCAGCTTTTGACCATTTTCATCCAAACGTACCTGGTTTTCTGCATACGGTTCAATCATGCCGTGTTTTTCGCTCATTTCGCGAATCCAACGATCAGACTTAATTGCCATTGATATAATCCAAAAATCTTAAAAACAAGTTATTGCGACGTACTTTAACTGAAATTGCCCCCAATGAAAATAAGTGAAGCGCTTGCAGCCACAGTGGATAAAAAATTGCTGATAGATATCAGCTTATAAACTTAAAAGTGCAGAATAGCTTAAAGGAATCGAAAAGCTCATTAACACCAGTGATGCGGTTTTTTGCAGGTTTTTTTGATTGAGCCAGCGACTGTTTTTTCTGGCCAGTATTGAGCCGAGGAAAGTCCAGAAGAATGCAATCGGAATCAGCAAAACCAGGAATACTAACATATGAGTCACATAGTGCTGACTGCTTTTCCAGACAATCACCGGAAAGATCGCTGAAGCAAATAAAAGTGCTTTAGGATTTAACAAGGTTGCCAGAAATAGTTCTCGTGCACGAATCGAGACATTTTCAAAATTTTCACTGAGTTCTGCCGTGCGCCATAATTTCACAGCCAGAAAAAGGATATAGCCGGCACTAAACAGCTTGAGAATGGTCGGCAAAAGCGGAAGATGAACGGAAATTTTTCCGATCAGAATGCCCCAAAAGCTAATGGCAATCAGATAGCCAAAGGCTTCAGCAGGAATTAAACGAAATGTTTTTTTAAATCCGACCTGTATGCCTGAAGATGCCAATAAGGTATTGGTTGGGCCTGGTGTTAAAAGAATGGTTGCCACTAAACCAATAAAAAACCATGAAATCATAGTTTGACCTCGCTCTAATCCGCGTAGCATAGAATAGTTCGGTCAATGCTGCAAAAAAATAATTGTAAGAGAACATATAATCAGAATTCACACTGAATTAAATCAATTTAATTCAATCACTTGAAACCATTTTGGGAACCAATACGCAACAGTCATTTCAGTCAATTTTCTTAATTTAAAGCTGTTTATTTCCGTGAATTATTAATAAAAAAGCCCTAACTTGAATTAGGGCTTAAATATGTGAACTCTCTATTTAATGGGTCAATTAGAAAATTCGGCTCTGATCTTTTTCGGCCTTAGGTAGCTGCGCTGCAATTTTTTCTGCAATCAGCATATAGCTTTCGGCTGCATCATCTCCGGCAATGACTGAAGGTGTGCCAGCATCGGCATTTTCACGAATTTTCGCGTCTAAAGGTAAGCGACCTAATAATGGAATATGATATTGCTCAGACAGCTTATCTCCACCGCCTGTGCCAAAAATCTGCTCTTCAAAACCACAATTTGAACAGATATGAGTCGACATATTTTCAATCACGCCCATGATCGGAATTTGCACACGGTTAAACAGTTCAATGCCTTTGGTCGCATCAAGTAGGGCCACGTTTTGTGGTGTGGTGACAATCACTGCACCGGTTACCGGAATGCGCTGTGCCAATGTCAACTGAATGTCACCTGTACCGGGTGGCATATCAATCATCAGAACATCAAGATCTGGCCATAAGGTCTGGTTAAATAATTGCATCAATGCACCGGTGGCTTTCGGTCCACGCCAAGCCACTGGAGTATTGTGATCACCAGTTAAATGGCCAATCGATAACACTGCCATTCCATAGGCTTCGATAGGGACAAACTGTTCCGCTTCGATCATCGGCGTTTTGCCCGCATTACCGAGCATGGTCGGAATACTCGGACCATAAATATCGGCATCCAGCACACCGACCTTTAAGCCTAATTTTTGCAGAGCCAGTGCCAGATTCACTGTAGTCGTCGATTTACCTACACCGCCCTTGCCGGATGACACCAGAATCACATTTTGAATACGTGGATGTTTTGGTACATCACGTTGCTGAGGTGCAGCTTTTTGAATCGGTGGATTATTGGGATCAGCTTCTTCTTGTTTTGCAGGCTGGGCGGAGGCATCCACCACAGGGGGAAGATTGGGTTTTGCTTCTGCTTTAGGCTGACTGGAACAGCTTTCACCTTTGGCATGCTTATGCCCGCAGCCATCCGATTTATGACTTTTAGACCCAGTTTTTTGCTGAATCACATGCATATTCAGTTCTTGAATACCACATTTTTGCAAAGCTTGCGCCAGTTCATCATGGATTTGTTGCAGATCTTGTTTTTCTTCAGGATAAGTATTTAAGGTGATTTGTAGGATCTCAGCTTGAACATTGACCTGAGTAATACGCTGTTTGAGCGGATCATTTGAATTTGGCAACAGATAGTTTTGCAATACTTTTTGCACAGCTTCTTCGTTCACCTCCTGCGAAGGTGAAAAGACCGATTTGAGCGAAGAAAGCCACGACATAGGTTACTCCAAAACTATAGATAGATATCCGAATGGCATAGTTTAACGGGGTTTTCGCTTAAGGTTAAGCACTCTGCCGAGAAGATCGAGGAGATATCTGCAATTTCCAACCATTTTACTTGGTTTTGTTGGATTGTAGCGGATAGGCATGCTAAAAGTGAATCAATCAAAGTAAAGCCAACTGGATTCTTTTTGATGTGAAAAGAATTTTTATTGATTTTAGGTGTAGCAAGCCACTTTAACCTTCTTTGATTAAAGTGGCTCTACAATAATCACAGTCTATTTATGATTTTTATTATTTTCAGACTTGTGCTGCTGATCCTTGGCATTTTTATCCTGATCTTCTTTAGATTCACTCTTGTCAGACTGACCTGATTTCGATTCTGAATTTTGAGCTTTGGCATCTTTTTGCTGATCAGAATCATTGCCCTGAGATTGATTTTCTTTCATTTTATTCATGCTATCAGCCGCCATCTGTTTCAGCTCACCCAGCTTGGTAGAGGCTTCACTGACTAACTCAGTAATCTTCTGTTTTGTATCTTCAAACTTATGTACAGCCTCATCTTTTAAATTGGCCATGCTTGCCTGTTGATCGGTCTGAGCTTCTTTAGCATTTTGTTTATCTGACTGATTCGATGATTTATCTTCAGTGCTATGATCAGCTTTTGCCTTTTTTGCGTCATCTGAACCTTGATCATCATTTTTCTGACCGTTGGACTTGCCATGTTTTAGCTCATTCAGAAGTTTTTCGCCTTTTTGTAATAGCTCCTCACCAATCGCAATGGCCTTCGCTTTTAAATCATCCATCTTAAAGCTTTCAGTTTTGTTATCTGATTGCTCATTTTTCGAATTATCTTTTTGATCAGATGGCTGCTCTTTAGAGGCTTCATCCTTCGATTCCGAGTCAGCGCCTGTATCTTTAGAGTTTTGTTTGCTATCAGAATTTTCATCAGTCTGGTGTGGCTTTGTATCTTGTGTATCATGCGACTGATTGTGCTTCTGATCATTCTGGTTTTGCTTTTGCTCTTCTTTGGCTTTCTGATTTAATTGTTTCTCATGTTGTTCTTTGTCTTGATTTTGCTTTGAACTATTGCTCTGGTTCTGCTGAGTCATGAGGTACCCTCCTTAGGCATATCATATAAACAATCAGCCATTTTTTAGCACAAAGCGTGGGGCAAATCGGGCGCAGTAAGCAAACTGCAACAAAGCCTGTACATGTTGTTGCTATTGTTTGCAGTCTGTAGCATGAGCTGCGCCCAATCAGTATTGCAAAGATCAATAATCCAACTCTTTTGGATTCTGGCGATTCAAGTCAATCGATTACTTGGGGTTTCGACAAAGTCTGGCTTGGTAAGCCTGTCAGCACATTTTCTTTGGCTGCCCAATTCAAATGCCGTCATAGCATAATGTCCAAAGCCAAAGAGTCAGTGTTGCCAATTCACAGCAGATGTTTATAGGATGCAAATGCATCAGGAGATATTATTTCAAGTCAGACACGCAAGGTGCTCATAAAGCTGACCGCAGAGAACAACCAGATCAACAGAATGAAGCTGCGTGCTTGATTGAAGTTGTCGACATCTGTGCCATGTAGCATGTTATGACGGCTCATGGTCACATTCGAGCTTGAATCCATTTTATAGGCAGCAAGTTCAGCAAAATACGGATTCAGTTCAATCGCAATTTTAGACTTATGCCACAGGCTTTTAATTTCATTGCCTTTTAAACCCGGTACGATTTTATAGACATCGACAAACTTGGTACCATTTTGCTTGAGGAAACCTGCTTTGATCAGGATATCTGTCAAAATACCTTCGAGCTGCGCATAGACATTTGGAATACAACCGCTGTAAAAGCCAAGTTTGTACATTTTCAAGCTTTCAAGCAGCACCAAACGGCGCTTGGCTTTGATGTCTTCATCAATCTCTAAGGCATCAAAGGCTTTCAGCATTTCAGTTTGGAAATATTCGCTATTGATCATATCGAGTAGCTTAAATTGCTCAATATCTTCAAACTGGTGAGTGGCCGGCCAAAAATGCATCAAATTTAAAGCATCATTGGCAAACTTTGCGCCAATCGGTTGATCGAGCTGATCTGCCAGCACTTGGAAATAAGCATCTTGCGCGACTAAACCCGATAAGTTTTTGATTAAAAGTGTATGTTCATCTGCCGAGATGTCTTCAAGATAAGCTTCTGCATCTTTTAAAATCTGACTGCCCAACTGTTTTTGACTCGCTGCATTTTGTTTAATACGCGTGACAGGTTGGTCAAAATCAAAATCATCTTCGTCAATCATGGTTTTCTAGCTCAAAGCTTTTAGATCAATGGCCTATTATCACTGTTATTGGCAACGCAATATAGGGAAATCTACATTTCCAAGACATTCTGTAAATACAAAGACCTTTCGACACGAATTCCCGGTGAAATGGAATTGATTCGCTTAAAGGATTGCTTTGTATTCGGACCTGCATCAGGTAAAATCATCCACCTTGCATAATATACGAATGAGAGAGTCATATCCGTGCGTAATATCTTAGTCACTAACGCCCTTCCATACGCCAATGGCCCGATTCATATGGGTCACCTACTCGGTTATATCCAAGCTGATATTTGGGTACGTGCGATGCGTGCAATGGGTCATGATGTGACTTATGTCTGCGCGGACGATGCTCACGGCACAGCCATCATGTTACGTGCTGAAGCCAACGGAATTTCACCGGAAGCACAAATTGCCAATGTGCAAAAAGAACATATCCGTGATTTTGACGGTTTTGCGGTGCACTTCGATCATTATGATTCTACCCATAGCGATACCAACCGTGCACGTGCATCTGAAATCTATCTCAAAAACCGTGATGCCGGCAATATCGCGGTTCGTCCTGTCACCCAGCTTTTCGATCCTGAAAAAGGCATGTTCCTCTCCGACCGTTTCATTAAAGGCACCTGCCCGAAATGTAAAGTAGAAGATCAATATGGCGATTCATGTGAAGTTTGCGGTGCAACTTATAATGCAACCGAATTATTGAACCCACATTCGACTTTAAGCGGTGCAACACCCGTCGAAAGATCATCTGACCATTACTTCTTTAAGTTGCCGAATTTTGGTGAATACCTGCAAAAATGGACACGTGATGAAGGCCGCTTACCGGTCTCGATTGCCAACAAGTTAGATGAATGGTTTGAAAATGGCCTGAATGATTGGGATATTTCGCGTGATGCGCCATATTTCGGTTTTGAAATTCCAGACGCACCCAACAAATACTTTTACGTGTGGGTCGATGCGCCAATTGGCTACATGTCGAGTTTTGAAAACTATATCAAAACCAAACGTCCTGATTTAAGCTTTGATGACTACTGGAAAAAAGATTCTAAAAATGAGGTGTATCACTTCATTGGTAAAGACATTGTGTATTTCCATGCGCTGTTCTGGCCGGCAATGCTAGAAGGTGCTAACTACCGTACGCCATCAGGGTTATTTGTAAACGGTTTCTTGACTGTAAATGGTCAGAAAATGTCGAAATCTCGCGGCACATTTATTAAAGCGGAAACCTATTTAGAGCATTTAAACCCTGAATATTTACGCTACTACTTCGCGTCGAAACTTTCGGATAAAGTTGAAGATTCTGACTTGAATCTGGATGATTTTGTGCAGAAAGTAAATTCTGACTTGGTTGGTAAAGTGGTCAACATTGCCAGCCGTTGTGCGAAGTTCATCAATACTAAATTTGACAATAAATTATCTGCAACTTGTGCAGAGCCTGAATTGGTTCAAAGCTTCATTGATGCGGGTGATTCAATCGCAGCGCAATATGAGTCACGTGAGTTCTCTGCTGCGATTCGTGAAATCATGGCACTTGCAGATAAAGCCAATCAATATATCGATGAGAAAAAGCCTTGGGCGCTGGCGAAGCAGGAAGGCCAGGAACAACAAGTACATGACGTATGTTCTGTCGGTATTAACCTGTTCCGTCAATTGGCTGTTTATTTGGCTCCGGTGTTGCCAACACTGGCGCAACAAGTTCAAGATTTCTTGCAATTAGAATCTTTCAACTTCGCTTCTCGTGAAACGATTCTGCTGGGTCATGAAATTGCATTGTTCCAACCATTAATGCAACGTGTAGATCCAAAAGCGGTTGCCGCAATGGTCGATGCGTCTAAAGATTCTTTGGCTGCCCCTGCTGAAACAGCAAAAACGGAAAAGAAAAAAGAGAAGAAAGCATCGACGAAGCCTGAAGCTAAAGTCGGCGAAGCTGAAATTATTAATATTGATGATTTTATGAAAGTTGACCTGCGTGTGGCTGAGGTTTTGGAAGCTGCAACGGTTGAAGGTTCTGACAAACTTCTTCAATTGACTTTAAATGTAGGCGAAGCTGAACCACGTAATGTGTTCAGTGGTATTCGTGAGTTCTACCAACCTGAAGACTTAAAAGGCAAATTGGTGGTAATGGTGGCGAACCTTGCACCACGTAAGATGCGTTTTGGTATTTCTAACGGCATGGTTTTAGCTGCGGGTAATGGCGAAGGGGTTTGGGTGATTTCACCTGAATCTGGTGCTAAACCGGGTGATAAAGTGTCTTAAAATCAAGATCGAAAATAAGAAAAAGCCTCTACTGATGTAGGGGCTTTTTTATTTTATACTGATAAAGTCCCTTTGAGATTTAGAATAGGTAATAGCACACCATCTAGCTCTTTTGTCATATCACCTACAAAACAAATTACACTATTACGTGGTACTTTCTTCAACCATTTTTTAACTTTAATTTTCAATGGGGTTTGTCCAATTTTAACCTCTTGAAAAATTAGAACTTCTTTACTTGAAGATGTAATATTACATAAAGCTGCTAGTGTAGCTTCCCCTAGTGGTGTCAAATGTGGTTCTCCATTAATCATTTTTCCACCAGCCAAGCAACAAAAAATCGGTTTGTCATCAATAAATGTTTTAAGTACCAAATATCTTAATTTCACATCCATTGGAAGTTTATTAAGTTTTTTTATCTTTAAATCACACTGCAATGATGATTCAACATTTTCTAATAAGTAAGATTTAATGATTGCCATTATTATTCACCATTAACTTGATTCAATCTATTTATGATAATTTTGTAAAACATTTCTTCTCTTGATGTAATAAACTCGTAAAAATCAGCTAACTCTTTTTCAATCTGACTGTTAACAGTAGGAACTAATGATTCATTTTCTACTTCAATAAAATCTAATGCTTCAAATAAATTTAATATTGCAACTATAGCTCCCTGATAAAATTCCTCACTAATTTTTTGTCTCGTTAATTCCTCTTTGAGATCTTCTATAAGTGGGTTAACAATTTGAGGGAAAATTTTTCGGAATGGCATACCTTCCTTTATAGATACATGCAGTACTAACAATACTAAATGGACTATAGTATTACCCTCTGAAACTAGCTTCGAAAAAGTATTTGCTCCATTATTTCCTGCATAATTTGTAATATTATTTTCTACAAGAACATCTAATGCTTCTGAGATTTCATTAACCTTTGAATGAGAGCTCAATTGAATATTTATACTAGATTCAATATTTTCACGAATATTTTCTAGGTTTTTTAACTCATTAGCAAAATCACTTTTAGATTCTTTAACTATATCTACGATTGAAATTAGCTTTTCTATTTGTGTATTTAAAGATGTGCTTGTATTAACCTGAGAAGCTGATTGGAAGTAAGAATAAATAATTGCTAGTAGGGCTAGTACTATTGAAACAATTGTTCCTGAAATGGAAATGTAATTCAGTGCTGAACCACTACCAGCATAAAGAAACGCAATACATTGCACAATGAATTGCACAATCATAATAAGAAGTATAACTAGCAGCCATTCTCTCTTTGAAAATTCATCTGTATCCATTAAAGCATTACTAATGTTTTATATTAATAATTAAGCTAACATACTTTCAAAATATTTGTAATTCCCCAACAAAACCAAATACTTAAAAAATAAAAATTTGATAATGAATTTAAAACCCTTATTCATCACTCTAACCCTCAGCACAGTAACTATCTCTCCTGTTCAAGCTCCTGAACCCAATACCATCTAAGCCCCAAAATAAGTCGCGGGTTACCACCATCATCAAATTGGTAATATCCAAATCACCGCCCTACTCGATAGTACAAACTACTTAAATCTATCTATGCTTAAAGGCTTAAGCAATAAAAAAGCCTCTATTTCTAGAGGCTTTTTTATTGCTGGGTCACTTAGCCTTGCAACACAAATTCCCAAATCACATAGCCCAGTCCAAAGCCCAGTAGTGAATATAAGGTAATAATGAAAAATACAAAGCTGGCATTGTTTTTTCTTTTCCAAAAACTCATCGCGACACCCAAAGCTTATTCGTAATACCCCATGTTAACGAGCTTTTCATAAAAAGTGAAATATATCTAAGCATTTTATTTATAATAATATTTTAATAAAAAGCAGGTTCTTAACTTTCAAAAAATCAATATACAGATTCAGACTGAATTTTTAGTACAGATGCCAAATCGCCATTTCGATTTAAAAAAAATGGTAAATATATTCATATTCTTTTTTGCTGGCATCCGTGCTAATAAATAGAATTGACTTTAATTACATAAGAATAGCCATGAAATACTTTACCTCTTCTCTCGTCATGTCACTGCTTGCTTTAGGTTCAATGGCGGGTATCTCTCAACCCCATGCACAAACCGTTTCTAGCACCCAACAACAAAAACAGGTTCCCGGTTATTATCAACATAACTTCGGGGATTACCAGATTACTGCCCTACTAGATGGGACCAATTATTTGTCCAAAGCCTTATTTAAAGATATCCCAGCAGCCCAAGCCGACCAAATCTTGAAAAAATACTACGTCGATCAAGCTAAAGGCATCCAAACCTCCGTGAATGCCTTTCTGGTAAATACAGGCAAAGAACTGGTCTTGGTGGATAGCGGTGCTTCTAGCTGTAATGGGCCAAACTTTGGGTCTATTTATTCAAATTTACAGGCATCTGGACAAAAGCCTGAGCAAGTCAATACGATCTTATTAACGCATTTACATCCTGATCATGTTTGCGGCATCAGTAATAACGGCGTCACCAATTTTGCCAATGCGAATATTTATGTATCGCGAGCCGAACTGGATTTCTGGATGAATCCTAAAAGTGTAGAAAAATTACCAAAAGCAAAACAGGCCGGTTTTTTGGGTACAGTCGATAAAATCAAGAAAGCCATCGCACCTTATCAGGCCAAAGGTCAGTTAAAGACCTTTAAAGCTGGCGATAAAATCCATGGTTTTGATGTGATCAGTTCAGCGGGGCATACACCGGGGCATTTTGGATTTAGCTTAAAATCCAAGGGTCAGGAGATGATATTTATTGGGGATATTGTACACTCCCATACCATTCAGTTTGACCGTCCACAGACCGCTATAGATTTTGATATCGATCCGAAAAAAGCGGTTGAAACCCGCTTAAAGTATTTTGCGGAATATGCAAAGAATGGCCAGACGGTGGCAGCACCACATTTACCATTTCCGGGAATTGGGCATGTTTATTCTAAAGATGCTAAAAGCTATCAATGGATTCCCGTGCATTTTAAAGATTAAGTTCAAATGATCAGCTGTCCCTTGGAAAGCTAGTAAGAATGATCACTTTCCAAGGATGATGACTTCAAGTGTTGAAACTATTTCATCCCGAAAATAAGTTTTAATCCGAGCACGGTCATCACCACACCTGCTGCCCGATCAAACAATGCCTTAAACTTTAAATACACACGGCGCGGCTTTTCAGCAGAAAGTGCAATGGCCACCAGTGAGCACCAGCCAGCATCAATAAAAAAACATAAAATGGGCAAAGCAAAGTAGAAATAGTTCGGAATTTCTTTTGGTAATAAGGCGGTAAAAATACTGGCCAGCACAATCGCAATTTTTGGATTCGACAACTGCGTGATTAAACCTGTGGTAAAAGCGCGACGTAAAGACATCTGTTTGGTAATGCTCGAATCTGCCTCAATCGGATCTTTGGCATGCTTAATAATTTTAAAAGCCAGCCAAAGTAAATATAGCCCCCCACAAATTTTTAAGGCCAGATAAGCCGAAGGCACAGCCAGCAAAAATGCCTGCAAACCCAATACTGCCAGCAAACCGAAAATTGCTGCACCTAGACCAGTTCCCAGTGCAGTAAATAAACCATGTTTACGTGAAATCGCAATTGAATTTTTTGCCACATAAATAGAAGTCGGCCCGGGACTCATTGCACCTAACATCAGGGCAACAGCAATTGAGCCTAAAATCCAGAATGATTCCACGAGATAACCTGACTTAAAAATTGAAGGATTATTTTAAGCAAAAACCGGATGATTTGCTTTAAAAATTTCAGTATTGGTCAGGAATTTTAGTTACTGTAATGGCTTACTGTTTTAATTGATCCTGAGCAATGAATTGCGTGTCTAACAGTTGGTAATCCTGATCATGTACCGGTACACCACCAATAATCATGGTACGGGTCTCTGTTTTAGGTTTATTCATCGCATCATCACAACCCGACAAACTGAGCATTACACCAACCAAAACAGCATAGGACAATATTTTCATTATTCTACCCTCCTCAAGGGTTTCCTATGCTTAGATTAGCATTCCTGCTTAAATAATCAGCAAAATATTTGTGACATTCTGCGTCAATTTTTTATCTCATGCCTGAAAATGACTTATTCTCAATCCCTGATCTTTACTGCTTTCGCTATAATGGCCGAATAACTGACTGTGTTAATTTTTATGTTTGCAGAGATTGCCCAAAATATTCCCGATCAACAGATTAATTTTCACGATATTATTTTAACAATACGTCGTCTGGATCTGGTACATCCGCAAATTTCAGGCAACAAGTTTTTTAAACTGAAATACAATTTTCTGGAAGCACAAAGACAGGGTTATCGGCAGATTCTCAGCTTTGGTGGTGCGTATTCCAATCATATTGCGGCCACTGCATTTGCCGCACAGCAGTTTGGTCTTCAGAGTGTGGGGATTATTCGGGGTGAGGAGCTGGCCCATCGACCACTCAATCCGACTTTAGCCACCGCACGGCAGTTGGGGATGCAGCTACATTTTGTCAGTCGTGAACACTATCGTCGCAAGCAACAGCCTGAGTATCTGGCCGAACTCGCACAACAATTTCCTGAGCATTATCTCATTCCTGAAGGTGGAACCAACGCTTTGGCCATTCAGGGCTGTCAGGAAATTTTAAGCCCGCAAGATACTCAATTTGATGTGGTTTGCTGCGCAGTAGGCACTGGTGGAACCATCACCGGTCTGATCGAAGCCAGTCAGGCGCATCAGCAGGTTTTAGGATTTTCAGCGCTGCAAGGCTCATTTTTAAAAGATGAAGTCGCGCAACTAACCAGCAAAACCAACTGGACTATTCTGGATGATTATTGCTGTGGCGGCTATGCCAAAACCAGCACAGCCCTCATACAGTTTATTCGGGATTTTGAAACCGAATTTGCAATTCCACTAGAGCAGGTCTATACCGCTAAAATGTTGATGGGCATCTTTGATTTGATTGAAAAAGATTATTTCCCAGCAGGATCTAGACTGCTGGTGATTCATAGCGGCGGGTTGCAAGGCCGTAATATTGATACTATTTCTACAATTGCTTAAGCCTGAATCGGTTGATTATTATTCAGCGCAATCATCCCTTTGACCAAGCGGTAGATATGCCAGATAAAGACCAGAAAGATGATTAGAAATCCGATCAATATGACGGTCAATAAACCACCAACAATATAACCCAGCAAACTGACCCAGAAGGTTTTAATCTGCCAGTCCACATGACTTTCCAGCCAGGTGCCGCGCATTTCAATCACGTTTAATGTAGTTCATGATAATGGCTATAAATGGGGTCACACCCAGAAAAAACCCCAGAATATAAAGAATATAACTGATCAGGTTGTATTGTTTTAGATCCTCTGACGTTTCCATAAGCCCTGCCTTATTATTGTGACTTTTGTAAAACTGTACAAAAACTATGCATTATTTTAAGCCGACTTACAAATATTTTATGTTTAAACTCTAATACGGATTGGCAATCAGCCTGTTGATTGTTCAGGAATAGAGAAAGCGGAAATAAAATTGTCTATAATGCTTTCCTTTTGTTCTCCCTCGAGTGTTTTATGTCTTCCAAGCAATACGATGTTCTCGTCATAGGTGCCGGTGCTTCAGGTTTAATGACGGCGTATATGGCTGCACAACGTGGGCGTAAAGTCGTAGTGGTGGAAAAAGCCACTAAAGTTGGCAAAAAAATCCTGATGTCTGGCGGAGGTAAATGTAATTTTACCAATCTGGAGGTCGAACCAAGCCATTATATTTCGCATAATCCACATTTCGTGATTTCAGCATTAACGCGTTATAGCAATTGGGACTTTATTGGCCTGGTCTGTGAATATGGCATTGCTTATGAAGAGCGCAAACATGGACAACTGTTTACCCTCAATGGTGCAAAAGATATTCTGTCAATGCTATTGGCAGAATGTGATAAAACCGGTCTGGTCGATCTTAAAACCAGCTGCGAAGTAAAAGCAGTCAATCCAGTCGATGATCAAGGATTTCAAGTCGCCACGTCAATTGGATATTTTGAGGTTGAATCTGTGGTGGTGGCATCGGGTGGCTTGTCCATCCCGACGCTGGGTGGTTCGGGCATTGGCTATGACATCGCAAAACAGTTTGGACATCATGTTTATCCAACCCGTGCCGGTTTGGTGCCCTTCACTTTCTCTGATGGATTTAAGGAGGTGACGACTCGTTTGAGTGGCAATGCCGTAGAAGCGACACTCTCCAATGAGCTCAACAGTTTCACCGAAGCACTGCTGTTTACCCATCGTGGTTTAAGTGGCCCAAGCTCCCTGCAATTGTCCAATTACTGGAATGTCGGTCAAAGCTTTCAAGTCGATTTCTTACCAAGTGTAGATTTGCTGGATTTCTTTAAAGCCAAAAAACAAAGCCAGCCCAAAGTATTATTGCGCACTTTACTCAATGAATTTTTACCGAAAAGTGTCGTGGCTGAATTACAGGGTCTAATCTGGACTGACGTCGCAGAAAACCCAATTGGCAATATCAGTGATAATCAACTGGAGCAGATTGCGACACGGCTGCATGGTTTTGAAGTGAAACCATCCGGAACAGAAGGCTACCGTACTGCGGAAGTGACTTTGGGCGGTGTGGATACCAGTGAGGTTTCTTCAAAAACCATGGAAAGTCAAAAGCAGAAAGGCCTGTATTTTATTGGTGAGGTGCTGGATGTTACCGGGCATTTGGGCGGCTATAATTTCCAATGGGCATGGTCATCCGCGCATGCCGCATCGGAATATGTTTAATCAATAGATCATCAAGACTGATATTTAGTTCATTCCAGATAATCTGTTTTAAACAGCTTGAGATTGGTCGTATTTCCTAAACGGTCAATCGTCAGCTGCATTTTTCGAGTGGCTTCTCGCAAATATGGCGGTGCTTCATCTGTTGAAGTGTTCTTGAATGTATATGATAGTGTTTGCCACATGATGTTGATCTCCTTTTTTATATTTTTAATGCAAGAAGAATACCAAAATCGTTTTGGTATTCACCTGAATATTATATATTTCTTAAAGGCCAAATTCTATTGTTTGTTATTCAGCAGAATTCTTTCAGTTAAATTCGTCTGTATCAGGTATTTTCCTATCCAGCGCTCGCTCTGACTGCTCGTCCTGTTTGCTCTTCACAAAAATAAATCGATAGGCCGCGGTAAAAAAGCCAATGGTAATTCCCGCGATAACCAAAGGAGCCAGAACTTTGTTGGGTTTCTTGCTATTCATTTATTTTTCCTCGTGACTGAAAAAAATCGACCACATGAGCGTGGCCGATTTTGGTTAAAAATGACAGGTTATTTCAGGTCATCTTTTTTCTGAGTGGAACGATCAATATCGACATTTGGTTCTTTTTCTCCGGTTGAACCAAATGGATTATTGACTGGCGGATGAGTCGGATCGACTTTTACTGAATCAGGTACGGCTTGATCCGCATCCGGATTGACCGGATCAATACCCAATGATTCATCATCCTGCGGTGCAGTGGTGAGGATTGCCGGTGTGGTATGCGATAAGTCCGTACTCATTGGCGTAGTACCCTCTGCGTCTGAATCTTGATTTGGCACAATACCTGCTCCTGGCGTAGTGGTTGAAGAATCAGTAGTACCGGTCATGTTTTGTGAACGGTCGGAGTATTGTCCCATTGATGTATCTGTAGAACCCATCCCCATCGCTGCACCTGTCGTGCCTGCCATGTCCGTTGTACTTGAAGTACTCTGAGTACCTAATCCTGAAAATATGCTGTTTTCAGCTTGATCTTTGACTGGATTCGGTTCTTTGGCTTCGCGTTTTGCTTTATCAATCAGATCTGTTAAAACTCGCTCCGCAGGCTGACGACCACCCAGACCAAAAGCCAGAGCAAATGCTACTGCGACAGCACCCAGCGTTAAACCAAATGCCAGGTTCACAATCGAGTCGGCAATACCCATGGCACGTAGACCCATGGCAACGACCAAGCCCATAATCAGGACACGCACCAGATTCGCTAACCAGCGTGAGCTGTTATATTCACCGCGTTGTACGATGTTCGCGACAATATTTGCCAGCCAGAAACCGATCACCAGAATCACGGCACCGAGCAAGATGTTGGCGCCGAAGTAAATAAACATCGCAATCAGGCCGCTCACCTGTTCAAAGCCGAGACGGTCTGCTGCTTCGGACACTGCAAATAACATGGTGAACAATACGATCAGATAACCGACCACACTCGAAAGTTTAGTGGTGCCTAAAAAACGCTGTACATCCAGTTTGGCAGGAATTTCATCAACACCTGTACCCGATACCACTTCAACCACCAGACGTGCGACCAGTTTAGAGACCACATAAGCCAGAATCAGAATTAAGGCAGCAGCAATAATATTCGGAATGGCATTCATGATTTCATACAGCATCGCCGTGGCAGGCTGAGAAATCGCTTCGACACCCAATGCTTCAAAAGCAATAATCAATGCAGTAATGATCACGACAGCGAAGATGAATGAACCAATCACCTGTGCCACATTGGAATTTTTGAAAATACCTACTTTTTCAGCTTGTTGTTGTACATTCAGACTGTTTAATAGGCCTTCAACAATACCGCGAACAATTTTTGCCAGAATATAACCGACAAAAATGATCACTGCAGCAATAAAGATATTTGGTAAGTAGCTTACGACATCAGTCAGCATATTCTGAACTGGTAACAACAGACCGTTGAGTCCCAGAATAGACAGTACGATTGGCAAGAACAGTAATAAAATTAACCAGTAAGCAATTTCACTGATGTTCTGACTAATGGGACTGACACCCACTTCAGCACTGAGTTTTTCGTCTAGTTGGGTTCGGTCAAGTAGCTTTTGTAGCCCTATTTTCACCAGGTTGGCGACAATCCACCCTATGAATCCGACTGCAATTGCACCTAGTAACTGCGGGATAAATAACAGGAATTGCTGAATCATATTACTGAAAGGACCACTGATACTGGTCAGGTTGAGTACATTCAGTGAACCAATTACGGCAATAATCAGAATAATCCAGAACACCACCCGGGCAATAATACTTTCGATATTAGAGCGATGGCCTGTCGCCGTATTTAAGTGTGTATTGGTTCCAAGTTTTTGCAAGACTTTCTTGACTGCTGCCGAAACCAGTAATGCAATGATCCAACCAATGACTAATATGGCAATTGCACTCAGAATGGGATGAAACTGATCCCAATAATACATGGCGTCGAAGCCGCCACGCGGACTTCTCATATAATCATTCATGTTGTTTTACCCTCTTTGTTATTAAGCTATTTATCTGAAATCGGGAGCCTATCCTTGAAACATTCAGCCCCTTCTTCTTTCGGATTCACCTTCAGATTTGATGTTTTTAGATTTAAACCAGCTAGCTATCATTAGCTTAAACATCACAATATATTGCAAAAAAGCCCCAGTGGTTTCACTAGAGCTTTTGATATATGTCTGAGTTATCGAGCCGCCTGTGCATCATCTGTCGCAGTTGCTGTTGCTTCTGTTCCATCACCTAGCGTTGCAGTAGCTTCTGTAGGTTCACCGACTGGAGTCGTATTGTTTGGTGTCGCAGGTTGCACATTAGGGTTTGGATGTCCAGCAGGTGCATCATTTGCGTCTGGATTCATGTCAGCAAACATATAGAACAGTAATGCCAGTAAAAAGATACCTACCAAAATCAAGATATAAACAGGAATACGCTTTTTTTGCGTCACTTCTGCCTGATGATCTAAAGGTGGTTTTTTATTGAAATCATCGACCATAACCATCCTCACTCTTTGTTATTCATAAGTAGATTTTTAGCATAACAAGCAGTTAAAACAGCTTCTGTGACAAAACATGGTGAGATGGTGACGGGATGTAAGTTATATGTATGAATAATATTTAGAATAATCTTTAAGAAATCGTGTTCATTTTTAATTCACTGATCGCTACTGGTTGATGGTAAACAGGTTTAACTCAGCATTATGCTGCTATTCATTTTTCCCTCATGTGAATGACATAGAAAATTACTGGCAGATCAACACATCTAATTGCTTGAATAATTGCAACACTATTCGCTTAAACCTTTTTATAGAGCTATATAAAGCGTACCAGAAAAGAAAAAGGCTCTATAATCACGCTGATAATGAGGTTTAGCTTCTCCATTCTTTTCCAATCCCAGTTTGCTTGAGTTGCCTGAGTGATATGCAGTCCTTTGAAATTCAAGAGCTTCAGTACGCGACCTCAGGGCAGAACCAACACTAAAATTTGCGCTAAACAATAGCACTGCTCAGTTTCTATAAAATGGGCTATAATGTGTCCCTCATTTTTTTATTTCATCGAGCTCTATGGCGTATCGTCAACAAAGTGTATCGTTGGATCTTGACACTGATGTCACCCACCAATGCACTTTGCATCATACTCGCGATCAGCATCTGATCGGGATTATCGAATTCAGTAAACCGAGTTTTGCACTGCGCTGGCAAGACCTGGAGTATTTCCGTCGTCGTACTGAAGAGTTTTCCGTGATGCCTTTCCCGGACTGTGTCAACGCAATGATTATCGATATCCGAGATGTAACAGCATGGCTTGACAATGAAGTGCCAATTATTCCATGGCGTTTATTGGAAGAGGATTGTCCGGTACGCTTAGTCGTCCCTGCGGATCGTCTTGAGCATTACGCTGGATTCTTTGAACCGACCTGGCTCAGTTCCGATGTCGAAACGGCCATTCAAGAAATTCGTGAATCGATGGATATGTTTGTGCATTAAGCTTGAACCGATAAAAAAACCTCCAGTTTGGAGGTTTTTTTATGACTTTTTCTTTCTTATGCTTGTAATTCAATCTCTTTATTTATTTGCATTCCTTTGAGCATCTCGCAGATTTCCTTTTCTGATTCAGTAACATTTCAGCAATAAATTCAGCTTGAGTCATGCTTGAATCATCAACTAAGATGAATATAAACGAATACTTAGACTTTATAGCAATAATCAGAATATTGTCTTAGCAGCGCCTGAAAACGGGCGTACTCATAATAATTGAAAATGAAAAATGGAGTTTCACGATGAAAGCAAAGACTCAATTCGCTACGCTGCTGTGTGCCAGTGCCCTGACCTTGGGACTGAGTGCCTGTAGTGATAATCAGGCACCAAGCAATCAGCAAGGCAACGAGAATACTTCTGGCACGCTCAATAAGATCAAACAGTCCGGCACGATTGTATTAGGTTATCGTGACTCCTCGATTCCATTTTCTTATATCGCTGATAATCCGAATCAGCCGGTCGGCTATGCCCATGACCTGCAACTAAAAGTGGTCGAAGCCGTCAAACAAAAGCTGAATCTTCCTGATTTAAAAATCCGCTACAACCTGGTGACCAGCCAGAACCGGATTCCACTGGTCTCCAACGGTACGGTTGATCTGGAATGTGGCTCGACGACGAATAATAAGGAACGCCAGCAACAGGTCGATTTCTCTGTTGGCTTTTTTCAAGTAGGTTCCCGTCTATTAACCGCAACCAATTCTGGTATTCAAGATTTTAGCGATCTGAAAGGCAAAAAACTGGTGACCACTGCCGGCACCACATCGGAACGCTATATTCGTCAGCATGAAAAAGAATTGGGCCTTGGTGAAATTATTTCGACCAAAGACCATGCAGAATCCTTTTTAATGCTGCAAAGTGGCCGTGCTGCTGCATTTATGATGGATGACATTTTACTGGCGGGAGAAAAATCCAAGGCTAAAAATCCGCAACAATGGCACATTGTGGGTACAGCGCCCATCAATGAAATCTATGGCTGTATGTTACGTAAGGGAGACCCCGAATTTAAGCAGGTGGTAGATGACGCGATTAAAGCCACATATAGCTCCGGTGAAATCAATAGCATGTACCAGAAATGGTTCCAGTCGCCGATTCCACCGAAAAATATCAACCTGAACTTTGCCATGTCTGATGACTTGAAGGCCCTGATCAGCACCCCGCATGACCGCGATCAATAGATTCTGAGTCTTATTCATCTGCTTAAGCATCATCTGTTTAAGCCCATTTTGGAGTGATCATGAATTACAGCTGGAATTGGGGTGTCTTATTACAACCGACCGGGATTGGTGATAGCACCTATCTCAACTGGATCATGACTGGCCTCGGCTGGTTAGCGGTCATTGCGATTGTAGCCTGGTCGATTGCCATGCTCTTGGGTAGCCTGCTGGGCATCATGCGCACCTTGCCCAGCCCAACGGCCCGGGCGATTGGTAGCGCTTATGTCACCATTTTTCGGAATGTGCCTTTACTGATCCAGTTATTTATCTGGTTCTATGTGGTTCCGAATTTTCTGCCGAACAGCATTCAAAGCTGGTGGATCAATGATCTGGGAGCCAATACCACGGCGCTGATTTCAGCCAGTATTGGTTTGGGACTGTTTACCGCAGCGCGGGTTTGTGAGCAGGTGCGTACCGGGATTGAAGCCATTCCACCCGGGCAGATCAATGCCGGCTATGCTATGGGGTTTAGCACCACACAATTATATCGCTATGTGATTTTACCGCAGTCTTTTCGCATGATCTTACCTCCCTTAAGTTCTGAGCTGACCAACTGTGTCAAGAACACCTCGGTGGCCTCACTGGTCGGGGTTGCGGAACTCATTTCCCAGATGAAAACCATCAGCGAATATACGCAAAATACCATTGAGATTTACACCTATGTCACCCTGATTTTTATCCTGATCAATGTCTGCCTGATTGGCTTGATGAACTTTCTGGAAAAGCGCCTTCAGGTGCCCGGTCTGATTGCGGGGACTAAATAATGGAATGGTTCACTGCATTTTTTCAGGATTTACAATTATCCGCACCTGCCCTATGGCATGGTCTGAGTATTACTTTAAAAGTCTTATTTTTTGCCACCATTGGCGGGGTCTTTATTGGCACCTTACTGGCATTGATGCGGCTGTCTTCAATCAAGGTGTTGAACTGGATTGCCAAGGGTTATGTCAACCTGTTCCGTTCAATTCCCCTGCTGTTGGTACTGATGTGGTTCTACTTCGCTGTGCCTTTTATCTATACTGGGGTGACTGGAAAATATCTGACCGTGGATACGGCACTGGTGTCCAGTATTGTGGCTTTTATGCTGTTTGAAGCCGCCTATTTTTCCGAAATTGTCCGTGCCGGAATCCAGTCTATTCCTAAGGGACAAACAGATGCGGCCTCTGCCCTCGGCATGAGCTATGGCCAGTCCATGCGCCTGATTGTACTGCCTCAGGCCTTTCGCAAAATGACACCGCTATTATTACAACAGACCATTATTTTGTTTCAGGATTCCACCATGGTGTATGCAATTGGCCTGTTGGACTTTTTTCGCACCAATTATGTGCGTGGTGACCTGATGGGCTTACTCACCCAATATATTATTTTTGCCGGTTTGGTCTATTTCACCATCAGTATGATCGCCACCTATATTGTTAAAAAATTACAGCAGAGGTTAACTGTATGAACGAAGCCAAAGTCATGATTGACCTCCAGCATGTCAGTAAATGGTATAAAGATTTTCAGGTACTGACCGACTGCACCACCCAGATTCGGCAAGGTGAAGTGGTGGTGGTTTGTGGTCCTTCTGGTTCAGGAAAATCCACCCTGATTAAAACTGTCAATGGTCTGGAACCTGTTCAGCAAGGCAGTATTCTGGTCGATGGAATTAAAATTAATGATCCGAAAACCAATTTAAATAAACTAAGAAGTCGCGTGGGCATGGTATTTCAGCATTTTGAATTGTTCCCGCATCTCAGTATTACCGAGAACCTGAGCATTGCCCAGATCAAGGTATTGGGTCGTTCTGAAGCCGAAGCCAAACAGAAAGGACTTGCCTATCTGGATCGTGTCGGCTTAAGTGCACAGGCCAATAAATTCCCGGCACAACTTTCTGGCGGACAACAGCAACGTGTCGCGATTGCCCGTGCGCTGAGCATGGATCCGATTGCCATGTTGTTTGATGAACCAACTTCTGCGCTTGACCCTGAAATGATTAATGAGGTGCTCGATGTCATGGTCGGTCTGGCCAAAGAAGGCATGACCATGATGTGTGTCACCCACGAAATGGGCTTTGCCCGACAGGTTGCCAACCGGGTCATCTTTATGGATCAGGGAAAAATTGTGGAAGATTGCAGTAAAGATGATTTCTTTAATACAGCGCGTGGTGAGCGTGCCCAGCAATTCCTGAACAAGATTCTGCACTAAGCTGTCATTATTCACCTTGCAGATAAAAAAGCTCATCCAAGGATGAGCTTTTGACAATCAGCAATTCAGACTTACCAATAATTCTCGACTGCAATATTGCCTTCACCACGCCGGTTCATGATCAGGCCACGGGCTTTTAAGGCTTCTTTGGTATCATCGACCATTTCCGGGTTACCGCAAAGCATGACATGGGTGGTTTGCGGATTGAGCTGCATACCTGCGGCTTTTTCCAGCTCGCCATTGGCAATCAGCACCGGTAAGCGGTCGTGCAAAGGTGCATCAGGCTCACGGGTAATAATCGGAATAAATTTAAATCCGCTATGTCCTTCGCCAAAGGTTTCGGCAATTTCCTGAATCCGTTCCACATAAGCGAGTTCAGCCCGGCTACGCACGCTATATACCAGATTGATTTTTTCGTATTTGCTCCAGGTTTCAAAGTCTTGCAACATACACAGAAACGGTGCCAGACCAGTTCCAGTGCCCAGTAACCACAAGTCTTTGGGCAAGGGCAACTGATAACGGGCCAGCGTCAGATAACCATACGGAATTTTTTCCAGAAACAGCTCATCCCCTACTTTAAGGTGCTGTAAATTGGAGGTAAATTTACCTTCTGGAACCACAATCGAAAAAAACTCCAGAGTTTCATCAAAAGGAGATGACACCACCGAATAGGCACGAACCACCAGTTCATCTCCCACTTGCAGGCCAATACGCGCAAATTGCCCCGCAGTGAATTTGAAGTGTGCCGGGCGTGTCATGGTGAAACTGAATAATGTATTGGTCCAGCGGTGTACAGATAAAACTTTTTCTTGGCTAAATTTTTCAATTGACATGATTTCAACGTGGCATGAAAGACTGTGCTCATGGTAGCATGGCAATATAATTTATTAATATTTTTTAAATGTTAAGGCTCTACTCATGCGCATGACTTTACGCCAATTGGCTGTTTTTGTAGCAGTGGCACAAGAGGGTACCGTAACGAAGGCTAGCGATGCCGTCAAACTTACTCAAAGTGCGGCTAGTATGGCTTTAGCAGATCTGGAAGATGGTCTGGGTGCTCCATTATTTGACCGTCTAGGCAAACGTTTACAGCTCAATGACCTAGGGCGCTTTCTTCTCCCTCAAGCGCTGGAAATTTTAGGTCGATGCGAATCTTTTGAACAGGTTGCGAAAGGTGAGCTTCAAAGTATCGATTTACGTTTAGGTGCAACCCTGACCATTTCAGATTACCTGATTCCTGACCTGATGGCCGATTTTCTAAAAATTCAGCCTCAAGCGCATTTACAGCTGCAAGTTGGTAATACCCGTCAAATGATTGAAGCGGTGAATCAGTTCCAGCTGGATTTGGCCTTGATCGAAGGCTCCTGTCATCTGCCACAACTGCAATGTATCCATTGGCGCGATGATGAGCTGGCGGTGTGCTGTGCACCGGATCATCCCCTAGCGCAATTGAACCGTGAGCTGACCGCGGAAGATTTCAAATCTGTAGAGTGGATTCTGCGCGAAGAAGGTTCAGGTACTCGCGAAGTCTTTGATAATGCCATTTTGAAAGATGTGCCGGATGCCAATATCCGTCTGACACTTGGCCATAATGAAGCAATTTTGAAAATCGTAGCCGGCGGAATCGGCATGTCCTGTATTTCCAAACTTGCGATTGAGCCTTTACGCGAGAAAGGTCAACTGGTGATTCTCAATACTCCGTTCTGGTCTCTAACGCGTCCATTGTTTATGCTGGTACATCGCCAGAAATATCAGGGGCCAGGCCTGAGAGCCTTTATGAATTTCTGTGAAGCTTAAATTTTTTTTCAATCAAAAAGCACCTGAAGGTGCTTTTTTATTCTATCTTAAAATTGGCTTTCACACGGGATGCCATCGCCATCACCATCCATTTTAGTATTTGGACAGTTCCGGATAAAAAATAAAGCCTCTTCGTAAGAACCCATCTGACTACAGTGTTCTCGACCATCGCATTTAAATTGAGATACAGATGGCAAAGCCGTTTCTGAAGTTTTCGGATTAATAGAGTAACTTTGGCTTGGTAACTCAGCACCGCGATTTTCTAGATTCTTCCTCCCCTGCTCAGATAATCCCTCCATAGCTAAATCACCTTGTGCCGCTCGCTGCTCAACTACAATTCGTTGCTGCTCTACCATCAGTTGTTCAAGCTTCTGCTGTTTTTGAACTTGGTAGCTTTGGTATTTGTTATAAACAAGCCCAACAAGAATCGCAATAATAATTAATCCCGATATTGTGATTAGTTTGGATCGAGTTGATAATTTTGTCTTTTCATAACGTGGAGAAACATGTACTTCAGGATCTTCATATAAATCATTATTCTGCTTAATAACCAATTTTGATTTAATATCCAGCCGGACAATATGGTCTGCCTTAAACTTTCCATTATCTTCAACCATTAAAAACTTTAATTTTTCCCCAATTTTTAGTGGAATATTTTGATTGGGAAAGTCTTTAATGTGAAAAAATAAGTCTTTAGATTCCCCTTCGATTTGAATAAAACCAAAACCACGTGCTTCGTGATAGGTTTTGATTTTCCCCTCTTGAAACATAATTCACTCTTGTCTTTGATATTTTTAATAATTGTAATAAAAAATACATCAAAAAGCTTTTATGAAATTCTTTAATAGAAAAACCAAAAAAGCACTTATAGGCGCTTTTTTAAATTGAAGAATAGAGAAATACCGAGTTAAAAATAGAAAATTAAAAATTTCTGGTTTAAATTTATACTTCACCCAAAATTATAAAACCAACTGCGGATACCAGTGCCAACCATAGCGTTGGGCTAAAAAGAATTGAACGCTTTAACGGAACAGATATTGTGGGTGCCAAAGATGGTAATGCCACAACTTCCGCTACAAACTCGTCCTGTACTTTGACATCTAGACGTACCATATTGTCCAATATTATGGTTTCCTGATGAGGAATCATTCTAAATTTAAGCAGTTCTCCAATTTGAGGATCAATTTCAGGTGAAGGTAAATCCTGTAGCCTAAAACTTAGTTCTTGAGCGTCATCTGCTAACTCAATGCTGCCTGTACCACGTTCGGAATCATAAGTTTTAATTTTTCCATTCCTAAACATGACATTTATCCCTATAAATCAACAGATAGTATTTTAAGTGAGAAGGAATAGAGATGATTGTAGCGCTTTGGTAGACGTTTTATTGTTTGCGTAACGAAGTACAAGCTTTAAGTTACAAAACCTGAGGTAAGACTATAGTTCATGAATTTTCAGATAAAAAAGAGGCGAAAATGCCTCTTCATTTAGTCAAATTCACGGTTAATTAACGCTTGAGATTTGATAGTAATGCGGAAGTAATTGACTGGTTATGTGCAGCGACCTTAGATTTTTTAGCTTTCTTTGAAGTATCCTCAACACGTTCAATCTTAATGGCTTTATACTTATCGCCATTTTCTACCACATTAAATTTCACGCGTTCATTGCGTTTTGGCTCGCCTTCTGCCGCAGGAAAGTCTGAAATATGGAAGAACACATCTCCCTCAGCTGAACCAATAAAACCAAAACCTTTTGCAGGGTCGTACTGTTTGATTTTGCCCTGATATAATTCATCTTTCATGCTGTTGTCCTATGCTGAAAATGCCCGATCTACATTATATAAAAAAGAGGCTGTAGTAGCCCCTTTTTTTCGTCCTGTTCAAAAATTAGTCTTTCTGAACTGAACCAAAGATTTTATCGCCAGCATCACCAAGACCCGGAACGATATAACCATTTTCATTTAAACCGCTGTCGATTGATGCAGTGAACATGATCACATCAGGATGTGCAGCCTCTACACGCTTAATACCTTCCGGTGCGGCAACCAGAACCATAACACGAATGTCTTTACAGCCACTGGCTTTGAGTACATCAATTGCAGCTACAAGAGAAGAACCTGTCGCCAACATCGGATCAATGATCATCGCGATACGGTTTTGTACGTCTGGAACCAGTTTTTTATAATAAGTACGGGCTTCCAGGGTTTCTTCATCACGCTCTAAACCGAGTACAGATACTTTTGCACTTGGAATCAGATTTAAGAAACCATCCAGCATGCCAATACCGGCACGTAGAATCGGCACAACCGTGATTTTTTTACCGGCAATACGGTCAACTGTGACAGCACCATTCCAGCCATCAATATCATGTTCAACCATTGGCAGGTCTTTAGTCGCTTCATAAGTCAGAAGCATGGTCACTTCTTGAGCTAACTCGCGGAAGTTTTTGGTACTGATATCTGCACGACGGAGTAAACCGAGCTTATGTCGGATGAGCGGATGACGGATTTCATGGATTGCCACAGGAGAACACCTAAAAGGTTAAAGATAAATTTCCGCTATTATAAAGGCTTTTATTGATTTGTATAAATAAAAAAGCCCCCAATCATGGAGGCTTTTTTGTAATAACGTCAATCTTCGCAGATATTAGTTAAAACCACTTTGAACCAAAGTGAAAATGAATTGCTGTAATTCAGGTGATATTGCGAAGAACGCATATTTAGAAATCGCAATCACTGGATCTGGATAAACACCAATCACAAGTACCGCAAGTGCAGCAAGTAATACCATGATACCGCCGACTTTTTGACCCCAATGATTCACCGCATCTAGACGTGGTGTTTCAGGTGGTGTCATGTACAGCACGACCATCACGCGCAGGTAGTAATACAAACCAATACCTGAACCCAGAATAACCATTGCAGTCAGGAACCAGGCTTCGCCTGCAACCGCAGTTTTAATCACCAGGAACTTACCGATAAAGCCGGCAGTTAAAGGAATACCTGCAAGAGACAGCATCATTACGGTTAATACAGCAGTCAGGACTGGACGGCGCCAGAACAGACCACGGTATTCAGCCAGACTACCCGCTTCATCCGTATTGTTATACGGACTCGACATCAGCGTCACAACACCGAAAGCACCAATCGTGGTTAATACATAAGTAATCACATACACGTTTACACTTTCAAAAGTCGCAAAACCTTGAACCTGTAAGAAATCGGTATTACGTGAACTGACGATGGCAACCAGCAAATAACCAAAGTGCGCAATTGAAGAGTATGCCAGAATACGTTTCAGGTTCACTTGGCGAACAGCCAGCAAGTTACCTGCAAGAATCGACAATACTGCAATAATCGAAATGATCGTTACGAAGCTGTCTGCCAGGATTAAACCTGAAGACAAAACATAACGAACAAACAGACCAATCATCGCCACTTTTGCCACAGTCGCAAGGAAAGTCGCGATTGGTGCTGGTGCACCTGCGTAGACGTCTGGTGTCCATTTGTGGAATGGTGCCAGCGATAATTTAAATGCCACAGCAAATACAATTAAGGCCAGACCAATTATCACAGCTGGCTGACTGAATACAGTAAACAGTTTGCCCGGTTCAGCAACGAAACTTAAAGTACCTGTGTAGGCATAAATATATGCCATACCCATCAGCAGCATTGCAGACGCAGTTGCTGAAAGCACCAGATATTTCACACCTGCTTCAAGCGATTGAGAACGTTGATGTGTATATGCCAACAGGCCGTATACAGGAATCGACATCAACTCAAGGCTAATAAAGAATGATGCATAGTGCGAGCTTGCCACCATTAACATTGCACCCGCGACGGATATCAACATCAAGATATACAGCTCTTCACGGTTATCTTTATAAGTTTCGATATACGCGTGTGACAAGGTACTACAGGCAAGTGCAGCAATCAGAATCACAAACTGGTACAACATCGTAAATGGATCTACGATGAACAGATTCATCACATTAGCAGGTGCAAATGTGCCTGCCAACAGAACGAAAATGATATAGAACGCTGCTAAGTTCAGACCAACAACAGTCGTCGTCGCAACAAGATTATGATTACGCTTGATTGCCGTCAGCAACATCACGACGATCGCAGTTAACGACACGATCATCACAGGTGCGAGCGGCATAAGCTCAGAAAAAGACATTGTGAAGTTCATGGCTTATTGGATCTCCACATTTTCAAGTTGAGTCGTTACCTGATCAGCAACTTCAACCACTTCTTGAACTGGAATGTAGCTATTCGCTAACCACGCCATGCTTGAGTTAGACACATCAAGGAAGCTTTGTGGGTATAGACCAAGCCAAAGTAGACCAAACGCACAGATCAACAATAACGCGATTTCACGTGCATTCAGATCTTTTAACGGATGTGTATAGTGCTGTTTTTGCGCTTCGTTTGGCACACCAAACAGGGCTTTGTGAATCAGGATCAGACCATACAGACCTGCAAATACCAGACTGATTGCCGCAAGAATAGTGAACGCCGGGAATTGTGCATAAGCACCCATCAAGATCAGGAACTCACCAATGAAGTTACCCAGACCTGGAATACCGACAAGCGCCGCGACAAAGAACATCAGGAAGAATGCAAGATACGGGAACTGACCACGCATACCCCCCATCAAACGCATGTCACGCGTATGCACACGCTCATATACCTGACCACACATAATGAACAGTGCAGCAGAGGAAATACCATGTGCCAACATCATGATCATCAGACCCTGGAAGGTCAGGATGTTACCTGCGTAAATCGCAAGTAAAACAAAGCCCATGTGAGAAATAGATGTGTACGCCAGTAAGCGTTTCATGTCGGTTTGCTGGAAAGCACACCAGGCACCGTAGAAGATACCGATTAAACCCAGAATGATCGCGATATCTGCAAACTGAGCCGAAGCTGCCGGGAAGAACGGAATCACGAAACGCAATAAACCGTACGCTGCAGTTTTAATCAAGATACCTGCAAGGTCAACAGAACCCGCGGTTGGTGCTTGCGCATGCGCATCTGGTAACCAGCCGTGTAATGGGAAAACTGGAAGTTTTACCGCAAAACCGATGAATAAACAGATCATGAATGCATAAGCAAGCGCTGGAACCTGAGCGTCAAGCGTATTCGCCACACCTAATAAATAGTTGTAGTCGAAACGGATTTCGCCAGTCATGGTATAGCCTACAGTCACCAGACCCAGGATACCAATCAGCATCACCAAACCGGCAACCTGCGTGTAAATGAAGAACTTGTTTGCTGCATAAACACGTGACTTGCCTTCTGCCCCTTTATGACCCCAAAGGGCAATCAGGAAGTAGATCGGTACCAGCATCATCTCCCAGAAGAAGAAGAACAGGAACAGGTCAATCGCCAGGAATACACCGATCACACCACCCAAAGACCATAAAAGGTTCAAGTGGAAGAAACCAACGTTCTTTTGAATCTCACCCCATGAACAGCCGACTGCCAGCACACCCAGGAGTGCAGTCAAACCAACCATAAGAAGTGATAAACCATCCACGGCTAAGTGAATGTTAATGCCAAGGGTCTGAATCCAAGGCAGTTTGAATTCGGCAGCCCACGAAGGTGTCGCAGCGCCTAATTCATAGTTATAGGTACCAGTTTGCCAAAGGACGATGGTCAGAACCAAAGTCACCAGCATACCGATTAGCGCGATATAACGCGGCAAGTGTTGGTCGAGTTTATCGACCAACCAGCATATGAAACCTGCAATGAACGGAATGAGGATCAGAGCCGGCAAAATAATATTGTTTGGAGCTTCCATTTTATTTCCCCACGACCTGAATCACGATCAAGATCATCAGTAGGACAACGACACCGAGCCCCATACTAGATGCATATTCACGCAGTGAACCGGTTTGACGTGAACTTGTAAAGCTGTGACCACTTTTGACCAGTGCAGGAAGTACCAGCCATAAGCCATCAATTGGATCACGACCGAACAATTTAGCGAACAGCAAATATGGCTTGACGAAAATCAGGTCATAAAGCTTGTCGAAACCTAATGCATTACGGCAGATATTAACCAGACCCACACCTACAGAAGTGGCAGCAAAACGTTTGACTGCATTGTAAGCAAAAGCGAACAGCACCACACCGACCACAAGACCCGTCAATGCAACAGCAATGGCGATGTATTCAGCACCATGTGCACCTGCTTCAAGCGCTTCAGGAATAATGAAGGCTGGAATTTGGGCTGCATCTAGAATGCTCATCACGGGTGCTTTCAGTACGATTGCCAGACCTGTCGAAAGGACAGCAAGAATCGCCAGTGGCGCCCAGTAAGTTGCACCTTTGATTTCATGATAAGGCGTGTTTTCTTTGCCGAAGAATACCACCCAGATTAGACGGAATGTATAAATCGAGGTTAAGAAAGCACCTGCAACACCGACCCAGTACAGCGTGTTATACACTGGTAAACCAGCAATATGACTTTGCGTCCAGACTGCAGCAAGAATTGCGTCTTTTGAGAAGAAACCAATGGTCAGGAATGGAATCGCTGCCAAGGCACCGCCACCAATCGCGAAACATGCAAACAGGAATTTGTTCTTGTAGAACAAACCGCCCATCTTGAAGATGTTTTGTTCGTGATGGTAAGCCAAAATCACCGCACCAGACGACAAGAACAAGAGTGCCTTGAAGAATGCGTGAGTCAGCATGTGGAATAGACCCGCCTGGTATGCTTCAGCACCTACTGCCATAAACATATAACCGAGCTGACTCATGGTTGAGTAAGCCAGAATACGTTTAATGTCGGTCTGAACCAATGCAGCAAAACCAGCTACAAGCAAGGTCACCGCACCTGTGATCGAAATAAACACCATCACTTCTGGCGCAAGTTCAAAGACTGCAAACAGACGGCAGCACAGGTAAACACCCGCCGTTACCATGGTTGCAGCATGGATCAATGCAGAAACAGGTGTTGGACCTGCCATTGCATCGGCCAACCATGTTTGTAATGGGATCTGTGCAGATTTACCTGCCGCACCCAAGAACAATAACAATGCTGTCCAGATGGTCAGCGAAGAACTTTGCGTCATTACAGTCGCTGCATTTTCAACGATGTACTGAATATTCAAAGTACCGAATTGCTGGAAGATCAGGAACATGGCAATCAGCAGGAATACGTCACCGATACGGGTAACAGTAAACGCCTTGATTGCCGCCAGACCATTTGCAGGGTTCTGGTAGTAATAACCAATCAGCAGGTATGAACACAGACCTACACCTTCCCAACCTAAGAACAATAACGCCAAGTTATCGCCAAGCACGAGAAGCAACATGCTTGCAACGAACAGGTTGAAGTAAGAGAAGAAACGTGCAAAGTCTTCTTCACCGCGCATGTACCATGATGCAAAGATGTGAATTAAGAAACCCACACCTGTCACCATGCCCAGCATTAGTAAAG
The DNA here is from genome assembly GCF_013417415.1 of Acinetobacter sp. YH12254. NCBI lineage: Bacteria > Pseudomonadati > Pseudomonadota > Gammaproteobacteria > Moraxellales > Moraxellaceae > Acinetobacter > Acinetobacter sp. YH12254. The sequence continues at coordinate 24,127 of NZ_VPEB01000009.1, read as the reverse complement.
ACAAACCGTCGAGTTGCAAGCTGATGCCCGGTGCAAAACCACCGACATTGAACCAGGTCCACAGGTGCTGAACATAGAGTTCTTTACCATTGTTAACAAAGTCCAGACCTGCAATCAGTGCAAACAGTGCCGATAAACCAACTGCACCGACACCAATTATCGCTGCAACATTTTCAGGAAGCTTGTTGCGCCCCGCCGCTAACAGGACAAAACCAATGAGCGGAAATAAAATTGTTAGATATAAATAACTCATCCGCGCATCTCACTAGCAGCATCCACATCCAGGTGATGGAAGCGATGATAGAACTGAAGGACGATCGCAAGACCAATACAAGCCTCTGCCGCAGCAAGCGTCAGGATCAGGATAAACATGATCTGACCATCTGGCTGTGCCCATGCACTGCCCGCCAGGACGAACGCCAAAGCAGCAGCGTTCATCATGATTTCAAGGCTCATTAAAATAAATAGTAGGTTGCGTCGCACCATTACACCGTAAAAACCCAGTGCAAAGAGAATAGATGCAACGATCAAACCATGCTCTAAAGGGATGTTGCCCATTATTCTTTTTCCTCTTCTGCATCTGGCTCACGTTTACCCAAATGGAATGCAGCTACTAATGCAGCAAGCAATAACATCGCGGCAACTTCAACCAACAACAAGTACTGCGTAAAGAGTGCTTGACCCACGGCTTTCGGGCCCACCATTTCCACACCCATTACCAGTGAAGGCTGTGCGTAATCAGAGTTTAATACCCATACCAGTACCAGACCGATCAGGAAGCTCATCAGCGCCGGATAAGCCCACGCCGATGAAGTTAACCATTTACGTTCTTGTTCAACGGTTTGTTCACCCAGATTCAGCATCATCACCACGAACACGAACAACACCATGATCGCGCCAGCATAGACAATAATTTCGAGGGCAGCCGCGAACGGCGCACCAACGATCATGAACATGCCTGCAACAGCAAGCAAGGATACAATCAGGCTTAATAAAGCATGTACCGGATTCGCGTTAGTCACCACGCGAACCGTAGAGACAATGGCCACAAGGGCCATTAAATAAAATGGCCACATCATGGTAATAGACTCCGTACATCAACAGGTGCACTTTCACGCTGTGCTTGACCTTTGTCCTTGCCTGCAACTGCCATACCGGTGACACGGTAGAAGTTATAGTCAGGATATTTACCAGGACCTGAAATCAGCAAGTGTTCTTTTTCATAGACCAGGTCTTGACGAACATATTCACCGAGTTCGAAATCCGGGGTCATTTGAATGGCTGTGGTTGGACAGGCTTCTTCACACATACCGCAGAAAATACAACGTGAGAAGTTGATACGGAAAAACTCCGGATACCAGCGACCATCTTCACGTTCTGCTTTTTGTAATGAGATACAGCCTACCGGACAGGCAACCGCACACAGGTTACATGCGACACAACGCTCTTCGCCATCAGGGTCACGCGTTAATACAATACGACCACGGAAACGTGGTGGCACGATTTCTTCGGCCGGCACTTCTGGATATAAAATCGTGTCACGTTTACGCGTTACATGGCTAAACACCATCCAAAGCGAACGAACAATCGATCCAAATCCAGCTAGAAATTTAAACATTTTGTTCTCCCTGCCCTTACCACAAGATCACGGCACCAGTCACCAACAGGTTGACTAGAGCTAATGGCAAGCAAATTTTCCAACCAAAGTTCATTACCTGATCATAACGTGGACGCATTAATGAACCACGTGCCAACACGAACATCATTACAAAGAATGCTGTTTTGATAATGAACCAGAATGCTGCTGGAAGGAACGGAATTTCAAGGTTGAATGGCGCGAGCCAGCCACCGAAGAATAACGTCACGATTAAAGCAGAGATCAGTACTACGTTGACGTATTCCGCAACGAAGAACATCCCCCACTTCATACCGCCGTATTCGACATGATAACCTTCAGCCAGTTCTTGTTCTGCTTCTGGTTGGTCAAATGGATGACGATGCGTCACCGCAACACCCGCAACCACGAAGATCAGGAAGCCAAGGAACTGAGGCACCACGAACCAGACATCACGTTGTGCTTCAACGATTTCACGCATGTTGAATGAGCCAGCAATTGCCACCACACCCATCAGCGAGATCCCCAGGAACACTTCATAAGAAATGGTCTGAGCCGCAGAACGTAAACCACCGAGTAAGGCGTATTTGTTGTTGGATGACCAGCCACCGAACAGTACTGCATAGACTGCAATACCTGCCATTGCCATAAAGAACAACAGGCCGATGCTCATGTCTGCCACACCTAGATAAGGTGAAACAGGAATAACCATGAACGACAGCACCGCAGTTGCCATTGCAACTGCTGGCGCCATACGGAAAGTCAGTTTGTCAGCAAATTTTGGTGTCCAGTCTTCCTTGAACATGATTTTCAGCATGTCGGCAACAATCTGGAACATACCGCCCGGACCGACACGGTTCGGACCGTAACGGTCTTGCCACAAGCCGAGTAAACGGCGTTCAATAAAAGACATCAACGCAGCGATCAATACCACAACCAGTAAGATCACGATCGCTTGAATGACTGAATAGGCGATTGGCCAGTTTTCAGCCCACAACGGCGTTTGACGGATTAATTCTTGTTCCATGAATTACACTCCAACCGCGACTGAAACAGGCTCTGCCAGAGATACCGTCGGTGCAAGACCGATTGGGTAGCCAATATAACCTGTCGGTAAGTATTCAATCACTTGAACTGGAAGAACGATTGACGTCTCACCTGCTTTCACCGTGATTGTCTGACCATCTTGAACATTTAAGCGTGCTGCATCCTGCTCACCCACTGCAAATACCGCTTCAGGAATACGTGTTTCCATTGCTGGTGTTTTTACGGTGAATTCACCTGAACCAAAAATATGGTGCATTGGAACTAGGCGGAAGCTTTCAGCATTAACCAAAACAGGTGCCGGTGCAACAAAGGTACGTGCCGGAAGTTTTGCCAAACGGTCGAATAAACGAACGCCTGAATCACCACCTTTCAAATGACCACCGACATTGTCCTGGAATTTGTTCCAGGCTTGCGGCGAGTTCCAGCCGGCAGACCATGCAAATGGTACCAGTGCTGAAGGTGTTTGAGTTCCGACATAACCTTCCATCGAGAAGGTTAATGCAGAGTCTTTGTCCACTGGCTGTTTTGGCTCATGGACAGACAATGGCGCGCGCATCGAAGTACGACCTGAGTAACGACGTGGTTCACGTGCTACTTTAAGACCATGGACACGGAAGCCCGCATCAGGCGCAACATCCAGAATGCCTTCAAGTGCAGGTACGTTTTTCGCAACTGACTCGATCACATCATCCAGCAACGTCCAAGAAATCGCTTTGCCTTTCACGCCTGTTTCCAGAGCGTGTAACCAACGCCAAGATTCTTTGATTGCCAATTCAGGATTGTAGTAGCTCGGGTCATACACTTGGTAGAAACGTTGTGCACGGCCTTCTTGCGATACCACCGTACCATCACCTTCAGCAAAGCTTGCAGCAGAAAGCACGATGTCGGCTTTTTTCACTGTTTCAGTTTCAGAGTGATCCAGTACGATCAGATCTTTGCCTGCCAGTGCAGCATCCACTTGTGCAGCAGGTAGACGACGATACAGATCGTTTTCAACCACGATCACTGCATCATAATCTTGTGCAAAGGCTTGCTCTAAGCTTTGACCACCGAAGATTGCCATACCCATCGAGTTCACTTCAGGAACTGTCAAGGTCAAGCCTGCATTACCCAGATTTTGTGCAACTTGTGCAGCAGCTTCCATGATTGATGCATCTTGTAAGCTGGTACCCGAGATGATCAATGGTTTTTTCGCAGCTTTTAAGGTGTCGGCAATCGTTTGTGCAAATGCTTTCGCATCGTCATCTAAACCGAGAATTGCTTCGCCCTTCACGCCCGCAGCAACAGCAAAACCTAAACGTGCAATGTCGTTTGGAGAAGCAACCACTTCGCCTTCGGCAACATCAGACAGACGGGTTTGTGTCGCAGCCAGGATGTAAATCGGAGATTTCGCATCTTGAGCAATACGTTGCACCGGCTCAGCCAACCATTCTTGGGTACGACGTTCCGCTGCCATCTCTTTGCCTTTATTTTTCGCAGCTTGGCGAACAGATAAAGCCATACGTGGCGCAGTTTGGGTTAAGTCTTCACCTAAGATCAGAACTGCATCATAGCTTTCAATTTCACGCATATTCGGGTTGTAAACACCCTCGGTTTGCATGATTGAAGCTGCAAGTTCAACCAGATTTTGCTCTTTTTGAGATAAACCTGTTGAGAAGTTCTCTTGACCCACCAACTCACGCAGCGCGAAGTTTGATTCAAGTGATGCACGCGGTGAACCAATCCCCAGAACTTTTTTGTCCTGGATATTTGCAATGACCGTATCAAGTGCTGCATCTACTGAAACAGTTTCTACAGTCGCACCTTTACGGAATTGTGGCTGACGCGGACGGTCTTCGCGGTTCACATAACCTGTACCGAAACGACCTTTATCGCAAAGGAAGTATTGGTTCACTTCACCGTTGAAACGGTTTTCGACACGGCGAAGTTCGCCATAACGCTCACCCGGAGAGATGTTACAACCTGAAGAACAGCCTTGGCATACGCTTGGCGCATACTGCATGTCCCATTTACGGTTATAACGTGCCGAATGAGTTTTATCGGTAAATACACCTGTTGGACAGACTTCAGTCAGGTTACCCGAGAATTCAGATTCTAAAGTGCCTGATTCCGGACGACCGAAATACACACGTGATGCGTTGGCATACACGCCGAAGTCCGTACCACCTGCATAGTCTTTGTAATAACGCACACAACGGTAACAGGCGATACAACGGTTCATTTCGTGAGAAATGAATGAACCAAGCTCTTGGTTGTAATGGGTACGTTTGGTGAAACGGTAGCGACGACGGTCATGCTGCGTCATTACGGTCATATCTTGTAAATGACAGTGACCACCCTCTTCACAGACTGGACAGTCGTGCGGGTGGTTGGTCATCAAGAATTCAACAATCGAAGCACGGAAATCTTTTGCTTCTTTGTCTTCAATCGAAATGTAGGTATTGTCAGATGCAGGCGTCATACATGACATGACCAAACGACCACGGGTATCTTCCGGATTCGCGTATTGAGTCACGGCACATTGACGGCAAGAACCGACAGAACCTAAGGACGGATGCCAACAAAAGTATGGGATATCAATGCCAAGACTCAAACATGCTTGTAGCAAGTTTTCCGAGCCGTTGACTTCATACGATTTGCCATCGACATGAATTGTAGCCATAGTCGAATTCCTTAAGCTTGTTCTACGGAGCTAACTTGAGCAGCGGCATTCACCACCTTCGCTTCAAATTCGCCACGGAAATGTTTGAGTGCGCCCATGAGCGGTTCCATTGCACCCGGTGCGTGGGCACAGAAAGTTTTACCGATCCAAAGCTTACGCGTTAACTCTTGTAAGTGATCGATATCTTCCTGTTTACCTGTGCCATTTTCCAGCGCTTTTAACGCTTTCACTGCCCAAGGCAAGCCATCACGGCAAGGGGTACAGAAACCACATGATTCGCGTGCAAAGAATTCTTCTAGGTTACGTGTTGCTGAAACCATACATTGGGTTTCATCAACCACCATGAGCAGACATGTTCCCAAACGAGAACCTGCTTTCATGATGCTTTCCGCATCCATCGGAAGATCGATATGCTCGGCCGCCAGGAAGTCCGTTGATGCACCACCCGGTAACCATGCTTTCAGCGTTAAACCATCGCGCATACCACCCGCGTGATCTTCAATCACTTCACGCGCAGTCGTACCAAAAGGCAATTCCCATAGACCCGGGAATTTCACTTTACCTGATGCACCATAGATTTTCGTACCTGGATCTTTCGATTTGCCCGCAGACAAGCCGATATACCATTCAGGGCCACGCAGCATGATGGCGGGTAAGTTGTTGTAGGTCTCTACGTTGTTGACAATCGTAGGACGACCCCAAGCACCTGCAACTTGCGGGAATGGCGGTTTGGTACGCGGGTTGGCACGACGGCCTTCAAGCGAGTTAATCAATGCAGTTTCTTCACCACAGATATAACGACCTGCACCGGTATGCACGTGTAACTCGAAGTTCCAGCCAGTACCCAGAATGTTATCCCCTAAGTAACCTTTGGCACGAACTTGCTCAAGCGCTTCATTTAAGTACTGAGCCGCTTCGATGTACTCGCCACGGATAAAGATATAACCATGGGTTGCTTCAAGCGTATAACCCGCGATCAGCATCCCTTCGATCAGTTGATGTGGAAGATCTTCCATCAACAAACGGTCTTTGAAGGTACCTGGTTCCATCTCATCGGCATTACAAATCAGGTAACGTGGACCTGAATTGTCATTTGGCGCCATTAGTGACCATTTGATGCCTGCCGGGAAGCCTGCACCACCACGACCTTTAACAGTCGCTGCCTTCACCACGTCCAATACATCTTTAGGCGACATCGACAGGGCTTTTTTAAAGCCTGCATAACCTTCGAGCGCTTCGTAATCATCGGCATTACGTACGTTCGCTTGTTTGCTTAAACGCCATGTGAGTGGATGCGTTTCCGGGTTACCGTCGCCATAAATTGGTTTTGGTTCAGTATTCATACATACTTCTCCAACAGCTGTTTCACCGAAGTCACTTCAACCAGACCGTGCGTGTCTTCATCAATCATTAAGGTTGGGCCTTTGTCACAGTTGCCCAGACAGCAAATTGGCAACAAGGTAAAGCGACCATCTGCAGTCGTTTGACCAAACTGAATGCCTAATTCGCGCTGGAATGCTTCTGCCAAAGTTTCCGCACCCATCAAGAAGCACGCAATCGAATCACATAACAAAATTACGTGACGCCCGACCGGCTGACGGTAAATACGGTTATAGAAGGTTGCCACACCTTCCAGATCTGCAACGCTCATGCTCAGCATTTGCGCGATGGCATTCATTTGCGCATCATCTACCCAGCCATTACGGCGTTGTACACACTTTAGCGCGTCCAGACACGCCGCACGTGGGTATGGATAGTGCCCCATGTGATGTTCGATATCGTGAATTTCGTCCGCAGTCAAAATTCCTTCAACGTTCACACGTGGCTTTTTATCAGTCAAAATCATCATAATGCGTTTACCCCTTAGCGATCCACGTCAGCCATTACGACGTCAATGGTCGCTAAATAAATGATTAAGTCAGACATGAGGCTGCCGTTAATCACAGAAGGCATTTGCTGTAAATGCGTGAAGGTTGGTGTACGAATACGGGTACGGTAACTCATGGTTGACTTGTCTGAAGTCAAGTAGTAGTTCGACGCACCTTTCACCACTTCCGCCATCACAGATGCTTCACCCGCCGGCATTACAGGACCCCAAGATACGCTTAAGAAGTGCGTAATCAAGGTTTCAATATCTTGTAATGTCTTGTCTTTTGGTGGTGGAACAGCCAGTGGATGGTCTGCTTTGTACGCACCAGACGGCATGTTGTCTAGACATTGCTTGACGATTTTCAGTGATTCTTCGATTTCACGGAAGTGAACCATGACACGTGCATAAGCATCGCCTTCGTACTCTAAAGGAACCTCGAAATCGTAATTTTCGTAGCCGCTATACGGACGATATTTACGAACGTCAAAGTCAATACCTGTTGCACGAAGACCAGTACCGGTTACACCCCAAGCCAATGCAGATTTAGCGTCATATTGTGCTACACCTTGGGTACGACCCATGAATACCGAGTTGCGTAAAGCAGCTGTGTAGTATTCATTCATGCGTTTCGGCATCCAGTCCAGGATTTCGCGAATGAGGTGCTGCCAGTTGTTTGGCAGGTCATGCGCAGTACCCCCGATACGGAACCAAGCTGGGTGCATACGGTAACCCGTGATCGCTTCAATCGCGTCATAAATCTTTTGACGGTCAGCGAACATATAGAATACTGGGGTCATACCGCCGGCATCCTGAATTGCAGTACCAATAAACAACAAGTGGTTATTGATACGGAACAATTCCGACATCATCACACGGATACATTGCGCACGGTCCGGTACAGTAATGCCCGCCATTTGCTCCACGCCCATCACATAAGGCATGTTTTGTGCACAACCACCCAAGTAGTCGACACGGTCTGTATACGGAATGAATGAATGCCAGGTTTGACGTTCAGCCATCTTTTCCACACCACGGTGGTGATAACCGATATCAGGCACACAGTCTTTCACTTCTTCGCCGTCCAGCTGCAAAATCACACGGAATGCACCGTGCGCAGATGGATGGTTAGGCCCCAAGTTCAGGAACATGAAGTCTTCATCGGCATTACCGCGCTTCATACCCCAATCTTCAGGCACGAAACGCAGATGTTCCTGTTCGTAGTCCTGCTTGGCCTTGTCTTGCAAATACGGGGTATATTCAGTCGCACGTGCAGAATATTCTTTACGTAGCGGATGACCTTCCCAATAGGTTGGCAACAAGATACGACGGAGCATTGGATGCCCTTCGAAATTGATCCCAAACATATCGTAAGCTTCACGTTCGTACCAGTTGGCATTTGGCCAGATGTTGGTTGCCGTCGGAAGATTCAGATCACTTTCAGCTAAGGCAACCTTAATACGAATGTCAGTATTACGCTCGAGCGACAACAAGTGGTAGAACACTGTGAAGTCAGACGCAGGTAAACCGTCGCGGTGCGTACGCAGACGCTCATCTACCGCAGACAAGTCGAACAACATCACGTAAGGACGTGATACTGTACGCAAGAACATTAAAACTTCTTGTACACGTGCGCGCTCAACCCAGACTGTCGGGAAATCCTCGAAAGTCGTTTGCACATAGAAGTTCTCACCAAATTTGGTTTTGAGTTCTTCAATGATGGCAAATGCTGGGCGTGAATCAACTGGTGTTGATTCTGGCATAGCAATGTCAGTTTCAGCCATTGGCTTGGCTTCCTATTTAATACAAATTCAGTCAACCTAAACGACAATTACACCCATAGCGGGTGCAGCAAAAAAGACCAGTCGTTTAAATTATTTAATTTCATCCATAGAGCGCAAGTTCTTCACAGCAACACGCTGATCTTTCTTACGGTCACGTTCCGGCATCATCTTTGGCTTATACACTGGCTTAAGATCATCTCCGATCACCGCAGAAAGCGGACGACGCTCGAGTTGAATCTGGTCTTGCAACAGCATTAATGCCTGAATCAAAGCTTCAGGACGTGGTGGGCAGCCGGGAACATAAACATCGACCGGGATGATTTTATCCACACCTTGTACCACTGAATAAATGTCGTACATCCCACCTGAGTTGGCACATGCCCCCATTGAAATGACCCATTTCGGTTCAAGCATCTGTTCATACAAACGTTGAATGACAGGCGCCATTTTCACAAAGCAGGTACCCGCCACAATCATTAAATCCGCCTGACGCGGTGAAGCACGAATCACCTCGGCACCAAAACGTGACAAGTCATGCACACCGGTTAAGGTCGTCGCATACTCTACATAGCAGCATGATGTACCAAAGTTAAACGGCCAAACTGAGTTTTTACGACCCCAGTTGACTGCTGTATGTACCACATCCTCTAAACGAGTCATGAATACATTCTTATTCACTTCTTCTTCAAGTAACGGATCTTCTACAAGGATACGCTCTTGAAGTGGATATTGATCAGCATCCGGATTCGCACGGGTTAATGTATATTTCATCCCGTCTTACTCCTTATCAGATGATTTAGCCGGTGAGCTTTTCACACGACCAGAGGATTGAGCTGGGATTTGACCTGTAGGGTCGATTACCAATTCTTCAATTGAGTTAAAGCGCGTAATTTCTGCTAGATCCATATTTGGCGAACCAATCTTAGCTTTAATTCCTGCGGCTTTACGTTTGTCTGAAGGTGCCCAGTTGAGTGCGCCTGTGGATAATTCGTAAACCAAACCAACAAGTAAAACTAAAATAAAGATAGCTGCAGTTGCAAAACCAATCCAACCTACTTCACGAACAGAAACCGCCCATGCATATAGATAAAGTGCTTCTAAATCAAACACCACGAAGAAAATTGCAACTAAATAGAACTTTGCAGACAAGCGGATACGAGCCCCACCTGCACCAACAACACCTGACTCAAACTGCTCCTGCTTGGCACGGCCCCATGATTTACCCCCGAGGAGTAATGGGACGGTCAGCATAAAGACGCATAAAAATGTAACGCCGATCACGAAGGCAATAATTGCCCATTCGTATGGAGTAATAGCACTCATGCGGGGATAACTCCTGGCAGGCCTATTTGTTAACAAAGAATGTATGTATTGGCCTTCAAATACACCAAACACAAAATTAATCCCGCCAATTGTACCTGATTTTGGATTTCACTTGCTAGTTTATAAGCCTTAGTCTTTCGGATGATTTTTTAGGCATTTCAGCATTTAATTTGCGTTTGATCTCTCAACATCCGATTTAATCGTTTTATTGGATTAAGTTTTAATTTTCTATTAATTTTTCTATAAACAGCATTCCTGAAAAATAAATCCATTTCAGATCATTCTTGCTTGGCCTCTGGCTTAGATATAGCCCCTTTCACGGCCAAAGCAAAGAAAAATCAGACAAAAACTTATTCTATCCATAACTTTCAGCGTATAAAGCTTTTGATTTAATTTGATATTTAACATGATTTTCACATTTTAACTTGGATTAAAGCACTTTAAGCCCAGCCTCACTCAAGGCAAGCAATTGTATCTTTTTGCAACACACCCAACAGACTGATTCAGAATATGTTATTTGTATTTCTAAGCCACATAATGACATTAATAAAGTAACAATAAGGAGTCCTTGCATGTCTCTACGCTTCTCGCATAAGCCGAATTATTTTTTATTTGCCCAGTTACTGGTGCGACATATCCAAGATTATGTCCAGAAACACCCCAATATAAGTCAGGTCGCTTTTGACTTGCGCGATATCCATGCACTGTTTCAAGAGGATCATGCCTCTTCCAGCATTAATCTGGATGGCATCATGAATATTGCCGATGAATACAAAGTAGAAACTTTATCTGGTGATCAGAGGCTGATCCAGCGCTATAGCATTGATGGAAAAAATACCAAGCTAATGATCGACTTCAATCCTGAAGCCCTGCATGGCCTAAAAGAAGGCAAACCATTGATTGAGCCGGATGCCACCATTCAGGAATAAAATTCTTCCCCAATAAAAAAACGATGCTCAGGCATCGTTTTTTTTATAACTCAAAAGCATTTATATAACATCAAGCTGAATGATCACTGATTTCCTCAGTCTTTTCTGCCAACTTGCGCTTGCTCTTCTTTACATAACGCTGTGCAGGCCAGCTCATGATAAAGCGCGCACCACCCAAGCTCGGACTTTGATCCACATGAATCTTGCCACCAAACCAGTATGCAATCCGGCTGACAATGGATAAACCCAAACCATAGCCACCCGAAGCACGGGTGCGGCTGTCATCCAGCCGGGCAAAGGCTTCAAAGACCCGGGCACGATCCACTTCCGGAATTCCCGGGCCATCATCTTCAACAGAGACATAAGCCTGACCATCCTGATCCAGACCACCACTGATCAGCACCTTATTGTCGCAATAACGTACCGCATTGCCGACCAGATTCTGAATTACGCGATGCAGATAACGGCGTTCTGCCTCAACCACCACATCAGGCATTGAATGTAGCTCAATGATTTTCTGGGTTTTTAATGCTTCAGTTTCCAGAGCTACCTGATTCAGCACTTCAAACAGATTGACCTTTTCAAACTCGATCGAAGGCATGCCCTGTTCTAGCTTGGCATAGGTCATGATCTCGTCAATCAGGGTATTCAGCGCCTCAATATCTTTATCAATCTGTTCGACCTGTTGCAGACGATAATCGTAATCATCTTCATCTGCCATCATTTCCACACCAAAACGAATCCGCGCCACTGGTGTACGAAGTTCATGTGAAACCGCACGCATCAATTCACGCTGGGCTTCAATCAGGCGCTGAATATGATCAGACATATTGTTAAAGCTAGAGGCCAGCGTTGCCATTTCATCACTTCCTTCTACAGGAAGACGCAATGACATATTACCGGTTTTCATTTTGTTTAAGGCATAGCTGACTTCACGCAACTTGCGCTGCATTGGCACCAGCAAACCATACACCCCCAGACTCAGCACAAACAGGCTCAATAAGGTAATACCAGTCGCTAACTGGAATGGCATCCAGTTAAACAATGGCACCGGCCCCATCACCAAGACTTGTGAGGTCGAACCTGGAATTGGCGAAATAATTGAAATGGTGGTGCCACGGATTGAGGCACTATCCCGATACAGGATAATACTGTGATCAAGACGCAAGCGCCCGATCTGCTCGGAATCTAAAGGTAAGCTCTGTACGTTTTCAATCGATACCGGATAAGAAAAATGATCCTGAATAGCGGACAGATATTCTTTTTCCTGACCCGGATAATAGACCAGATAATCCAGAATAAAGACCGGCAGCGCCTTCATCTGGCGCTCGGTAATACTGTCGGCCTTTATATACAGGTAATGATTCGGGTCATCGCGCAGCCCCACCACAATATAGGCAATGCCGGTTTTGGCATCCCAGCGCACCACGGCTTTACGATCGGCAATACGGCGACCTTCAGCACGGGTGATATCCACCTTACTGGCTTCTACATAGTGAATTGGCAATTCCAGCAAATCAGAAGCATCGGAAACCCAATCCATCTTTTGCTGAAGATTTGGCTGGCGCGCGACCCCCTCACTGATGATATAGGCCATACCATCAGTCAGAGACTCACGATATTCTTGCGCACGCTGATAGTTGATAATCTGTACCAACAGATAGCCGAACACAGCCACCAACACGACAAGGATGACGAGTCCTGCGTATATACGCAAAAATATACTGTGTTTAAACACCTATAGTTTATCCCGCTCGTTCAAGCAACAACGTACATTTGCTTAAATACCATTAGTTTCTTTAACGAATAGATAACCTTTACTACGCACGGTTTTAATACGCTTCGGATTCTCTGGATCGTCACCAATTTTTGGACGGATACGCGAAATACGCACATCGATTGAACGATCCTGACCATCATATTCGATGCCACGTAAACGCTCGAAAATATCTTCGCGGGAAAGAATACGGCCAGCATTTGATGCAAGCAACCACAATAGGTCATATTCCGCACTGGTAAAATCAACCAGATCACCATTTAAAGTGACTGAACGACCACCATTGTCGATGACCAGATCATCAAATTCGATACGCTGTGCCACTTCATCTTCAGGCACCTTGTCCGTACGACGCAGTAATGCACGAATACGTGCCAGCAATACACGTGGTTGTACCGGTTTAGCGACATAGTCATCGGCACCCATTTCCAGACCCAAGACCTGATCCATGTCCTCAGTACGCGCAGTCAACATCAAGATCGGTTGATGATAATGCGGGCGCACTTCACGACAAATGGTCAAACCATCCGCTCCTGGTAACATCACATCCAGCACCACCATATCTGGCTGCTCAGCGATAATCCGGCGAATGGCCCGGTTACCATCCGGCTCCACCCCAACCTCAAGTCCATTACGAATGAGGTATTCTTGCGTTAAACGAGCAAGACGCTCATCATCTTCAACAATTAAAATCTTGGGTAACTTTTCTTCTTGGCTCATGTATTGCCCCTTATTTGGTGGATCTACGCTATAGGCGTATCCTTTTGAAATCCAATAGATACGTTTTTAATATGCTTGCAATATACACACGTTTACATTGTAAACAAGATAACGTTCACCAAACTGATACATCAAGATAGCATTTTGTAATATTTTATCGTGCATTTTTTGGGCAACTATGCTTGAAACAGTGATTTAGATCTGATTTGTGATTTACACAACTATTACATGAACAAAATATGACTGCTTGATTCAGCACTTTTTAGTTATCCACAATGTTATCTATAAGCACTTTCCCGGGACTTTGTTATGCTATGCCTTGCCTGATAAGGCTTATACAAAAATCAATAAAAATAGCGATATTTTTACAAGGATTAAAGCAAAACTTAAGAAAAATATTTAGCTAAATGTCAATATTGATCTACCCTAAATTTTCCCGTATCTTGTGTTCAATTAATTTTAAAACCACTAGGTCTTGTGTTTATTCCTCAAACACTGTGCATGAAACTTGCCCAGTTCAAACGGTCCATAAACATAAAAATAGATGACAATGGAGCTATGCTAACATGAGCGTAATCACTTCAACTCCTGGTCAACTTCAGGTGATTAAACGCACCGGTGATGTTGCCGCTTTTGATGCAGAAAAAATTTCTGTCGCAATTGGTAAAGCGTTTTTGGCGGTTGAAGGCCAGCAAAGCGCTGACTCGAGCCGAATCCATGATCGTATCGAGCAACTGACGGAAATGGTACTGAATACCTTTAAACGTCGTTTACCTTCTGGCGGAACGATTCATATCGAAGAAATTCAAGACCAAGTTGAACTTGCGCTAATGCGTACGGGCGAACAGAAAGTTGCACGCTCTTATGTCATTTACCGTGAACAACGTTCTGAAGCACGTAAACAGTTAGGTGCACACCATCATCCGACCCTGCAAATTACCGATGCTGAAGGCCAACTTAAGCCACTTGATTTAAGTGCTTTAACTGCGCATGTTACTAAAGCAGCAGAAGGCCTTGAAGGAATTGATGTACAAGCCATTGTCGATGAGACCGTGAAAAACCTGTACAACGGTGTAAAAGAGTCTGACATCTCCACCACTATGATGATGGCGACCCGTACCCGGATCGAGCAAGAGCCGAACTATACCTATGTGACCGCACGTTTGTTGCGTGATGATCTGGTGGCGACTGGTTTGAAATTCCTGGGTCTACCTACGGATACGCATGAAGGTGAAGCACTTGAAACTTTCCTGAAAAAAGGGATTGAGCTTGAGCTTATTTCACCAGAACTGCTTAACTTTGATCTGGCGAAACTGGCAGCGGCGATTCAACCAGAACGCTCAAACCAGTTTACCTACCTAGGTCTACAGACTTTATTTGACCGCTACTTCATCCATTCCGATGGCGTACGTTTCGAATTGCCGCAATTGTTCTTTATGCGTGTATCTATGGGCTTGTCGCTCAATGAAGAAAACCGTGAAGAACGTGCCATCGAGTTCTATAACTTGTTGTCTAGCTTCGACTATATGGCATCGACGCCTACCCTGTTTAACTCAGGTACGCTTCGTCCACAATTGTCGAGCTGCTACTTAACCACCATTGATGATGACCTGTATGATATTTATGGCGCAATGCGTGATAACGCCATGCTGTCTAAATGGGCAGGCGGTTTGGGTAACGACTGGACACCAGTGCGTGCTTTAAACTCTTACATCAAAGGCACCAATGGTAAGTCGCAAGGTGTAGTTCCATTCCTTAAAGTCGCGAACGATACGGCTGTTGCGGTCAACCAAGGTGGCAAGCGTAAAGGTGCAGTTTGTGCATATCTTGAAACCTGGCACCTGGACATTGAAGAATTCCTGGAACTTCGTAAAAACACCGGTGATGACCGTCGTCGTACCCACGACATGAACACAGCGAACTGGGTTCCTGACCTGTTCATGCAACGTGTATTTGAAGATGCGGAATGGACATTGTTCACACCTTCTGAAACCCCAGATCTACATGATTTGACCGGTGCAGAATTCGCTGAGCGTTATGCTTACTACGAAGGTATTGCCAAAGAAACAAACATGCTGCACAAGAAAATCCGTGCAAAAGATTTGTGGCGCAAAATGCTGTCGATGTTGTTTGAAACTGGTCACCCATGGATCACCTTCAAAGACGTATGTAACTTACGTTCACCACAGCAACACGTTGGTGTAGTGCATTCTTCTAACTTGTGTACCGAAATTACGTTGAACACCAGCAAAGAAGAAATCGCGGTATGTAACTTAGGTTCGATCAACCTGGTTCAACACGTGCAAGGCGGTGTACTGGATCGCGAAAAACTGGCACGTACAGTAAAAACGGCTGTGCGTATGCTCGACAACGTGATTGACATCAACTACTACGCTGTTCCACAAGCACGTAATTCAAACCTGAAACATCGTCCAGTCGGTATGGGTATCATGGGCTTCCAGGATGCTTTATACGAAATGAATCTGGCCTATGGTTCTGACGCGGCGGTTGAGTTTGCTGATGAATCAATGGAAGTGATTTCGTACTACGCGATTTCAACTTCAAGTGATTTGGCTGTTGAACGTGGTACCTATGAGACATTTAAAGGTTCATTGTGGGATCAGGGTATTTTACCAATCGACTCACTGGATCTGGTTGCGAAAACACGTCCTGAACGTATGTTCGAAGTAGACCGCACTCAACGTTTGGATTGGGACACGTTACGTGCCAAAGTTCAAAAAGACGGTATGCGTAACTCAAACGTGATGGCAATTGCTCCGACTGCAACGATTTCTAACATTTGTGGCGTGTCTCAATCGATTGAGCCTACTTTCCAGAACTTGTATGTGAAATCGAATCTGTCTGGCGAGTTCACCGTGATTAACCCGTACCTGGTACGTGCGTTGAAAGAACGTGACCTTTGGGATGCAGTAATGGTCAACGACCTGAAACATTTCGAAGGCTCTGTACAGAAGATTTCCCGTATTCCTGAAGAGCTTAAAGCCATCTTCGCGACTGCATTTGAAGTAGATACACGTTGGATCGTAGATGCTGCATCACGCCGTCAAAAATGGATCGATCAGGCTCAATCTCTGAACCTTTACATCGCTGGTGCAAATGGTAAAAAACTGGACATCACTTACAAAATGGCTTGGTTACGTGGTCTTAAGACGACTTATTACCTACGTGCATTGGGTGCAACTTCTGCTGAAAAATCGACTATTAATACTGGCGCCTTGAATGCGGTTAAAGCAACCACCGTTGCTGCTCCTGCTGCGGCAGTTGCTCCGGTGGTTGAAGCGAAAAAATCTGAAGTTCCTGCAGAGGAAGATGGTTTTGCGCAAGCAGCACCAGTGCCAATGGCATGTTCAATTGACAACCCTGATTGTGAGGCTTGTCAGTAATTAACTAAAGGTATCTACGTCAGAATAAAGGCTACGCCTGTAGCCTCTCTGTTTTTTGAAACGTAAGGCTACGTTGGCATAGTTATTTAGAAAAAATAATTATGAAAGAAAAAATAGATATCTTTGGTTGGAAGTACCAACTTTCCGAAAATGAAATGCACTTTCTTCAAGCAGTTATGGTTTTTTTAGT
Source organism: Acinetobacter sp. YH12254 (assembly GCF_013417415.1). NCBI lineage: Bacteria > Pseudomonadati > Pseudomonadota > Gammaproteobacteria > Moraxellales > Moraxellaceae > Acinetobacter > Acinetobacter sp. YH12254. The sequence continues at coordinate 6,809 of NZ_VPEB01000009.1, read as the reverse complement.
AATGTGCTTGATCATCCTAAAGGGTTTAACAACACCCTTTGCTTACAAAATCTATGGAGTAAGCATATTTGGATGGTGTGTATATTTTTTTAAAAGCTTATTTAGTTGAAATTCATTAATGGATTTCAACTTCAATTAAAAACAAAGGAAACCTCAATGCCCCATATGACCCACAACTACATGTTAGGACTTGCGGCATTGCTGATTTCCTTTGCTATTACCTTTTACGCACCACTTGCTTATTTCTGGTTCAAATTACGCCAGCAGCGTAAACAAAATAAGTAGTGGGGATAGCGCTGCTGTATAAATTCACAGCATTCATCGACAAAACTTAATTTTGCTTACACAAATTAAGCGTATAGTAAGACATCTCAGCCAAGCTGAATGTCTCATAAAAGATATAAAGCAACGTAGAGAGAATTGATATGTCTATCCTAAGTTGGGACGATTTCGAAGATGATTCGCAAAAACCGGCTGCTCCTGAACAGCAGCCTGCGCCCGTCGAGCCGCAAAAAGCGACTAATTCACAGGTGGTATCTGATGCAGGCAACACATCGCCGGATGTGGCAGCTGCACAACCCCTTAGAGCCACTCAAAACCGAGGATCAAATCCAACCGATTCGCTGGCAAGAGCATCTGCTTCCCTAGAACAACTTGATGTTGCTCCAGGTCTGGAAGAGCTTGAAATGGGTGCACAGCGTGTACAGGTTGACGACAAGGCGATGATCAACTGTCGTGCCGACTTGAACCAGCTTGTTCCGTTCAAATACGAATGGGCTTGGCAGAAGTATCTTGATGGATGTGCAAACCACTGGATGCCGCAAGAAGTCAACATGAACCATGATATCGCACTTTGGAAATCTGAAAACGGCCTGACTGAAGATGAACGTACCATTGTCATGCGTTCACTCGGTTTCTTCTCGACTGCCGATTCACTGGTTGCAAACAACCTGGTACTGGCGATTTACCGTCACATTACCAACCCTGAATGCCGTCAGTACATCTTGCGTCAGGCATTTGAAGAAGCGATTCATACACACGCTTACCAGTATTGTATCGAATCGCTCGGTATGGATGAAGGCGAAGTCTTCAACATGTACCGCGAAGTTCCGTCAGTGGCACGTAAAGCAGCGTGGGGTCTGAAATATACCCAGTCTTTAAGTGATCCTACTTTTAAAACCGGCACACCTGAAAATGACCAGATCCTGCTGCGCAACCTGATCGCGTTCTACTGTGTACTTGAAGGGATTTTCTTCTACTGCGGTTTCAGCCAGATCCTGTCGATGGGCCGTCGTAACAAGATGAATGGTGTTGCCGAGCAATTCCAGTACATTTTGCGTGATGAATCCATGCACCTGAACTTCGGTATTGATATGATTAACCAGATCAAGATCGAAAACCCGGGTCTATGGACAACCGAGTTCCAGGAAGAAATCATTCAGATGATTCTTGAAGGCACAATGCTGGAAATCGAATATGCACGTGACACGATGCCACGTGGTGTATTGGGTATGAATGCGGGCATGATGGAAGAATATCTGAAGTTTATTGCCAACCGTCGTCTAGCGCAGTTGGGTTTGCCTGAACAGTTCGCTGGTGTGAATAACCCGTTCCAGTGGATGTCGGAGATGATGGACTTGCGTAAAGAGAAGAATTTCTTTGAGACGCGTGTTACGGATTATCAGACCGGCGGTGCTTTAAGCTGGTAAGTCAAAAAGAAAAAGTTTAGTGAAATCCCGCCCCAGTAGCGGGATTTTTTATATGAAATATAGCCTATTCAATGCATAAAAAAACCGACCATCTACATTAAAAATATTATAAAAAATAAGTGCCTAAATATACTATTATGATATTATCCACATGAATTTAAAAACAATTTATAAATTTAAACACAAAGAAAGAGGGTGAAAATGAAAGGGGTTATTTTAGATTATTCAGTGCAGCATAATGCTGGTGTGATTAGTGGCGACGACCAAAATCGGTACAATTTCACCGGTGCAGAATGGCGTGGACAGCATCCGCCTGCTCGTGGAGATCAAGTGGATTTCGATATCGATCCTACAGGGAATGCCATTCAAATTTTTACAGCATTAGGTCACAGCAATCCTGTACAAAATATTTCCAAGCAATTAGACAAAATTTCTGATCAGAATAAAGCTGAAGAACAATTCAATATGATTGATTGGTTTGTAAAGTGTTTAAAAAATTATGCGACGTTTATAGGGCGTGCTCGTCGTAAAGAATTCTGGTTTTTTACCTTAGTCCAATTTATTTTATTAATTATTGCTCAAATTATTGATGCAGTCATTGGAACTGAGTTTGTACTTTATGCCTTAGTAGTTTTAGCGTTATTTATTCCAGGCTTAGCAGTAACGATACGTCGTTTACATGATATTAATAAATCCGGTTGGTGGCTTTTAATTGCACTTATCCCGCTTATTGGCAGTATTTTATTAATTATCTGGCTAGCAACAGAGACCAAACAAGAAACCAATGAATGGGGGCAGCCTGCCAAATAACTTGACCAAAAAGAAAGGGCGATATCGCCCTTTCTCTCAATGAAAACTTAACCATACTTTCGTGCAAAATCTTCATCGGAAGTACATAGGTACATAATAAACTCAATAAATGCAATGATTGCCGGAATAAATGTCCAGAAGAAAATTAGATAGACAATTCCCCAACCGATACGACCTAGATAAAACTTATGTATACCAAATCCACCCAAGAAAAATGCGAGCAATGCCGCAACAATTCGATTTTTTTGCCCGACTTGATTGGTAAAGGGATTAGGAGCCGATACTAAATAAACGTCTTTGGCTTGTCCCTGCCCTAACACCTCAAAATCTACACGTTGTCCACGTGCTGGTAGCGCTTGGCCTCTCCATTCACTACCAGTAAATTGATAACGATTCTGATCATCCCCACTAATAATACCGGTATTATGCTGCACTGAATAATCTAAAATAGATCCTTGCATTATTATCTCTTTTTACGTGTTATTTACATGTTAAATTATAAGCATTCCACTATAGAAAAAATACTATATTTCAAATGACTATTGAAATAAAAAGATTTTCTATTTACTTACTTCTTCTCTACTTTAATTAAATATTATGAATAAAAAAACCGCCATTAATGGCGGTTTTTTTATTGAATGATTATTAAATTATTTCATCTTTTCAACGATTTGTTCAGCTTTCTTCAAATGTGCAGCAACCGCAGTACGGGTTTGCGTCAGCATATTCTTTAACTCTATATTTTTAGCATTTGGAATCAACTGCTTGTCGAGCATTGTCACCACTTTACGATGGACTTCAACTTGACTCATCATATAGTCCTTATCTGTTACGGATGACTGACTCAGTTTGGCCACCACCTTATCACTATCATTTTGCAATGCAGTACTGAGAGTGCTGGTTTGTGGCGTTAAATTTAAACGATTTGCCAAGGCTTGAGCTTTTTTCTCATTTGCTGAATGATCATTAATCATCATTTGGGCATACTTGCGGGCTTCATCTGTCTTCAGTTTAGGCAGGGCTGTTTTTGCCTGCTTAATCTCACCGTTGTTCGCTGTACTTAATACCTTAATCACCTGACTGTCAGTTAAAGTCACACGACTGTCATTCGACACTTGGGAATGCTGTTGAGCAGTATTCTTAGATTGTTGATTCATTGCCATAGTTTGGCCTGCAGCAAAAACCAATACACCACTGACTGCAGCACACTGAATCATCTTCTTCATTAAAATAGCTTTCATAATGGCATCCTTTTAAGGTTTTATTGATTAATTTTGCCTTTATAAAATAGGTGAATTAGATTAAAAACAGTGTAATGTTTGAGTTGTTTTTTTAAGCAATATATAAAGCGTTTATTAAGTTAAGCAAAGACTGTTAGTGATTAGTTTATTTATTTCAGGTCAGTAAAAAATGGACTTATTAAAATAATCAATATGCGAATGGCAAGTTTTATATATTTTGACCCAGATTTCAAAATATACCAATCACCTGTCGTTTTTTTATTTTCTAGACACATAAAAATAAAGTAACTTTTAATGCTTTGAATTAAAATACTTTTGTCATACTCACCCCCGCACTCCAATGACGCCCTTCTGCCGGTTCATAGAAACGACCATTACTTTCATTGACGATGACTGAACCCGAATAGTCTTTATCCAACAGATTGTCCACCCGTGCAAAAGTATTCACTGCCCAATCCTGCATTTTCCAGTGATAGCCAATATTTGCACCAGCGACTGTGTAGCTTGGTGCAGTATCAGAATTTAAGTCATTCACATAAATCTTGTCGGAGTAACGCACATCAAAGCCAGCCCTTAAACCATTTTCAGGCTTCCAGCCTAGACTTAAAAATGCCTGATTTTTGGCAATCCCCGGAATATAGTTCCCCGATGCTACTCTAGATACTACAACCTCTCCTTCATCATTCCGAAGTTCAGGAATATCTGCATCAAAAGTGGCATCAATATAGCTATAGCTGGCTTGTGCTGTCAGATCTCGCCACAGGTTTTTGTTCCAGGAAAGTTCTACACCTTCTCTTAAGGTTTTATCTGCATTACGGAAGGTAGCGCGCCCACCCTCATTTCCCGCAGAAACAATATCATTTTCGGTTCTGGTCCGAAAGGCGGCTACGGTGAAATCCCCCCAAGCATTAGCAGATTTCAAACCCACTTCATAGCTTTCACTTTCTGCTGCTTTTAAACTCAAGCTGCGGTTTTCAGCAGTATTTGCCGGATAAGACATTTCGGTAAATGTGGGGGTTTCAAAACCTTGGGCATAACTGGCATAAGCCATCAATTCGGGTAAGGGCTGCCAGCTTAAAGCTAAAGAGGGCAATAACTTTTGATAATCGGTTTTACCGGAATTATCGCCATTGGACAGGAATTTATCTTTAGATTTAAAATGCACATTGCTATAACGCAAACCAGCATCGAATGTCCCGTTTGGCAAGAATGCATAGGATGCTTGTAAATAAGGATCAAGATTCCACAAGCGATTGTCTTCATCCCGGCGTAGTTCACCTTTTACCCCCAAGGTATCACCGACAAAGTTTTGGTAGCCTTTGCGCTCTTCGCTCATGGCATCCACGGCAATACCAGAAATCAGTTTAGTATTTGGAAAAATATCTTTACCTGTCCAGCGCAGGTCAGTGCCGTAGAAATGACGGTCAAAATCAATCACGCCACCGGCATGATTGACTCCACCTTGCGCTGTACGAGGAATCGACTGGTACTGGGTCACTGCCCGTTGTCCCCAATAGGCCATCCCGTAGAGTTCATGCTGATCATTGATCGGTTTATTCCAGGTTATCCCGGTTTGCAGCTGTTCAGTTTCCTTACGTGCATTATATAAAAGGACATTCTCAGCGACCTGTTTAGGATTGGCTTGCCACTGTTCGCGAGTTAAACCACCGGGATCATCCGCAGCAATTTTAACGTAATTATTAATCCAGTTAATTTTAGAGCCGTCCTCCAGATCCCAAGTCAGCTTGGCATTACTCAGAACTTTATGCGCACCGCTATGATCCCGAAAACCGTCAGTATCAAAATAGGATGAACTGATCATATAGCTCGGCTCATTGGCATTTTCTGAACCGCCCTGCAAAACCAGCTTGGTCTGACCTTTATGTTGACTGCCGGCAGAATGACCCAGTTCGATCGAATCAGCACCTTGCCCTTCCCGTGTGGTGGTTAAAATTGTCCCTCCGGAAGAATTACCATATAGCGATGAAAATGCACCGCCTAAAACTTCAATATGCTCCAGACTGTTCAAGTCAATATTCGAGGTTTGCCCCTGCCCATCCGGCATGGTCGCCGGAATTCCATCGACATATAAACGCACGCCGCGTACCCCAAAACTGGAACGGGCACCAAAGCCACGCATTGAAATTTGCAAATCTTGGGCATAGTTTTCACGATTATTGAGCTGTAGCCCTGGAACACCCTTTAAGGTTTCCGAAAGATTCACATTCAGGCTGTTCTGTTGTTCCTGATTGAGATAATACACTGAAGCGGGTGTGCTTAAACGCTCCCGGTCAGTACGGGTCGCCTGCACAATAATCGGTGCAAGTTTTTGTACTTCTGTTACCGCATTTTCGGCATAAAGCATCTGAGTCAGACAAGCGATTAGACAGGATAATGCGATTTTTATAGGAAAATATTGAAGTCGATGCTGCATAATTTTTGGTTCCTGTTTTTCGATATGACTCAGAAAAATCTATATACTGCTGGAGCAAATCAGGTTATTTATTCTTTAAACCGGATTGATCTTTAATGACCCGTAAATTCAAATTTTCTTTATCAGAATATGAATAGAAATTTTCTTCTTAAGCCGCGTGATCAGGTGTTTTTTGACATCAAAGCAATTTATAAAAGTCTTTCTTTGAATTTTTCAATATTGTGCTGTATACATATTTCTCTAGCATTCTAGAGAGTTATAAAGATATTTATAAGCTTAGGAAACAAATCAACAGCATTTCTACAGAACCTTGTTCTGCTGTATTTTCTGAACAAACATAAATAACTTAGAATCTCAAATGAAGTGCAACAGAGATTAAATCATTGAAAGATGCAAGATGAGCTAGCATGCTGTTTCCGACTGACTAAAGTCAAAATTGCATCATGAATTACACTCATCTTACCAAAGAAGAAAAATATCAGATTTATCTCTGTACACGACAAATTTCACAGAACCCTTATCCTATCAGGATTCTGCTTTCTTAAAATTGCCAAAATTTCCTTAAACTCTTCTTTTTTCCCAAAACCAATTAAACGCTGAATCGCCATTTGAACA